>CAZIZF010000001.1:0-36477 GCA_964543755.1 uncultured Candidatus Saccharibacteria bacterium
GCGGGGACGACCGGACTCGAACCGGCAACCTCCACTGTGACAGAGTGGCGATCTAACCATTGATCTACGCCCCCATAATATGCCGGCGGGAGGCATCGAACCTCCGACCTACGGCTTATGAGTCCGTCGCTCTAACCACTGAGCTACGCCGGCAAATAAATGTTGCGGGGGCCGGAATTGCACCGGCGCCTTGAGGTTATGGGCCTCACATGGTACTACTCCACCACCCCGCGTTCTTGATTGTTATTCTAATATACTTTTATTTTTTTATCAAGTCCTAAACAAGAATACCAAGACTCCTAAAAGATTCCTGATAAACATCCATCACCTCTTTGGCTTTTTCTTTTGATAGCTGATAGTCAGGGTCGTGTATCACTCCATTCCTCACCTTTCTCGCCTCCTTCAAAGCATCTATATTAGATATCTCAATTGAAGTAACTTTATTTAATCTCTTTTCTATCGTCTCATCATCATAGCCCATACGCTCAAGTATCTCTCCCAACATAGTATCTATCTCTATAATAGCCAACTTATACTCCGCCTCAATCCCAGTATCAAGACGTTTTTTTACCTTCTTCCATTCTTTGACATACTTGTCACTCCCGTAAGGTTGGAACTTAATAAACTCAACAACATCCTCTATAGCTCTATACTTCAACCAATTAGTTGAGGCAATAGTATAAAATATTATCCCCAGAAAGATGATCGATATCAAAACAAAGATTATCTTTAGGGTAAAGATCAGCTGAGAATAGGGTTCTGGTATCAATCCCGGGTTTAATAGATATTGAATTATCTGCTGTTCCATAGCTCTTCAAAGGCCTTACCCGCTTGAAGAATTGTATTCTCCTCAAAGGAACGACCTATTAGTTGTATCCCAACCGGCAATCCATCTATTTTACCGCAGGGCAAAGAGAGAGCTGGAACACCAGCTAAGTTAGCAGTCACGGTAAATATATCCGAAAGATAGATTGAAAGAGGATCCCCTATCTTCTCCCCTATCTTAAATGGAAGAATTGGAGAGGTTGGGGTAATAATTATATCAACTTCCTTAAATGCCTTTACAAAATCATCTTTAATTAACGATCTTACTTTAAGAGCTTTCTGATAATAGGTATCCTTGTATCCTGCTGAAAGAGTGTAAGTTCCTAAGACTATTCTTCGCTTGACCTCCATACCAAATCCCTTTCCTCTGTTTCTGAAGTACGATTCAATTAAATCACTAGCTTGGTCATCTGAAAGGCCATACCTCAATCCATCATATCTACTCATATTTGATGATACTTCAGAAGGCATGATTATATAATAGACCGGCAAAGCATAATCGGTGTGAGGTAAACTGATCTCTTTAATCTTAGCGCCCATCTTAGAAATTAAGGCAATCGCCTCTTTTATCTTCATCTCAACCCGTTTATCCATTCCATCAATGAAATACTCCTTTGGTATCCCAACCCTCAATTTTGAAACATCAATCTCTTTCCGTGAAAAAGAATAATCCACTGAAGTTGAATCAAGCTCATCCTTGCCCGATATGGCTTCAAATAGATCAATCGTGTCGCTGATATTTCGAGCAAATACGCCAATCTGGTCTAAAGACGATGCCATAGCAATCAATCCCCGTCTTGAAACGCTACCATATGTGGGTTTTAACCCAACTACTCCGCAGAAAGATGCTGGCTGTCTTATTGATCCACCGGTATCCGATCCGATAGCAAAAGAGCAACAGCCCGTCGCCACAGCAACCGCCGAACCACCCGAAGATCCTCCCGGAACCCTTGATAAGTCATAAGGATTTCGAGTCACGCCAAAAGCAGAATTTTCTGTGGAAGAACCCATCGCAAACTCATCCATATTGGTCTTGCCCAAGATAACCGAACCCTCTTTTTCAAGCTTCTCAACAATATGGGCATTGTAGGAGGAGTAATAATTATTAAGCGACTTAGAGCCAGCGGTACATCTTACTCCTTTGAGCATAATATTATCTTTTAACGCTCCCGATATACCCAAGAGAAGATTCTCATCTCCCTTCGCAATCCTCTCATCGGCCTTGCGAGCCTGCTCTAAAGCAAGTTCCTCAGTGATGGTTATAAATGAAAAATTTTCTTCGTTATTCTTTTTTATCTTATCAAGAAAAAACTTTGCGACTTCAACCGCCGAAAATTCGCCTCCCCTGAAACCAGAAGCAAGTTCTCTTATTGTCATTAATGAAAAATTCATAGTCAGAGAATTTGTCTTACCTTAAGATACTCTCCTTTCTTGTCAAAATCTTGATAGCTTTTCTCAACATCTTCTCTCGTAATATTTTCAGTCATTATTGAATAGTTAGGTAAAAGATTAGACACCTCCAACATCTTTAATCTATCTATATAACCAATAATATTAGAGAGATCATCTTGAAGGTCTTCATTAAGATCAATCCTAGCCAGTTCAGCTATATGTTTTATATCGTCTTTTTTAATCATTATTTTGGTGTTTCCAAGGTGTCTGTTTCAACTAGAACATCTTGCAATTCATCTATATTTTCAAGAACAAAACCAGCTCCACGGGCAACGGCCGTCAATGGGTCATCAGAAACCTTTGTCTTAATCTTAGTTTCCTCGGCAATGAGTTGATCTAATCCCTTCAAAAGACTTCCCCCTCCCATAAGATAGATCCCCTTATTCATTATATCCGAGAGAAGTTCAGGCGGGGTCTCCTCAACTATCGTCTTTATCGCAGCAACTATCTCTTTAACCGATTTTTCTATCGCTTTTCTAATATCTTTATCCGTTACTACTATCTCTTCCGGAAGTCCAGTTACTAGATTCCTTCCCCTAATCGGCATTTCAATCTTCTCTTTTAGAGGATATGCCGAACCAATATTTATCTTAATCTCTTCAGCCGTCCTCTCTCCAATCAGTAATTTATACTCCTCCTGAGCGTATTTTATAATATCCTCATTGAGTTTATCACCGGCAACTCTTAAGCTCCGCGCAACAACCACACCGCCTAGTGATATAACCGCCACCTCTGTGGTGCCTCCGCCTATATCAACGATAAAATTACCTCCAGCATCCTGAACCGGAAGACGAGCCCCAATCGCCGAAGCCATTGGCTCTTCTACAAGAAAGACAATTTTGGCTCCCGCACTCTTACCGGCATCCTGAACCGCTTTCCTTTCTACTTCAGTTACTCCAACAGGAATACCAACGATTAGTCGCGGCCTAAAATTAAATACAAAGTTTCTTTTATACGCCCTCTCTATGAAGTATCTGAGCATCTGCTCTGTAACATCAAAGTCCGAGACAACACCCGATACCAAAGGCCTAGTCGCCACTATGTAAGCAGGAGTTCTTCCAACCATTCTCTTCGCCTCCTCTCCAATAGCCAAAATTTGTCCTGTCTTTTGATTAATGGCAACGACCGAAGGTTCAGATATGACGATACCTCTACCTTTAACATAGACTAAAGAGTTAGCTGTTCCAAGGTCAATGGCGATATCGCACGATAATTTATCAGTAAGGTTTTTGAAAAAGTTTTTCATAATCCCCAAATATCATTAAAGGTTACTAAGAGAAATAGTCCAAGTAACATTAAAAATGATCCTGCTATTAGATTCTGTTCTAGTTTTTGATTGATAGGACTTCCTTTGATCTTTTCAATCGCAAGTAAGAGAAGTCTTCCTCCGTCAAGCGCCGGTATTGGAAGAAGGTTAAATACCGCTAATGATATTGAAACCATCACCATTACCTGAAGATAATCAACGAATCCTCTCTCTATCGCGCTAACAAAGAAGTCCACTATCCCAACTGGTCCAGCTATCTGGGCTCCGGGAGGTAAGGGCTCCCCAAAGATCAAGCTCTTCGCAGAACTTCCGAGAAAATGAACTATATTAAATGTTATCGTTCCAGTCATTAACGCTCCCTGGAAAGGGGCTTGATACCACGGATATTTCTGAGTTTCCATTCTTGCGAGAGATACACCTATAATTCCCTCTTCCTCGTGAGAGATAATATTCAATTCCTCATTTGAATCCCCTCTCTTAATAAGAGCAACTATTTCATTGCCCCTGTGGTCAGCCAAGAATGACCTAACATCAGAGACACGTTCAATTATGACTTCCTCTGTGCCAGATGAAAACTTAAGGAGAATATCTCCATGCATCATTCCCGCCTCGGAGGCAGGAAGACCATCTTCCACGCCTAGTATTACAACTTGAGCATCGGGAGAATAAATATCATCAGAGATCACCGCTGAAAAACCTAACCCCGCAATTATCGTAAGAAGAATAAATGCCACAACCCAAAAAGCGACTACTCCTCCCAGAAGAATGAGCGCCCTTTGAAATATGCTTTTTTCACTGAAACTTCTCTCGTCCTTTATCTTCTGGCCCTCGCCATACAATTTTACAAAAGCTCCTATTGGCAAAGCATTTAATGAATAAACTGTTTCACCGAACTTCTTGCCGATTATTCGCGGCGGTATTCCTATTCCAAATTCTTCTACCTTGACATTATATCTCTTAGCAACCAAAAAGTGTCCTAATTCATGCAAAACCACTAGAACGAGCAAACTGACTATTGATATGATTATGTATATAGCTATATCCATTTGTTATGTCTCCATTATCTCTTTCGTCTTCTTTTCAGATATCCTTTCAATTTTATTATTATACTCATTTATGAGTTTTTGAAGCTCTTCTTTTCCTCTGAATTTATCATCTTCTCTTATTAATCCCTCCCTAAAGCCATCTTGTATTTTTCTCCAAGCATCTTCCCTAACCCTCCTTAATGATACTCTCGCATCCTCACTCTTCTCATTAAGAATCTTCGTAAGATTCTTTCTGAATTCCTCAGTGAGTGAAGGAAGATGTATCTTTATTAAATCCTTATCACTTACAGGATTAATCCCAAGTTCGGACTGAGCAATCGCCTTCTCTATCACAGAGATAAGCGATTTATCCCAGGGCTGTATAGTTATTAATCTCGGACCAGGTATGCTGATTGAGGCAACCTGCTTTAAGGGAAGTTTAGTACCGTAAGAATCAATTATTATGCCTTCAACTAGTGATGACGTTGCTCTCCCGGTACGGATACCTGATATATCCTTTTCGTAGAACATAATAATCTTATCAAATTCCAACCCAGTATCTTTAATTATATTTTTAATATCCATATCTATAACTCCATTATTAATTTTTCTAAAACCATTCTTCTATTCGTATTAGTCTTTGATATGAGGTGAATTGACTCCTCTATCTCTTCTAAGGATTTTTTGATTTTAAATAAAGAACGATTTTCTTCCGCCTTCTTTATCATAAGGGCGCGAAAATAGCTAAGCCACATCTTTAACATCTCTTCGGTCTTTGTAGAATCCTCAGCCAGTTCTTTGACATACTTAAACCTATCACGAAATGGCGATTTAGGCGATATGACATTAAGAAACTCATTTATCTTTTCCTTTCTTTCTTTTATCTTAGTAGGATCAGATAAAAATTCTAAAGCTACACCCGGCCGTCCAAAAGAAAAGAGTGTTATCTCTTCTAAAGAATCTTCATTACATCCCCGCTCTCGCAGACAACGCTCAATCTCAACAGAACTTACAGGAAAAAACGATATTCGTCTAGCTCGTGACCTTACCGTAGCAAGAAGGGACTCTGGGTAATCAGTCACTAAAATTATTATTGAATCACCACCTGGCTCTTCCAAAAGTTTTAATATTGAATTCTGCGAATAACGGTTCATAAGATGAGCGTTATCTATAATCGCCGCCTTAAACGGCGCAGAATAAGGTTTAAGAGAAAATCTCTGGATTAAATCATCTCTTATCTGATTTATCTGTATCTCTCTTTTTTGTGAAGAAATTTCAATAAGATCGGGATGAACCCCCTTACTAATATCAATACAGGAGCGGCATAAACCGCAATTATTCTTTTCTTCGCAAAATATCTTGCTAATGAATTCAAGCGCCAACTTCCTCTTCCCTAGCTTTGATAAACCCTCAAAGATCATAGTATGAGGTATCTCTAATGATGCCGCCATAGCCGATAAAATATTCTTTTGTCTCTGATGTCCAATAACCGTCATTGACTTTTAAGCATTATACTTCTTTTATAATAATCAATATTCTCCAATACCGTACCAGTACCTATTGCGACGCAGACGAGTGGATCGTTGGCAATAAAACATGGCACTCCTGTACTTTGGGAAATGAGAATATCTATATTCCTCAGTAAAGCCCCTCCGCCTGATATGACCATACCCTTATCCATTATATCCGCGGAAAGTTCGGGTGGTGTATCTCTCAACACCTGCCTTATAGTCTTTATTATCTCATCCAACGTCTCAGTTATCGCCTCAACTATCTCGTTAGAGCCGATGGTGATATTCCTAGGTAATCCCATAACCATATCCCTTCCCCTTATCTCCATCCTCTTCTCTTCCTTCTCAGAAAGGGCGGTGCCTATCTTTATCTTTATCTCTTCCGCTGTCTGAATCCCTATCGCCAGTTTATATTTCTTCTTGATGTAATTCATAATTGCGGAATCTATCTTGTCGCCAGCAGTTCTTAAAGAGCAACAAGTAACCACACCGCCTAGTGATATAACCGCCACCTCCGAGGTCCCTCCCCCTATATTGACTATCATATGGCCAGAGCAAGAATTAATAGGTATCCCAGCGCCAATCGCGGCAAGAACCGGCTCCTTAGTTAAATAGACCGCCTTAGCTCCAGCTAGCATCCCAGCCTCAATAACCGCCCTCTTTTCGGTGGAAGTTATCCCTGCTGGAACACTTATCACTAACTCTGGTTTCAAAAACTTAAAACGACCCGGTACCTTCTTGATAAAATGCCTAATCATCACTTCTGTTATCTTGTACTCTGCAATCACTCCGTCTCTTAAAGGACGATAAACCTTGATATCCTCCGGGGTTCTGCCTGTCATCTCTTTGGCCTCGGTTCCCACAGCCAAAATTTTGTTTTCAATCGCCGAAACAGCTACAACTGAGGGCTCCTGAATAATTACTCCTTTTCCGGGAATAAAGACCAGCGAGTTGCAGGTTCCGAGATCAATTCCTATTTTTGTTATAAACATCTTAATTAACCCTATTAATAACAGCTCCTATCATTTGCAATCTCTCCTCTATCTTCTCATAACCCCTGTCAACCTGGGATATATTCTTAATAATCGTGACACCATCAGCTAAAAGACCGGCAATTATGAGGGCGGCACCGGATCTTAAATCAAGAGGTCCTAACTCAGTTCCATGTAGTTTAGTCGGTCCGTTTATAACCGCCCTGTGAGGATCGCAAATTATGATCTCCGCCCCCATCTTGTTAAGCTCCTCCAAATACTTCAGTCGTCCGTCATAGAGAGGATCGTGTATCAATGTTAATCCATGCGTCTGGGTAGCTAACACTCCAAAAGCAGATTGAAGGTCGGTTGGTATCCCAGGGTAAGGAAGCGCCTGGATATTCTTTATCTTCATATCCCGTGAAGTCCTTACCATGACCGACTTATCATCTATTATCTCTACATTCCCCCCAGAAGATATGATCTTTTTAAAGAAAAGGTCAAGATGTTCTGTAGGGACATTGCCGACCTTCACCTCTCCCCCAACCGTTAGTGCCATAAGGATATAGGTTCCTGCTTCAACATAATCATAAGGGATAAAATGTTCAACACCCTTGAGTTTCTTCTTCCCCGATATCTCAATGGTATGAGTCCCCTCTCCCTTTATCTCAACTCCCATCTTTTTAAGAAATCCGGCCAACTCTTGGACATGGGGTTCACAGGCCGCTATCTTTATCGTTGTCTTACAGTCAGATAACGCGCAAGCCATCATAATATTTTCTGTTGCTGTAACAGAAAACTCATCAAGTACAATATCTTTACCACCCAACCTTTTCTCGACTTTCAATGAATATAAGTTTGTCTTCTCATTAGCTAAATTATCGGTACTAATCTCAACATCGGCTCCAAGGCCCTGAAATCCATTCAGATGGGTATCAACCGACCTGGTTCCTATTATACATCCTCCCGGATGATTCATCTCTACCGAGCCACAACGAGCCAAAAGCGGTCCCATAACCAAAAGAGAAGATCTCATTTTGGATACTAGGGACCTATTCAAAGCAGCTGAATCAATATCCTTCGCCTCAATCCTAACCGCATTTTCGCCAACCCATTCTACTTTAACTCCTAGTCCCTTAATTAATTCAAGCATCCTAAATACATCCTCAATAAGGGGAAGGTTGCTGATAATAGATGGTTCTTTGGTTAAAAGAGTGGCAGCTAGTATCGGAGTCGCCGCATTCTTAGACCCTCTTACCTCTATCTCCCCTTTTAGGGGCTTTCCTCCTTCTATTATGAATCTTTCTGTCATACTAATCACATCTTAACTTAAAAAAAAAGAGTTGGCAAGTGGGTCAATCTTTGATACAATATTCATAATACAATCTAACTTCTTGCTATGAACCGAAAAACAAGATCATTTCTATTTTTATTCCTTGTTTTAATATTTTTAATTGCCGCGCCTTCAGCGGTGCTTTATTCCCAGGGATATAGATTGGATCTTGAAAATCTCCGTATTGTACAGACCGGAGGTTTTTACTTCAAGGTTGTTCCACAAAATGTAAATATTATTATAACTCCCGAAAACAGACGTAAAATAATTAAAAGTGATACCGATTTCTTCTTTGGCACTTCATATATCAGAAATCTGCTTCCTGGAAAATATAATTTAACTGTCACGAAAGAGGGATATCATTCCTGGTATAAATCGTTAAAAATTGAAGAAAAGATGGTAACTGAAATAAAAAATATAATACTAATTCCAAAAGATCTGGATTTCACCATCATTAAAAAAGATGTCTCTAATATCTTTCCTCTCTCTCACCGAAGAGAAATTGTAATAAAAGAACTAATTAATGATAAAGAATGGCAATTAACACTTTACGATCCAGTAAGAAACTCATCAAAACAATTAATATCTTCCAAAAAAGTCTCGGGAAATCCTTTGTCTGTTTTCTCCTCCCCCAGAAGAGATGAATTCTTGATTGATATGGGGTCTCACTATCTGGTCATCAATTCTGCTAATGAGACCCACTATATAATCAACGATATCACCGATCCACTCCTTCATCCCAGAAAAGCAAACTCTCTCATCTATCTTGAAGACGGCAACCTATCCTTATATAACTACCTAGACAACACTAGATCAATATTGGCTGAGGAAGTTGAGACTTTTGGTATAAGAGAAGATGGCGATATTGTTTGGCTCTCTCACAACGGACTTCTTTTTAAGAATGGAGATCACATCCGAAACAGGTCGTTTTTAATGAATAAAGAATCGGAATACCGCATCTTACTCCCCAATCTCTCTGAGATCGCAATCATTGAGGATAATACTTTCTATTTCTTGAACAACGGTGATTTTAAAGAGATCTTCCAATCACACCAAAAGCCAGTTCCATCACCAGATCGCAGAAAACTTGCTCTCTATAGCAACCATGAGATAAATGTCCTCTATTTAGATGACATAACAGAACAGCCCAATAAGAAACGTTGGGAAAATTCATTTCTTACCAGATTCTCCGGGAGAGTTGATAACGTTGAATGGTTAAATAATCACCATCTCATTTTTAATGTTGAAGATGAGATAAAGATAATTGAGATTGATGATCGCGACCATATTAATATAATTGATGTGGCTAGTTTACCCAATCCAAAGCCCTATTTTGACAGAACCACTAATCAACTCTATGTCCTCAGTGATGGTAATCTATTCGTCTCAAGGGTCTTGTTTTAACCAACTAAAAAACGCCTTTCAACAGTTTTCAATATCATTATCTCTTCTTCCATTGAGGAGCTCTTCTAGCTCTCTTAAGACCAAACTTATACCTCTCTCTTTTTCTGGGATCCCTAGTGAGGAATCCCGCCCCCCTAAACTTCTTCTTAAATTCAACATTAAAGAGAACTAATGCTCGCGATATGCCATGCCGGACAGCTTCAGATTGTGAGCTAATCCCTCCGCCAGAGACCTTCACAACTACCCTGAACTTATCCATATACTTTACCTTTTTAAGAGGCGCAATACAGGTTTCCTGGAGTATCTTAGTTGGAAAATACTCATCGTAGGCCTTGTCGTTTATCACAACCTCCTTTTTTCCACTCACATAGAAACGAACCCTAGCAACAGATGTCTTCCTTCTTCCTACGGCTTCAAAATAGGTATCTTTATTAATTTTATTAATATCAATCTCATTAATAATTAGATCATCAGTGAGCTCTTCTTCCTTCTTATCCTTTATTACTGTTTTATCCTCACTCATCTTATTTCTTTATCGTTAACCTTTTAATCATATCTACTCTCAGTTTGTTTTTAGGAAGCATCCCCATCACAGCCTTACGAAGAACCTCTCCTGGTTTTCTATTCTCTAAATCCCTCATAATCTCTTCTTTAAGATTACCAAGATAACCACTATGACGATAGTATTTCTTCTGATCCTCCTTTTTTCCGGTCAACTTGACTTGACTCAGATTCTCAACAACAACAAAATCACCTGTATCCTTATGGGGAGTAAAATCAGGTTTCTGTTTTCCCCTTAACAAAATAGATATCTGTGTCGCCAATCTCCCGAGCGACTTTCCTTTAGCATCAATTTTATGGGTCTCTCTTTGCATATTTTTACTAAATTAGCTCTATAAAAGCCATCTTAGCTCCGTCACTCTTTCTAGCCCCCGCCTTTATTATCCTAGTATATCCTCCCTGCCTCTCTTTATACCTCGGCGCAATCTCTTCCACCACCTTCTTAGTAACATCCTCGGAAAAAACCTTTAATAATTCCCTCCTAGAATGAATGGTTCCCATCTTTGCCTTGGTTATCTGTTTTTCTATAAAAGATGATACCTCTTTTGCCTTGCTTTCAGTCGTCTTTATCTTCTCGTTTAGTATAAGTCCTCGGGCCAAAGATGCCAAAAGCGCCTTCCTCTGATCCCTCTCCCTTGATAGTATTCTTCCTTTTACTCTCTTTCTCATGATTATTTTAATTCAAGCCCAAGTTTCTTAAGTCCTTTCTTAATCTCTTCAATCCCTTTCTCTCCTATTCCCTCAAGTTTCAGCAGAGATTCCTCACTTCTTTTAGCAAGTCCTACTGAAGTCTTAATATTATTCTCAATCAATATCTTAACTATTTTTGGAGAGATGTCCATATCTTCCACCTTAATCTTCTCATCACTGATCTCTTCCTCTTCTTTTTTAATAATCTCCTCTCTTTCTCCAATGAGAGCCGAAAAATGGTCTATTAATATCTGTGACGCCTCCTTAAAAGCATCCTCAGGATCAATGGTTCCATCGGTTTCTATCTCTAAAAAGAGTCGGTCAAAATCAGTCCTCTTCCCAACTCTCATATTCTCCACCCTGAAATTAACATTTTTGATCGGGGTAAATATTGAATCAATTGATATCTGTCCAATGTCAAGCTTATTCCTTTTGTCTTGTTTAGCGATCACAAAACCTAAGCCCTTTTCAATCCTGAGTTCCATATTCAACTCGGACTTCTTATCGGTTAAAGTAGCAATGTGCATTTCTTTATTAATTAGATCCAATTGGGTTGGCACATCAAAATCAGAACCCTTGACCTCCTTTTCCCCTTTAACCTTTAAAGTGACTATTTGAGGTTCGTCGGAATGCATCTTGAACCTGAGCTTCTTGATATTGAGGATTATAGAGACGACGTCCTCAAGTACTCCCTTTATAGTTGAAAACTCATGCTGAACACCCTCTATCTTCACTTGAGTTACCGCCGCACCTTCAAGTGAGGAGAAGAGAACTCTTCGAAGACTATTCCCGATGGTCGTCCCATAACCGGGATAAAGACCCTCTATTTCAAGGACCGCCTTATAATCCTCTTTTTGAATAACTTTTGGCTTAGAAGGTAAAGGTATCATAATTTAGTTAATTTATTTATTATTTAGAATAAAATTCAAAAACAGCCGAGGTCTCCACAGGAACACCAGCCTCTTCCGCTGTAGGAAAAGTGATGACTTTTCCTTTTAATTCATCCTTATTAAGAAAAAGCCATGCGGGCGGATTAAATCCCTTAAGAGATTCTTTGATTTTTTTCCCTTTACTTCCTTTAGACTTGAGCTTCATCTCAATCTCATCTCCCGGTTTTAACCTATAGGAAGGAATATCTACTTTTCTTCCATTAACCATAAAATGACCATGATTGACGAGCTGTCGAGCCTCAGATCTTGAAGGAGCAAATCCCATACGACAAACAACATTATCTAATCTACTTTCAAATCTCATGATAAGCTGATCACCTGTATCAACCTCAACCTGACTCTTTTTGCTGGCCAGGATATCTTTAACATAGGAACTGAACTGTTTCTCACTGAGGTTGTACCAATTCCTGAGCTTCTGTTTTTCCATAAGACCTTTTCCATATTCTGATATCTTCTTTCCCCTCTTCTTGGTCCTTATTCCCGGAGGATAGTTTCTCTTGACTATCTCACATTTCTGGCTAAAACAACGCTCCCCTTTCAAAAAGAGTTTAGTTCCTAATCTTCTGCATATTTTACATCTTGGACCTATCATAATTATACTCTTCTTGGTTTTCTCGGGCGACAACCGTTATGAGGTATCGGGGTTATATCTTTTATAGCAGTAATATCAAAACCCCTCGCAGCCAACGCTCTAATAGCGGAATCCCTTCCTCCGCCAACTCCTTTAACAAAGATACTAATCTTCTCAATTCCAACCTTCTGGGCTTTCTGAGTAAGAACCTCTGCCACCTTAGAAGCGACAAACGGAGTTGACTTTTTGCTTCCACGAAACCCTATATTCCCCGCCGTTGTCCATGCCAAGACATTCCCCTGAGTATCTGTAAGGGTGAGGATTGTGTTGTTATAGGAGCAGGAGATATAGACTCGACCCTCACCAAATCCCCGAATCTTATGCTTCACCTCTTTTTTCATCTCTTGGTCAATCTTCTCTTTCTCAGTATCAACTACTTCTTTTGTTTTATCTATAACCCTCTTTTTTCCCATCTTTTTATTTAGCCGTAGGGGCAGGTTTCCTTCCAGATCCCACGGTCTTCCTTACGTTTCCTCTAACTGTTCTACTGTTAGTTTTGGTGCGTTGCCCTCTTACTGTCAATCCCTTACTATGCCGAGAACCTCTCCAACTCCCTATCTCTTTGAGTCGTTTGATATTCATCATTATCTTTTTCCTAAGGTCTCCTTCAACTTCATAATTCTTCTCAATCGCTTCCTTGAGCTTCTGTACTTCCTCAACAGTCAATTCCGATGTTTTCTTAGTCTTTTCTATCCCGACCTCGTCCAATATCTTCCTACTCAAGCAAAGACCGATTCCTAAAATATATGTTAGGGATCTTTCAATCTTCTTATTCTCAGGTATGTTTACTCCAGCAATTCTTGGCATAATTATCCTTGTCTTTGTTTATGTTTCTTATTTGACGAGCATATCACATAGACACGACCTTTTCGCCGAACAACCTTACAATCCTTACAAATTTTCTTTACCGATGACCTTATTTTCATTTATAAATAAAAAAATAAACTAAAAAGTTATTTCTTTCTGTAAACAATTCTCCCCCTGTTATCATTGGGATCACTCATCTCAACAGTGACAATGTCTCCCGGAAAAACCTTAATCCGGTACATTCGCATCTTCCCTGCTAAATGAGCTATTATCTCACCACCTTCATCTAATTGAATCTTGAAGTGAGCGTTGGGAAGCGATTCAATGACCGTCCCCGTCTTTTGTATAACTCCTTTCTTGTTATTCATCAATAACTAAGAGAATATCAAAAACTTTGATTAAAGTCAAGTGCTCTAGACAATGAAATTAATCCAAAAAATAATTTATTTTCATAAAAAGATTAAACCATAAATCCTACCATAGCTCCTAAGAGACAAAGCAGTCCAAAGATTAAAGCAAACTTAGAAAAATCTATCTTATTCGCTATAGTTATTAAGAAATGTAAACTTCCCAAACCAACTAAAAAACTAAAAACCAAAGCTGGCCAAGCCGCAAAAATTAAACCTGAATTTGTAAGAAAAAAATAACTGCTAGAAGCTAAAACCACTGGAACTGACATCATATAGGAGATTTTTAGAATTTCAGAAGGAGAAAGTTTGCCTAGTGATAAGCCAAAGATAGTTGCCCCTGACCTAGAGAAGCCAGGGATTACTGCCAACCCTTGCAAGAATCCAGTAATAATTGCTAGCTTATTAAAACCTATTTCAAGTTTTTTCCCTTTTTTCTGGAAATAAGCGGTTAATAAAAGCGCAAAACCCATAATCACTAAAAACATATTCCCCACCGCTATGTTTATAACCAATTTGTAAAGTAGATATCCAATAACTAAAGAGATGATCGTGGTAATTATTAAAAAACGAAGCAATTTGGGATTCTTTAATATCGCAACTTCTTTCCAATCCTTTCTGAAGTAAATCAAGACGGCAAAAAAAGTTCCGATATGTAAGAATAAAGCAATATCAATCGGATTAAATTCTTCTATTAAAAATTTACTAGCTAAAGCTACAATTCCTTGACTAGAGACAGGGAGCCATTCAAATATCCCTTGAAGAATTCCTAAGATAGCATAGTGGATAAAAGTTGAGTCCATCTTATCAAAAAATCAACGGTCATCAAATCTTACATTAATCCTTATCCTATCCGACGAGGGCATCCTCTTAAGCCATGACGGTCTGGGATGAATCTCAACATCTTTTATCTTATCATAATCAGCCAGCGCAATCCTCGCCTCCTCAATAGTCATATTATCAACTTCTTTCCTGATAAGATCTTCTCTAATTACAGGATGCGCAATAGCAGAAGCATCAACCTCAAGCAGTATACTTCCGTCATCCATCCTTCTTAGGTCAGCTTCATAACTAAAATCCAAACTCTCTCTCCATATCTCCTTTCCCAAGAACATCGGATCAATATTCTCTTCACTTAATTGATTTAGAAGAATATCACTTAAAAAATCTTCCATCTCGTCCTTTTTGAAGGTAAGAATTCTTGCCTCTATCTCTAAAGAATAATCAAATGATTCATGTTTCTCCCCTGCCTCAGGTCTTACGAATTCCGTAATCACGTTAATTTCCATCATCTCTTCATCAAAAACGAATTCCGGGGAAGTCGCCATCATCTCTTCCCTTGCACTCTCTATGGCAGCCGATAAAAGAATTTCCCTGGCCGTCTCAACATCAGCAGTAGTGATCATCGGCAATTCACCGATAAATCCTCCTGTAATAGGTTCTAAATTCTCAGCATAGATAGTTGTAAACATCGGAGTGCCCTGAAGACCTGGGATTGAAAACTTAGAAGTCCTATCAATATTGTATTCCATCCCCGCCTCAACAGCCCGAACTCTTACATCGGCATAACCCGGTATATTTCCCGACCTACCAGGAATTGTAACACTCTCTGTTGACCTGAATAGTTTTCCATCAGCAGATACAAATCTGGTCTCCGCAACTAAAGTTTGCGAACGTCCTGAATGGTTATTATAGACCCTAAGTGTACCCTCGGCTCGCCTCTCATCCATCTCCTTGCCCGAGGCAAAAAAAGTCTTAGACTCTTCTTTCTTAACAACAAAAAGTCTTCCAGGTATAACCCCTGCATCAATATCGTAATGAAAATAGTCTGACCTCACTTTAATAGTTCCTGAATACTCAACGCTTTGGGTTTTTGGCCAGATATTAATATCAACCCTTAATAGAGAGAAATATCCTAAAATAGAGATTATTAAAATAACAGGAACAACCAACAAAATCCACTTTTTGGATTGAGGCCGAGAAGAGTGTTTCTTGCTCTTCATCTCTGGTCTAGAATTAGGAGGGAATATGTCATATACTTTTTTTGCCATAGTATAAGAATAGCTTTAATTTTAATTAAAATCAAATCACTGCCTTTATTCTTCTAATACCAGCTCCGCTGGACTCTTCTTTCACTATCTTAAATCTACCTATCTCCGAGGTTCTAGCTACATGAGGTCCACGGCATATCTCTTTAGAAATCTCTCCGATAGAATAGACATTAACCTTGTCGGGGTATCTTTTTCCGAATAAAGATAAAGTGCTTGAATCAACGACCTCTTTCTTAACTTCAATATCATCTTTTATATAACCATTCACAAGATCCTCCACTCTCTTTATCTCTTCTTTAGTCATCTTTCTAGGATAAGAAAAATCAAACCTTAAACGTTCAGAAGTAATATTACTTCCCTTTTGAAAAACATCATCACCAAGTACTTCCCTTAATGCCGCCAAAAGCAGATGGGTTGCAGTATGAAGTTTTGTGGTCTTTTCACTTGTATCCGCTAATCCTCCCTTAAATAAACCAACTGAGGTAGTTTGAGATAATTTTTTGTGTTTATTAAATTCCATCTTAAAACCTTCTTCATCAACCTTTTGTTGATTCTCTTCGGCAAGCTCTTTTATCATTTCTATCGGGAATCCAAAAGTCTGATAGAGATTAAAGGCCTCGGACCCCGATATTATTTCTTTTCCATTAAGTTTTTTAAATTCTTCGAGTCCTTTATTTAAAGTCTTATTAAACTTCTTCTCCTCCTTTTCTAGCTCGTTAAATATGAATTGGGAATTCCTTTCTAGTTCAGGATATATCCCGCCATATATTTTGATTACTTCTTGAGCAAGGTTATTCATCCAAAGATCAGATGTTATACCGATCTGCCTGCCATACCTAATAACCCTCCTTATTAACCGACGGACAAAATATCCCTGCTGTTTATTACAAGGAGCCACCCCTCTTTCATCGCCAATTATAAATGTTGCGGCCTTGATATGGTCTGCTATAATCTCAAATGGACGAAGATTATCCTCGTACTTCTTACCTGAAAGCTCTTCTGTCTTTGATATTATCGGTTTGAAAAGATCTGTTTCAAAGACACTCGCATAGCCGTTCTTGACCATCGCTATTCTCTCCAGTCCTCCTCCAAAATCAACATTTTTATTCTTTAGTTCTGACCATCCATTCTCGGTTCTCTGATATTGCATAAAAACAGAATTACCTATCTCTAAAAATCTCCCGCAGTCACAGTTGGGATGACAAAATTTACCAAAGGACGGATCATGGTCCTTACCCGTGTCATAAAATGTCTCCGAACTCGGTCCTCCCAACTCCCCTATTACATCCCCTCTCTGCCACCAGTTTTTATCACCATAAGCGAATATCTTCTCTCGGTCAAAGTCCAATTCAATCCCCGGACCAAGATTACCATAACCCTTAGTCTCAGGACCTTCAATAACTTCAATTCCATATTTCTTATATATTTTTTTTAATATCAAAACCGATTCTTCATCTTTACTTACCGATTCATCTCCTCCATAAACGCTTTGATATATTTTTTTAGGATCTAGTTTTATCTCATCAATTAAAAATTCAAACCACCAGTTGAGTTGCTCTTCTTTGGAATAATCTCCTAAAGACCAGTTACCCAGCATTTCAAAAAAAGTTGTATGTCTGCGATCCCCAATCTCATCTATGTCATCAGCCCTAAATGATCTTTGAAAATTAACTAACCTTTTTCCTTTAGGATGATCTTCCCCTAGAAGATAAGGAACTAATGGAAACATTCCCGAATTTACGAAAAGCAAACTGGGGTCGTCTTCCGGAATCAATGAAGCCGACGGTATTACCGCATGACCTCTTTTTTTATAGAACTCAAGAAATCTCTCTCTTATCTCTTCAGAATTCATACTCCTTGAACTACTTTTAATATTTTTCCAAATTCAATTATATCTAAAGACGACCCTCCAACCAAAAGTCCAGAGAAAGATGAAATATAGTCGCCAGCATTAGATGAATTTACACTACCTCCATAGATAACCCTCTTTGGCTTTGCTATTTTCTCTATCAACAACCTTGCCTTCTCCGCTGTTTTAGGGTCACATGATCGTCCTGAACCTATAGCCCAGACCGGTTCGTAAGCTACGATCAGATTACTATTAAATTTAGCCAATTGCCTTTGCAAAACATTATCTGTCTTGCCTTCTTCTCTTTCTTTCTCGGTCTCTCCAACACAAAGAATAACTGAAAGCCCATTTCTCAATGCTTGCTTTACCTTCCGATGAATTATATCATCGTCTTCATTAAAACTGGATCTTCTCTCTGAATGACCAAGAATAACATAATCAACTCCCATCTCTTTCAACATCTTGGGCGAAATCTCTCCAGTAAAAGGTCCTGCATCGTCAAACGAACAATTCTGAGCCCCAACTTTAACATTCTTAAGAATTGTAGTTTTATTTAAAAAAACGAAAGGAGGGCAAAGAACTACTTCACAGCCTTCAGATTCCAATCTTTCGGTTTCTATAATCATCCTCTCGGCCTCGTCCTGGCTTGTTGGATTCATCTTCCAGTTGGCTATAATTAATGGCTTCATACTTTTTGTTTTCTTAAATAAGCAGCAGCTTTTTCGGGTTCAATAGTTGATATCTCTATACCCACAGCAAGCTCAAAGCCAGCCCAAACAGATGTCTTTGGTAAAATAGTCCAATGCCAATGATAATATGAATGATCATTACCATCAGAAGGAGCTGAATGAAGATAGAAATTATATGGAGGATCGCCCAACGCCTTGTGTAACTTAGCAAGAACTATCTTAAAGATATCTGCCAAATTAACCTTTTCTTTCTCTGTTATCTTTTCAAAAAATGCCAGATGCCTCTTCGGTGAAATAATCACTTGAAAAGCCGCCTTAGATGCAAAGGGGCAAATAGCAATAAAGTCATCGTTTTCATAGACTATCCTCTCCCTCTGTTTCATTTCCCACTCATTCATTTTGCAATAGATACACTCCTTGTTCTTTTTAAACTTTCTTGCCTTCGCTAAAGCATCTTTTAGATCAATATCTATGAGAGGCATAGCTATTAATTGAGAATGAGGATGATATATTGAAGCTCCGGCCTCTGGCCCATGATTATGAAAGATAGAGACATAGTTGACTATCTCTTTCTTAATTAAATCAGTATATCTCTGCGCATAAACATCAATTACTTCCTTAACATGTTCTTTGGGAAGAAGAGCCAGCGACTTATCATGATCTCTCGTTATAATCACCTCATGGAAACCAACCGCATTCATTGTTTCAAAAAGACCATCGCACTTCTTTCTATTCAGTTCATCTGAAAAAACAAAAGCAGGATACTTATTAGGAAGAACCAATGTCGTCCAATTCTTGGAAAGAAAATCTATCTCTTTTCCGTCTTTATAAACAAGGACTGGATTTTCCTTTTCACTAATATTACAAAAAGGACAATCCTTCTTAAAGACTCTCTTTCTTTGTCTCTTATCCTTTTTGAATGAATCGGGTCTCCTTGCCCGCCCTGTCGCAATCACCACCCAATCCCCGGAGTTTCGGTTTAATCTTAATTCAGAGGGAAATTTTTTTTTACTCATATTGGTATTATAACAAAAATTATTAAAAACAAAATACCCCTTATGTCAAAACTTCAAATCCCTCATCAGTAACAGCTACTGTATGCTCAAAATGAGCCGATAAAGAATTATCCTTTGTCTTAAAGGTAAATCCGACTTTCTCTATCTCCGCTCCCCCATTTGATACCATCGGCTCAATACAGAAGACCATTCCCTTTTTTATCTCTGGGCCAGATCTTCTCTTTCCTGTATTAAGAACTTCTGGCTCTTCGTGCAACTCTCTACCAATCCCATGACCGCAAAGCCCCTCTATCACCGTAAAACCTTGCGATTCTACATATCTCTGTATCGTATTCCCTATATCACCAAAAGTATTCCCCGGACGAACCTTTTTAAGTCCTCTCTTTAATGCTTTTTTAGTAACCCTAATAAGTCGTACTATTTCAGGAGTAACTTCGCCCACTGCAACCGTGATCGCTGTATCACTATGAAATCCTTTATAAAATAAACCGATATCAATACTTAATATATCACCATCTTGCAATCTTTTATCAGAGGGAACGCCATGGACTATCTCTTCATTTACTGAAGTACAAATCGCTGCCGGAAATCCTCCGTAACCCTTAAATGAGGGAATCCCTCCACAATCAAAAATCATGCTCTCGGCAAGCATATTTAGTTCAGCTGTAGTTACTCCAGGAACAACTTTATCTTTTAATTTTAAAAGAATATCTGCTAGGATCTTTGAACCCTCTCGCATTATATCTATCTCCTTCTGATTCTTAATCTTTATCATCTTTAAGGACTTTCATTATATCCTCAAAAACCTTAGCCGGTGGATTAGAGCCATTAATTTCACTTACAGAAAGTCCTTCTCCTTTAAAGAAATCAATCAACGGCAAAGTCCTTTCCCTGAATTCTTTTATTCTCACTTTAATATTTTCAACATCATCAAGTCCTTCCCTCTTTATGAGCTTTGAACCATCAAGAGGACAAAACTTAAGATCTTTGGTCTCCTCTGAATAAAGGATGGAATGCCTCATTAGCTCACAGATCCTTCTGTTGGAATTTCTGTGGATGGTCTCGTCAGCCGATACATTTAAAAATATGACCTTAATGTTATTAGCCCCATAAAGATCCTTAAGGCAAGGTGTAACCCTCTCTCCCTCGTAAAGAGTTCTAGGAGAGCCAGAAAAGATTATATTCTTCCCTTCAGAATGAAGATCTTTTATCTTCTCAATGACTAGTTGAGTAACAAATGGCGGATCACAAAGAAACCCCGTTTCCCAGAGTTTCTTCTGGTCTTTGGTATAGAACCTCTCACCATCAACCTCAACAAAGTCATCTTTTTTCGCATCCTTAAACTTCTGCTCTAATATCTTACTGGTCTCAAAACAATGAAGATTGAATACACTTGATATTAATTCTGATTGAGTTCCTTTGCCAGAACCGGGAGGGCCGAGAATAATAATTATCATATTTTTTAGTTAAAATGTTTCATAATCCCTCATCTGAAGCTGAGCTTTTATCTGCTTGATGGTTTCAAGAACAACACTAACAATAATCAGCACTGATGCGCCACCGATTAAGAAATAGAATCCTTCTATCTGTTCACCAGTTATGACCTGAATAAGTCCCTGAATAATCCAGGGCAAGATGGCGATAAACGCCAAAAAGAATCCTCCTAAGAAGAGAGTTCTGTTAAGGATATGCGAAAGATGTTTCGTCGTCGGAGTTCCAGGCCTTATTCCCGGTATAAATCCTCCCATTTTCTGAAGGTTCTCGGACACATTCTTAGGGTCAAAGGTTACTGCAGTATAGAAATATGTGAAAAGGAATACTAGTATAAATATCATTCCTCCAAATATCCAAAGACTATCAAAGAACTGAACTATAAATGTCGCTGCCGTACCGATGAATCCATCAACCCCCGAAAGAAACTGGCCAATCATTGATGGCATAAATGCGATAGCGAAGGCGAAGATAATCGGAATCACTCCAGCTGGGTTAAGACTGAGCGGAAGATAGGTTGATACCCCTCCATACATCTTTTTACCCCTTACTCTCTTGGCGTAAGAAACAGGTATATTCCTTCTGGCCTCATTGAAAAAGACAACACCGACAATAGTGGCGAGCGCCATAAGGAAGAGGAGCATATAGGATTGGAGGGCACCAGGATAATCCATTATGCTTTCTATCATTATTGATATGTTGCTTGGAAAAATGGCGATAATACCAGCAAAGATAAGGAGCGAGACCCCATTACCTATTCCTTTTTGAGTTATTAGTTCACCAATCCACATCAAAAAGATCGTTCCAGCAGTGATGGTGAAAAGAGATACCATCATCTGCATTGAGCTCAACGGCTCAATTACCCCTTCATTTTGAAAGAGCATCAACATTCCAAATCCCTGGATAAATGAGAACGGTACAGTCAAGAGCCGTCCATATTGATTAATCTTCTGCCTCCCTGCCTCTCCTTCCTCCTTCTGAAGTTTTTCAAGAGCAGGTATCACCATTGTCATAAGCTGCATCACAATTACAGCCGTAATAAAAGGTCCAAGACCAAGCATAACGATCGAAAACTTGTCCAAAGCGCCTCCCGTCAACGCGCTGGCAAACTTTAGTATTCCTAGTCCTTCAAATAAAGCATCCATCCTTTCGGGATTTATTCCCGGCATCGGAATATTAGACATCAATCGAAAGACAGCAAAAGCTCCAAGAATAAAAAGTAGTTTATTCCTAAGATCCTTTATCTTGAATATCTGAGTTATCTTTTCAATCCACATCTTTTTTGTATTACCTTCCCGCCCGCCTCTTCAATCTTTTTAATAGCTGACTGGGATAAAAGAATTTCCCTTACCATAAGTTTCTTATTCAACGAACCGTTCCCCAATATTTTAATAACAGAAGACCTTCTTCTCACTAAACCTTTTTCAACAAGCGTCTTAGGTGATACTACCTCATTGACTGCAAACTTCTTCTGAAGATCAGAAACCTTTACATTCTCAATTGTTTTAGTTGAGCTAAACCTGTAACCCCTTAACTTATGGTACTTTTTAATCACCTCTCTTATGGCCGGAGCCTTCTTATGTCCCGATCGAGACAATTGTCCCTTTACTCCACGACCAGAATAGGTTCCCTTCTTTCCTCCACGACCTATTCTCTTACTCTTCTTAAGCTTGTTCTTCGGTTTGATTTGATGTATCTGCATCTTTTTCTTCTATCTTTAATGGTTTTTGAATCCGTATCTTTTTAAGCGCCAATATGGTAGCTTTAGCATTATTCAGCTTATTCCCAGTTCGGGAAATATTCTTAGCCGATATATTTTTTATCCCAGCTAATTCGCATATCAATTTGGTCGTACCTCCAGCAACTAACCCTCTTCCTTTTCCTTGAGGCCTAAGCATAATCTGCGCCGCCTTAAAACGAGCTTCGGATCGGTATGGTATAGTGCCATCAACTATCGGCACATCAATCATATTCTTCTTTCCCAACTTAGTCGCCTTCTCTATTGCCTGACTTACATCAACCGCCTTTGCAACAGCGACACCCACTTTTCCATTCTTATTGCCCACAACCATAACTGCTCGAAAGCAGAGTCGTCTTCCCCCAGCAGTCATCCTCTCCACCCTGCTCAAGTCAAGCAGTTTAGATTCAAACTCATCATTTTTTAGCTCTTTTTCAATCATATTAAAACTTTAGACCACCTTTTCTAGCCCCCTCGGCCAACGCTTTAACCCTTCCATGATAAGCGTAACTTCCTCTATCAAAAACAACCTTCTCAATCCCCTTCTTCTTGGCCTTCTCTGCAACAATCAACCCTGTATTATATGCCAAAAGGGTCTTTCCTTTGCCCGCAAGCCCAGCGCTATTCGCGGAGAGAATAGTTTCTCCTTTCTCATCATTAATGAGTTGGGCATAGATGTGGTTTAAGGATCTGAAAACCGAAAGTCGGGGCCTTTCAGTAGTCCCAAAAAGCTTAGCTCGGACTCTTCTCTTTCTTCTTGTCTTAGTATTAATCATATTATTTATTTTCCAGCGGCTTTCTTGCCAACCTTCCTCTTTATTATCTCACCTTCATATCTAATACCTTTTCCCTTATAGGGCTCGGGGGGTCTTATCTTTCTTATCTTGGCGGCGGTATGAGTCACTTGTTGTTTATCTATCCCTGAAACAGAAATTATATTTTTTTCAACCGAGAAAGTTATCCCTTCCTCGGGTGATACCCTTACCGGATGAGAATATCCGACCTGAAAAACCAAATCCTGACCCTCTAATACAGCTCTATATCCAACACCTTCTAGCTGAAGCTTTTTTATATACCCTTCGGTCACACCGATGATCATATTATTCACTAGACTTCTAGTCAATCCCCAAAAAGCTCTGCTCTTTTTATCATTCCTAATAAGAGTAAAGACAATCTTGTTATCTTTTATCTCAAATAATATCTCGGGTCTTAAATCCCTTGTAAGTTCACCCTTAGGCCCCTTTACAGTAATCTTTGATCCATCAATCTTAACATCAACTCCTGAAGGGATAGTAATCGGTTTTTTTCCTATTCTCGACATCTTATTTAATACACTTCAATTAAAATTTCTCCACCAAGTCCAGCCTTCCTCGCCTCATAATTAGTCATAAGTCCTTTGGAAGTTGATATTATTGATACGCCTGCTCCGTCCCTTACCTTTTTTATTCTGCTCACTGGAGCATATATTCTTTGACCAGGGGTTGAAACCCTATTAATGCCTACTATATACCCCTCGCCATTTTCATGATACTTTAATTCAATTTCTAAAACCTTTCTTGTCTTCTTTCCCTTTTTTTCAACCTTACCAATCCACTGCTTGGATTCCAAAATCTTCGCAATCTCATATTTCATACTAGAAAAGGGAACTCTAATCGTCTTTTTAGAAACGGCTTGTGCGGTCTTTATTCTATTAATCATATCTGCTATCGGATCAGTGTTCATATTTTTACCAGCTTGATTTTTTAACCCCAGGGATTAGACCTTCGTTGGCCATCTCTCTGAAACATATTCTACAAAGACCAAAATCCCTCATATATCCTCTCCCTCTCCCACACTTAAAGCATCGGTTCACACTTTGAGTGGAAAACTTGGGTTTCTTCTCTGATTTTGCAATTTGTGATTTTTTAGCCATGTTTAATGGGAAATCCTAAAAGTTTTAATAATTCAGCACCTTCTTCTTTTGTTTTGGCGCTGGTTTTAACCGTGATTTGAAATCCAAAAATGTTCTTTAGTTTCTCCGCAGAGACCTCAGGGAATATTATATGCTCTTTTATTCCAATTGACATATTTCCCTCCTTATCAAGGCATTTACTATCCAAACCCCTAAAGTCCCTTGAACGGGGTAAGGCGATATGAATGAGCCGATCCAGAAAATCATACATCCTCTTTCCTCTTATAGTAACCTTAGCCCCAATAACAGTCCCCTCTCTCAACTTAAATCCAGATATTGACTTTCTCGCTTGTCTCATTGAAGGCTTTTGGCCAGTAATAGCGGCCAGATCACTACTTATCCCCGCTATAAACTTCCTCAACTCATCTCCACTCTTACTCACCGCTTCTTTACCAAAACCGACATTAACAACGACCTTTTCAATCTTAGGAACCTGGTTCACATTCCTATACCCAAACTTCTTCATTATGACAGGAATCACCTCCTTATCGTACTTTTCCTTAAAATTCAATATTGTCATATCTCTTGTTTACAACTTTTACAAATTCTAGACTTATTCCCGTCCTTAACCAGATACCCTACCCTTGATACTTTAGAGCATTTAGGACATACAAGCTTAACGTTGGATATATCAATCGGTGCGGGAAACTCCACGACCTGACCCTTCGCCCCCGACTTCTTAGCCTTCACACTCTTCTTTTTCAGATTAACATTCTCAACGACAACCTTCTTTGATAAAGGAAATGCCTGAAGGATCTTTCCCTTCTTATCTCTATCTTTTCCGGTAATTACACTTACGATGTCTCCTTTTTTGATTTTCATAATACTTGGGATACTAGCAAAAATTATCCTCTTAGACAAGCTCTTTGGCCATGCTCGCTATTTTATCAAATCCTTTTTCTCTTAATTCTCTTGGAATAGGTCCAAATATCCTTCCTCCTCTCGGATTTTGGGTCTGACCATCCAAGATCACAGCGGCGTTCTCATCAAATCTAATATATGAACCATCTGGTCTGCCGTAGGCCTTTTTTTGTCTCACTACAACGGCCCTGACAACCTCATGTTTCTTAACCCCTTTTCTCGGTTCAGCCTCTTTGACCGCGGCGACAATGATATCCCCTATCCGAGCATATCTTCTCTTGCTACCACCTAAAATCTTAAAACATTGAACTATCTTTGCTCCAGAATTATCAGCGACATTAAGTATTGTTTGAGGTTGAATCATAATTCTATTTTAGTTATCAATCTCCATCTCTTTTCCTTGCTTAGAGGTCTCGTTTCCTCTATTACTACCCTATCTCCTTCCTTGGCCTCGTTCTTCTCGTCATGAGCTTTATACCTGGTAGATGACTTATACCTCTTTTTATACTTAGGATGTTCCTTTAAGACATTAACACCAACTACTATAGTCTTATCCATCTTGCTGGAAAGTACAATACCTTTTAGTGTGCGTCTAGGCATATTTTTCTCTTAAAATAGTTAATATTCTAGCAATCTCCTTCCTTGTCTTATTTATCATCTTGACATCCTTCACTTTGTGCGAGGGTGCGCCAAATCTAAACTTTCTCAAATCCTCCCTCTTAATCAGAAGAAGGTTTTCTAGTTCAGTCTTTGATTTTTTCCTTATCTCAGATATTTTCATTTGGTAATAAACTTCGTTTTTATCGGCAATTTATCGGAGGCCTTCCTGAACGCACTTCTGGCATCCTCCTCCTTTATTCCTTCTATCTCAAAAAGTATCCTGCCTGGACTTATTGGCACGACATAATGGTCAACCGATCCTTTTCCTCCTCCCATAGGCACCTCGTTCCCTTTACAAGTCACCGGCTTATCAGGGAAGACCCTTATCCAGAGCTTACCTCCCTTTTTTAAGTATCTAACAATAGCCCTTCTTGAAGCTTCTATTTGTCGGGAAGTAACCCATCGAGTTCCCATACTCTTTAATCCATAGCTTCCGAAATTTAACTCGTTCCCTCTTCTCGCAATAGAGACACTCCTTCCTTTGAAGGATTTTCTGTATTTTACTTTTTTGGGCATCATTAATGACATAGCTCTTTATTCAAACTTATCTCCTTTATATATCCAAACCTTTATTCCGATCGTTCCATAGGAACAGATTGCAATTCCTTGATGATAATCAATATCAGCCTTTATTGTCTGTCGGGGAAGTCTTCCTCTCTGAAACCATTCCCTTCTGGCAATCTCCACTCCATTCAACCTTCCAGAGAGTTCTATCCTAGAGCCGAGTACCTCCTTGTTACTCATAATCTTATCTATAACTTGCTTTATGACTCTTTTGTGACGAACTCTCCTACGAAGCTGCTCAGAAGCCCAATCAACCGACAATGGAGCTGAAGTCCATGGATTTCGAACCTCCTTTATTTCAATATTTATCTCTCCAACTGGAAACTTTCTGGAGAACTTCTTCTCTAATATCTTTATCAACTCCTTCTTCATCTTTTCAACACCTTCACCACCCCTTCCGATGATAAGACCAGGCCTTGAGCTGGCTACAATAATATTGGTCTTCTTGGCAAGACGTTCAATCTCTATCTTCTCCACCCCCATCTTATCAAATTTCTCAGTTAAAAATTTCCTAATTTCCAAATCCTCTTTCAAAAATCGGGGAAAGTTCTTCTGATAAAAACCTCTAGAACTCCAATCGTCAGTGGTTCTTATTCTATAACTTTTAGGATGTACTTTATGAGACATGATTATATTGATTTTCTTCTAAACATCTTCTTGGGATTAATCTTCTCAGTCAGCTTCTTGACGGAACCATCCTCCTTCTTCCATTTGGTCTTCTTCTCATCCACTATATCTTTAATCTCGCTCACCTTTGATACAGAGATCGCCTCTGACTTCTTTTTTGTCCGCTTAGCTGTCTCTTTAATTTCACTGAGTGTTAGTGTAATGTGGCTGGTCTTCTTCTCTATCTTTGAAGCCAATCCCCGAGCCCTTGGCATCCATCTCTTCATCTTAGGCCCTTCATCCACTCTAATTTCTGAAATATAGAGGTTGGATTCTTCTAAATCAAAATTATTTTTAGCGTTAGCCACCGCGGAATTAAGAAGTTTCAATAACGGTTCCGTCGCCTTCTTTATGGTAAAGGTCAAGAAACCCTTTGACTTCGCCACCGACTCACCTCTCATCTGATCCGCAACCAAGCGAACCTTTCTGGGAGCTATTCTTAAATATCTCAATTTTGCCTTAACCTCCATATTATTTCTTAGATTTTTCCATCTCTTTCTGCATCTTTCCTCCATGCCTCACGAACTTAGTTGTAGGAGAGAACTCACCCAACTTATGACCAACCATATCCTCAGTAATTTGTACCTGAATATGCTCCTTCCCGTTATGGACCCCGAAAACGAATCCGATCATATCAGGAGTAATCGTTGCTCTACGCGACCAAGTCTTAATCACAACATCGCCCGGTTTTACTCCCTTGAGCTTCTTCATCAGCTTCTCGTCAATATAGGGTCCTTTTTTTATACTTCTAGCCATTTATTTTTTCTTTACTCTTCTCTTTATTATCAAATGGTTGGTCGTTTTCCTCTTCCTGGTCTTTACTCCACAAGCTGGTTTACCCCAAGGAGTTTTCGGTCCAGGCATCCCAATCGGAGCCCTTCCCTCACCCCCTCCATGAGGATGATCCACTGGATTCATGGCAGATCCCCTTACAACCGGTCTCCATCCCATCCTCCTCTTCGCTCCGGCATTCTTTATCTTCTTATATCTGTGCTCGGGATTGGAAACGAGGCCTACGGAGGCAAAAGATTCATTATGAATCTTCCTTATCTCCTTAGAAGGCATTTCAACAGTGGTATACTTATCTTCATGAGCCATAACTTTAGCACCATTACCAGCCGATCTTACCAATTGACCTCCTTTGCCAGGTTCAAACTCTAAGTTATGAACCATAGTTCCAATTGGGATGTTTTTAATCTTCATTCTGTTACCGGGTTTCAATTCGGCCTTGTCAGATACAACTAACTCATCACCTTCGCTCACCTTCTGCGGAGCGAGGATATATGATTGTTCCCCATCTTTGTATTCTATAAGAATAATATTGGCAGTCCTATAGGGATCATATTCAAATCTAATAACTTTTGCAGGATCATCAATTCTCCTCTGTTTGAAATCAACAAGACGATAAAGTTTTTTAACTCCTGCCCCGCGATGACGGATAGTGATCCTTCCTGTATTACATCTTCCTGCCCTCTGTTTGAGTTTAATCACAAGCTTCTTTGGAGGTCTCTCTTTTGTAAGTATTTGTTTCATTCTGCTTTTTATTCTAACATAAAAAAACGCCTTAGTCAAGGTTACTTCAGATCTATCCTCTGACCCTCCTTCACTTCTATTATTGCTTTCTTAAATCCCTTCTTCCATCCTTTGTGTTTACCTAATCGCTTCCTCTTTTTAGGGATGTTTATAATATTAACTGAAATAACATCCACTCCATATAGTTCGTTTATCGCCTTCTTGATCTGAATCTTATTTGAATTATCAGTAACTTCAAAAATATATTTGTTTTCCTTAACCAAGTCCGTCGCCTTCTCGCTCACATAAGGCTTTACAAGAACCTTCCATGCAAGATGTTCAATAATCTTTTTTTCGGTCCCCTTTTTTTTACTAAAAATAGCCATCTTAAGTTCTTAAAAAAGTTTCTTTTATCTTTGTAATACTTTCCGGAGTCATTATCAGACGTTTAGATGAAAGCACATCCAAGGCTGTAAGATTTTTGGCCTGCATCGTCTCCGTCTTTGGGATATTTCTTGCGCCAAGTATGATGTTCTTATCTATGCTAGGCAAGACCAGTAATCCGGTCTTGTCCGGATATGGAAGATTATTGAGAATTGATTTAACTGTCTTTGTTTTGTGATCCTTCACCTCAAGATCATTAATAATAATAAGTTCGCCATCCTTTACTTTTGAAGAGAGAGCCATAAAAAGCGCCTTCCTCCTCATTGCTACAGGGATTGTCTTTTTGTAGTTCTTATCTGACTTGGGTCCAAAAGTAACTCCTCCACCTTTCCATAGTGGCGAACGAATAGATCCATGCCTAGCTCTGCCTGTCCCTTTCTGTCTCCATGGTTTCCTTCCTCCTCCACGAACATCCGATCTATCTTTTGTATGCGCGCTCCCCTGTCTCCTGTTGGACATCTGAGAAACGACCACCTGATGCAATAGATCAGCATTCAACTCCAACCCAAAAATCTCCTCGCAAAGCTCCGTCTTATCTATCTCCTCTCCTTTTTGGTTATAAACAGCTATCTTCATAATTTTATCCGCTAATTTCAAGAAGAGTCCCTCGCCTTCCAGGAACAGCTCCCTTCACCGCTATAATATTTTTCCCAACATCTATCTCAACAATCTTAAGTCCTTTAATCGTAACCCTATTAGCCCCCATTCTCCCCGGCATCTTCTTTCCTTTTATAACCCTCTGAGGATAAGCGCTACCGGTTGAACCGATCTTCCTTTTGTTGTGCTTAATTCCATGCGAGCCCAATGCCCCAGCAAATCCCCAACGCTTAATTCCTCCCTGGAATCCTTTTCCTTTAGATATCCCCGAAACCTTTACCTCATCGCCTTTCTTAAAAATTGATACATCAACAGTGTCGCTTTCGGGATATTCAGTCACATGAAATTCCTTGATATATCTGAAATTGGCATTCTTGGCAGACTTTTTACTCTTCACTTGCTCAAGACCAAGTTGTACTGATTGATATCCGTCCGTCTCCTCAGTCTTCTTTTGAAGCACTTTGCAAGGGCCAGCCTCTATCAAAGTTACTGGAAACAACTCTCCTTTCTCAGAAAATATTTGAGACATTCCTATTTTTTTTCCTAAAATAAATTTCATAAAATTATAACTAAAAGCCGGGAGATACCCGACCTCGCCATTCTCTGGCTACAAAACAAACTACATTTTAATCTCAATATCAACTCCCGCGGGAAGTGTTAAATTCATTAAGGCGTCAATCACCTTAGGATTCGGGTTTATGATATCTATCAGTCGCTTGTGGGTTCTAATCTCAAATTGTTCTCTTGCATCCTTGTGGACAAAAGATGATCTATTAACCGTATACTTCCTTATATCAGTAGGTAAAGGAATCGGTCCTGCGACATCACTACCATAACGCAATACGGTTTCAACTATCTGTCTCGCGCTATTGTCAATAACCTTATGATCATATGCCTTAAGCCGAATATGAATCCGTGTCTTCGTATCCTCCTTGACTCTCTTTTCTTTAACAGGCATCTTTTTTAGTGGAACTAATTAATTATCTTGGTTACCACCCCAGCTCCAACGGTTTTTCCGCCCTCTCGGACAGCGAATCGCTGCTGATTCTTCATCGCGATTGGAGCTATGAGTTTAACCTTCACATTTGCAGTATCTCCAGGCATCACCATCTCTCTTCCGTCTTCCAAACTGACCTCAGCGGTAACATCAGTGGTTCTGAAAAAGAACTGAGGCTTATATCCCGTAAAAAAAGGTGTATGTCTTCCTCCTTCCTCTTTAGTTAAAGCATAGATCTCGGCCTCAAATTCAGTATGAGGAGTTATTGATCCTGGCTTAGCGACAACCTGACCCCTCTCTACATCCTCTTTTTTTAGACCTCTAAGAAGAAGTCCCACATTATCTCCAGCTTGTCCCTGATCAAGAATCTTATTAAACATCTCCACACTTACGACGGTCGTCTTGGTGGTTGGTTTAAGACCAACTATTTCTACCTCCTCGTTCGCATTGATAATCCCTGTTTCAATCCTTCCTGTTGCGACAGTTCCCCTTCCAGCGATTGAGAAGACATCCTCAACAGCCATAAGAAAAGGTTTCTCTGTCTCCCTTACTGGTTCAGGAATATATTCATCTAAGGCCTTAATAAGTTCCATAATCGGCTTGCCAGCTTCATCGTCCTTTGAAGTTGCTTCAAAAGCTTTAAGAGCCGAACCCCTAATTACAGGAATCTCATCTCCGGGATATTCATACTTCTTCAAAAGCTCCCTAATCTCATCTTCCACCAGGTCAACCATCTCAGGATCATCAACCATATCAACTTTGTTAATAAAAACGACAAGAGAAGGAAGTCCAACCTGACGAGCCAAGAGGATATGTTCTCTGGTTTGAGGCATCGGTCCATCTACTGCAGAAACAACAAGAATACCTGCATCCATCTGAGCAGCTCCCGTAATCATATTCTTAATGTAGTCTGCGTGTCCGGGACAATCAATATGAGCATAGTGTCTCTTTTCACTCTCATATTCAAGATGCGAGATTGAAATTGTTAGTCCTCTGGCCTTCTCCTCTGGAGCAGCATCAACCTGATCAACACTCTTCTCAGAACTTTTAAAACCGTAAAGACTAAGGGTCTTAAGAATTGCTACCGTAAGAGTCGTCTTCCCATGGTCAACATGACCAATAGTACCGACATTAACATGTGTCTTTTCTCTTTTGAATTCTGCTTTTTCTGGCATATTTTTAATAATTAATTATTATTTTATAACTCTCTTACCATTCTATTCATTTTTCAGAAAAAAGTCAATCATTTCTTTTTCCCTTCTATTATCTCTTGAGTCATATTGCTGGGAATCTCACTGTAATGGTCAAATTCCATAATGGAATTACCTCTTCCCTCAGTCAAAGATCTCAGTGAAGTAACATACCCAAACATCTCCGACAACGGAACCTTCGCGTTAATGACCTTTACTCCCATTCTATCCTCGGTCTCTTCAATCCTACCCCTTCGCGAAGAAAGATCTCCTATCGTATCCCCAAAGAAATCAGCGGGAACAGTAACTTCCACTTTCATAACCGGTTCCAAAAGAACTGGCTTTGCCTTCTTGCAGGCCTCTTGAAATGCTATCGCTCCGGCAATCTTAAAAGCAATCTCCGATGAATCAACGTCGTGGAAAGAGCCATCATAGAGTGTGACTTTAAGATCGGACATCGGATATCCTGCTACCACTCCCTTAGTACAACTCTCTTTAACTCCCTTCTCTACGGCTGGAATAAACTCCTTAGGAATAATTCCTCCTTTTATCTCATCAACAAATTCAAATCCCTCTCCCTCTTTCTTCGGTTCAACCCTAAGCCATACATGGCCGTACTGTCCTTTTCCACCACTCTGCTTAACATACTTACCTTCCGCCTCAGCTATGGCCCTGATCGTTTCACGATATGCCACTTGCGGTTTTCCAACTTGCGCTTCTACCTTAAACTCTCTCTTTATTCTATCAACTAATATCTCTAAATGCAACTCCCCCATCCCAGTAATCACGGTCTCCCCGGTCTCCTGATCTGACTTAACTCTGAATGTCGGATCCTCATCGGAGAGTTTCTTTAAGGCGAGACCCATCTTTTCCTGGTCAGTTTTTGTCTTAGGTTCAATCCTGACTGATATGACTGGATCTGGGAAACTTATCTCTTCTAAAATAATCGGGTTATTCTCATCGCAAAGCGTATGACCAGTAGAGGTATTCTTGAGTCCGATAGTCGCCGCAATGTCACCGGAATAAACCTCTTTGACTTCTTCCCTCTCAGACGCATGCATTCTTATAATCCTACTAATCCTTTCCTTTTCGCCAGTTGTTGAATTTAACAGATAAGAACCGGTTGAAAGTGTTCCAGAGTAAACTCTGAAATAGGTAAGGGTACCAACAAACGGATCTGTTGCTACCTTAAATGCTAAAGCGGCAAAAGGTTGTGAATCCTCTGGCTTCCTGGATAAAATGTTGCCATTCTTAGGGTCAATTCCTTCAATAGAAGGAACATCAAGTGGCGAAGGAAGAAATTCACATATAGCGTCAAGCATAGGTTGCACTCCTTTGTTTTTGAGCGCGCTGCCACAGAAAACCGGCACTATCTTACATTCAATCGTCGCCTTCCTTATCACGGTTATGAGCTCGTCCCTTGTTATTTCTTGTTTCTCCAAATACTTTTCAAAAAGCTTGTCATCCTCAGTAACAATCTTCTCAAGCATCTTCTCCCTCCATTCAATTGCCTTGTCAGTCATATCAGCCGGAATCTCTTCAATTAAAACCTTTTCTCCAAAGTCTCCCTTGAAACTAACAAACTTCATTGTAAGTAAGTCTATTATACCATTGAAGTCGCTCTCAGTTCCGACAGGAATCTGAAGAGCAACAGCATTGGGCGTTAACTTATTCCATATAGTATTAATAGCATAATCAAAATCTGCCCCTATCCGATCAAGTTTGTTTATAAAGCAAATTCTAGGGGTCATAAACTTATCGGCTTGACGCCATACGGTCTCGGTCTGGGGTTGTACTCCTGCGACTCCATCAAAGACAACAACGGCCCCATCAAGAACTCTAAGCGATCTCTGAACCTCAGCCGTAAAGTCAATATGCCCAGGCGTGTCTATTATATTTATCCGATACTTATCTTCTTTATCGCTCAAAGTCCAAAAACATGTAGTCGCAGCCGAGGTAATAGTAATACCCCTTTCTCTCTCTTGTTCCATCCAATCCATAACCGCTTCCCCTTTATGAACTTCACCGATCTTGTGAGAAATTCCAGTATAGAAAAGGATTCGCTCAGAGAAGGTCGTCTTTCCGGCATCAATGTGAGCTATGATACCGATGTTCCTGTATTTTTCAATATTATATTCTCTTGACATAGGAATAAATTACCAAGCAAAATGAGCAAATGCCTTATTAGAATCGGCCATCCTGTGAACTTCTTCTTTTTTCTTGACCGCCATTCCAGTGTTTGAGGCGGCATTGAGAAGCTCCTCTGCAAGTTTCTCTCTCATAGGTCGACCTTTCTTTGATTTTGCCGAATTGATTATCCATCTGCTGGCTAAGCTAAAGCGCCTACTTTTGCCAACAGGAATTGGAATCTGATAAGTCGCTCCCCCAATTCTCCTAGATCTTACCTCCATTGATGGGGAGACATTTTCTATCGCCGCCTCAAATGTTTCAAGAGGGTCTTTCTTTTTTTCTACAATAATCTCCATAGCGTCATAGACGATTCTTCGAGCCACCGACTTTTTGCCTCTCCTCATAACATAGTTAATGAATTTGGAAAGAGCGACGCTATTATAATTAACATCTGGATCTATCTTTCTTTTTGTAATTTTTGTTCTTCTTCCCATCTTTTTATTTCTTCTTCGTTCCGTATTTACTTCTAGATCTCTTCCTTCCTTCTACCCCTCCAGCGTCAAGAACTCCCCTTACAACATGATATCTCACTCCGGCCAAATCTTTGACCCTGCCTCCGCGTATAATTGCAACTGAATGTTCTTGGAGATTATGACCTATCCCTGGGATATATGCAGTAACTTCCATACCGTTACTCAATCGCATCCTAGCAACCTTTCTGAGAGCCGAGTTCGGCTTCTTCGGAGTAACAGTAAAAACCTTAATACAAACCCCTCTCTTAAATGGCGAAGGATACTCTTCACTTCTGTTTTTTTTGGTATTAAATCCAAAAGAAAGAGCAGGTGTATTACTGCGCTTCTGAATCTTCTTTCTCCCTTTTCTTATTAATTGATTTATAGTAGGCATTGAACTTTATGAAAGATATATTACAGAAAAAAACAAAGAAGTCAAGTGCAGTACCTTCCCCAAGATATCGCTTTTATGGACTAACCCGAATCTGGTACTATCAAGCGTCCCAGAAACAATCTCTCCGAGTAGTAGATAGGCAGACTCTGGAATCACCCCCTCATACAAAGAGAGCATTTTATACGCATTGCCGGAAACAAGGAATGGTCTGTTCTCGGAATTCTTAACAACCTCCCCGTTTATTAAGATATTCCAGCCACTTCCGATATTCTCTAATTCCAATCTGTCTCCGGGAATCCCTTTGATTATTTTAATAAGAGGGTCTTTGTTTCCCGCGTAATTATAGAGTACTATATCTCCTCTTTCAATCGGATAATAGTTGTAATAGTTTAAAGAAACTTTAACAGTTTGACCGGGTTTAATAAGGGGAGACAATGAATTGCCTCGGACGATCTTTTCTTCAATCTGAATCAGATGATCTTCTGTTTTTGGAGTTGTGATCCGATCTGGTAAAGAGATTAAAAGAATCAAAACTGCTAGTAAAATTGCTAAAGTAGCGTATAATCCTTTATTCATAAATTAATAATATCATAAATTATGGTTAGTATAAACCAACTCCCTTATTTCCAAACAAAAAACAAAAAAGAAACAAATCTTCTAGCAAGGTTTTTATTGCGAAAAATGAAAAAGAAGATTCAAAAAAAACCCTTATCATCATCTAATCTTCGCGCGACAAGACAAACGATTAAGATATATTCAAGAATTAAGTAAAAAATACAGATATTTTCTGAAGATAGTTGAAAAATATTATCCTTCAATTAATCATGCTATCTTATTAAAAAACTTAAATTCAGCTCCCGAACTTCAGACTAGAAGAATGAAGCTTCAACTTAAAAATCAGATTCCTTCTTTCTTAAGGCAAGGACCGATAACAGATAAGGGATTACCTCTGGGAAACTATTTAGCTTGGATCTTGGCAGGATTTTATCTTCTCCCTTTGGATTTTAAGATTCCAAGACCATTTCTTAGAGTACAAGACGACTATTTAGTTTTTTGTAAAAAGAGAGATGAAGCCCAAAAAATTTTAAAAGAGATAATAATACCTGAATTAGAAAGATTAAAATTAAATATAAGTATTAAAAAATTAAAATCAGGAAAGTTTCATCAAGATAAAGTTAATTTTCTTGGTTTTAATTTTTATGCTGGCTATTTTACTATTCATCCTAATAAAAAAGAAGAATTCAAAAAAAGAATCATCAAAATAACTTATCTTACTAATAAAAAGAAAAAAAGCAGTAATAAAATTACTTAATAACAAAATTCTTGGCTTC
>CAZIZF010000002.1:0-7222 GCA_964543755.1 uncultured Candidatus Saccharibacteria bacterium
GTCTTGAAGATTGACTAAAAAAAGCATTCCTGCTAAAATGGCTTCATTGGTATGAAGAGCTTTTTGACCCATATAGCGGTTGGTATCCTTGGGATATGGCTAGCAACAGGAATTCCCGGTGTCTCTTTTATAGGAGATATCTCCACATTGGCTTTGGCAGGATTCGTTCTCGGGACAATCAATTTCGCAGTCAAACCAATTCTGGATATTCTCACACTACCGCTCAAGATAGTCACTTTTGGGATATTTTCGCTGTTTTTAAATATGGCGATAATATGGGTCATTGATGTCTTAATACTAGGAGATATATTCACAATCTTTTCCCTCTTCTTAGCAACCGTGATAATTTGGTTGCTTAATATATTTTTAATTAGAAAGAAATAAAAGAAATGGAATCAATACTTCCGATATTACAAATAACCGTCGCCGTTATCCTTATAACACTAATTCTCCTTCAACAGGGAGGGTCTGGACTTGGTTCCGCCTTCGGACAAGAAGGAGGAGGTGATTATTCTACCCGTAGAGGAATACAGAAATATGCCTTTATAGGAACCATCGTCTTCGGTGTCCTCTTTGTCCTCCTTGCATTATTCAATCTTCTAGCATAATGATACTGATAGTCCTTAAATGATTAGTATTATAAAATCCGTTAAAGGAAAGATTCCTCCGTTAAAGAAATGGAGACTCTTTTTAAAGGTTCTAAACAAGAAAGAGAGAATCGTTTTTCTTGTTGCCATCTCACTCTTTTTTCTTTCACTAATCGTTTTCTTTGTCTCTTTTTATCTCTCTAATACCGAGAAAGTTCCCACATTCGGAGGCTCCTACTCCGAGGGTATGGTGGGACATCCTAGATTCTTAAACCCTATCTACAGTCCAATTAGCGATGTTGATAGAGATATCACGTCTCTCCTTTTCTCAGGATTGATTTACTATGACTCTACAAAAGGATTCGTCCCAAATCTGATAGAGAAGATCCCTGAAGGAGAAGATGTCTTACGAATAAAACTAAGAGAGAACCTTAGATGGTCGGATGGAGAGAAAATAACTGCTAGGGACATAGTCTTTACTGTAAAGGTACTACAGGATTCTGAATATAGAAGTCCTCTTCGGCCAGATTGGGTTGGAATAGAAGTGGAAGAGATAGGAGAGCTTGAAGTTGAATTCCGATTGCAACAGCCTTCGGTCGCCTTTATTAATAAACTCTCATTTAAGATCATTCCTAGCCATATATGGAAAGATATCCCCCCGCAAAACTTTGCACTCTCCGAATATAATCTTAATCCAGTCGGTTCGGGACCATATAGAATTAAAGAGTTGATAAAAGATCCTAACAATAATATCTCATCAATAACCCTAGAACCCAACCCATATTACCATAACAAACAACCCTATATTGAAGAAGTGGTAATTGTCTTCTTTGGAAACGAAGAGGAGATGATAACCGCCGCCAGGAGAGGCGAAATAGATGGCTTTTCAAAGATAGCCCCTAGGGATTATCAGGCGACTGTGGCGAAGACCGGATTCAATGCTTACCAATTTCAGATGCCTCGATATTTTGCTCTCTTCTTTAATCTTGAAAATGAATCAATTAGTAAGAAGATGAGAAAAGCCCTCAATCTCGCTGTTAATAAGGAAGAACTGGTAGAAAACATTCTTGCAGGAAGGGGCGAGAGAGTTGACTCACCCGTCTTGCCCGGGATTTACAAATTAGAAATAGGCGAGAGATCCGAATTCAATGCCGTAAAAGCTGGTGAAATATTGGATTCAATAGGATTAAAGATGAACAATACTGGATTCAGATCCAAAATTGTAAGAGAAGAATTAAACTTCAATTTCCAAAATGATATGAATACCGGCTCTCAAGGAGAAGAAGTCCGAAATCTTCAAAGATGCCTACTATTCCTAACTGAAGAAGATTCAGAGATCTTCCCTGACGGTAACGTGACCGGATTCTATGGACAAGACACCCGTGAGGCAGTAATCAGGTTTCAGGAAAAATACCGAGAAGAGGTACTCGACCCAAGCGGGCTCAGTCGAGGAACAGGGATGGTAGGTAAAAGCACGCGCAGTAAATTAAACGAACTTTGTTCTAGGATACCAAAGAAATTAGTTGAACCAGTCCTTAGGATAACAACCATAGACCAACCGCTGATGATTCAGACCGCAGAAATGATTAAGGAACAATGGGAGGCGGTTGGAATAAAGACCGAGATAGAAGCTTATAACCGAATCGCGCTTGAAAGAGATGTGATAAAACCGCGGAACTATGATATACTTCTCTTTGGAAAGGCATTCGAGGCAATCCCCGACCTTTTCCCTTTTTGGCACTCATCTCAAGCAAGCGAATTCGGACTTAATCTGTCTATGTACCAAAATGAAAATGCGGATTTACTTATTGAACAATTAAGAGTTACAAGGGAAGAAAGAGATATTCTTTTGCAGGAAGTAAATGAATTAATACTCAAAGATACCCCCGCTATCTTCCTCTTCAACCCTGATTATCTCTATTTCGTCTCTCCTAGAGTATCAGGAGTTAGGTCTGGAAAAATTATAATACCATCAAATAGATTTATAGGTATTGAGAATTGGTATATAGAGACCAAAAGAATATGGAGATAAGATATCTTTATAACTTAAAAGAAGTGGTTTGTAATAAGAAGTGGTTCAAAAATCTCCATACTGTATTAAAGAATAGAGGTTAAATGCTCGGTTCAAGAATCTATGTATAAAAATCTTTCTTTCTTAAAATAGCCGAGGTGATGAAACTGGCAAACATGCATGGTTCAGAGCCATGTGCCTATTGGGCTTGTGGGTTCGATTCCCATCCTCGGCACACTGTTTTAGTCCGATTAAAAACATAAATCCATCTTTTCTAATCAGAAAAGATATAATTAACATCACATGACTGAAAAAAAAGAAAACCAGCTGCAGATAACCCCACTGGGGGGCTTAGGAGAAGTGGGTAAGAATATGACCCTCTTTGAGTGGGATAAAAAGATACTGATAGTTGATATGGGGCTGAAGTTCCCCGGCGAGAGCGTACCCGGAGTAGATTACATTATCCCCAACATCACTTCTTTGAAAGGAAGGCAAGAAGACATATTAGGAGTCCTCTTCACTCACGGACACTACGATCATATAGGGGCTATTCCTTATCTAATAGAAAAGATAGGTAATCCCCCGCTCTTCGCCGCGCCACTCACTAGGGGAATAATTCTCAAGAGACAAGAGGATTTTCCTATGAACGCCAAATTGGACATAACCGAGATCGGGCCTGGTTCAAAGATAGAACTCGGACCATTCAAGATAGAATTCTTCCATATGAACCACAACATAGCGGACAACCTGGGAATCTTCATCCAAACGCCAGGAGGAAATGTCGTTCATACTTCAGACTTCAAGTTTGATGAGACCCCGATGAATGACCAACCAACCAACTTCAAGAAATTAAAAGAGATTGGTTCCAGAAAGATAGATCTCCTTATGATTGATTCAACTGGAGCCGAAAATGAAGGACACTCACTCTCTGAGAAAGTAATAATGGAAAACCTTGATGAGATATTTGCGAGCTCTAAGGGACGAATAATAGCCGCTACCTTTGCCTCGTTAATCAATAGAATCCAGCAGATCATAATTCTCTCAGAAAAATATGGTAGAAAAGTAGCTATTGAAGGAAACGGGATGAAAGCCAATGTAGAGATATGTAGAAAGCTGAAATATATCACGACAAAGAAGGGGACGATTATAAAGTCAAAGGATATTGCGGATTACCCTAATGACAAGATAACTATCCTTTCTACAGGCGCTCAAGGTGAAGAGAAAGCGGCTCTGATGCGAATAGTTAACAAGGAACATAAGAATATCCGCCTAAAGAAAGGAGATACTATAATATTCTCATCCTCAGTTATTCCAGGAAATGAAAGAGTGGTCCAAGAACTCAAGGACGATATTTTGAGACAAGGGGTCAGGGTTTTCCATCACAAGATGATGGACATCCATGCAGGAGGACACGCCCATCAAGACGAACTTGAAAAAATGATTAAAATAATGAATCCAAAATATCTCATACCGATACATGGACAATATTCAATGTTTATATCTCTAAAAAACATGGCTATAGAACGGCTCAACTTCCCCGAAAAAAACATTATTATTATGGAGAATGGTAATATAGTGAATCTATCAAGATCAGGAGCGATTTTAGATAAAAAGACCGTTCCTTCTGATCCTGTTATGGTTGACGGACTTGGAGTGGGAGATATCTGCGATGTAGTCCTGAAAGACAGAAAAACCTTATCTGAAGACGGTATGTTTGTTATCATTGTCGTAATTGACAAACAAAAAAGAATTGTTAGAGGATCGCCTGATATCATATCTCGAGGTTTCATCTATCTTCGAGAATCTAAAGATCTTCTCTATCAGACTAGAAAAAAGACTATTCAGATTGCTAATTCAACAACAGGAGACAAAACAGATATTAAGAATGAATTAAGAAACAAGATAGGTCAGTTCCTCTACGAAAAGACCGAGAGAAGACCTATAGTCCTTCCAGTGATAATAGAGATTTAATTATCTACTTTTGATAAAGATAAAAATATCTAATAATATACTAATAACTAGCGCTATAAATTATGAAAATATTTAGCGGAATTAGACCGACTGGAGATATCCATATAGGAAACTATATCGGAGCTATTAAGCAGTGGATAGATTTACAGAAATCCAATGAATGCATATTCTGCATAGTAGATCTCCATGCGATCACAACTCCCTATTCTCCAAAAGAGTTGCAAAAAAAGATCTTCTCTCAAGTAGTAACCTATCTTGCGCTTGGCTTAAATCCAGAAAGATGCATTCTCTTTGTTCAGTCCCATGTAAAAGAACACTCCGAGTTAACATGGCTTCTCGGAACGATAACTCCTATGGGCGATCTTAAAAGGATGACTCAATATAAAGAAAAGGCCAAGAAACACAAAGAATACATCAATGCCGGTCTCTTCTATTACCCAGTACTAATGGCCGCCGATATCTTACTTTACGACACAGAGATCGTTCCTGTTGGAGACGACCAGAAACAGCATATTGAGCTGGCAAGATCAGTTGCCAGAAAGTTTAATTCCCAATTCGGAAAAACCTTCAAGATACCAGAACCAAAACTCCAAAAAGACGGAGCAAGAATTATGTCTCTTCAGGATCCTAGAAGTAAAATGTCTAAGACCGATTCCGATCAAGGATGTATCGCTGTCTTTGAAAAACCAGAGAGTATCCGAAAAAAGATAATGAAGGCAGTCACTGATACGGGGAAGATAATAAAATATGATTCAGTAAGAAAGCCCGGAATATCCAACCTGCTCACAATTTATAGCGCATTCAGGGATATTAGTATTAATGAGGCGGAAAAAGAGATGAAGGGTAAGAGCTACGCCGAATTCAAAGCAATAGTAGCAGATACTCTCATTGAACACCTCCAGCCCTTAAGAGAAAAGAAAAACGAATTGAGCTCAAGAGAGGTTTACATCCAAGAGATACTAAAACAAGGAGCTAAAAAAGCAAAGACAATCGCTGAATCAAAAATCTCAGAAGTGTATAAGAAGATGGGATTAAAGAGATAAAGCTCTATTACCCCTCAATCACCTCTATTATCTCCCCCTTCTTCTCTTCCACTATCTCCCTACTCTTTCCTTCAATATTAATTCTTAAAAGTGGCTCTGTATTAGAGGTTCTGATACTTGCCCTCCAATTATCATATTCAATAGATAATCCGTCAAACTCAGAAAACTCCGCATCAGAATATCTCATCTTTAATTCTTCAAAGATTCTTTTTTTATCATCAATCTTCATATTTATCTCGCCAGAGATAAAATACTTATTAGTCAGTGGTTCTAACAGCTCTTCTAGAGCCACAGACGATATCATCTCCAAAACAATGAGTAATGGTATTATTCCGCTGTCAGCGTACCAGAAATCCTTAAAATAAACGTGGCCGCTTGATTCACCGGAGAAGATAGCATCCTCTTTTTTCATTCTTGCTTTTATAAAACTATGGCCCACTCTTTCTAAAATAGCCTCGCCTCCTCCCTCTTTAGCGGCATCAATCAAAGCCCATGTATATCTCGGATCATAGATTATCTTTCCTCCTCCGTTCTTTTTCAGAATATACTTAATTAATATCGCGTTGATATAATATGGCTCAATGAACTTTCCCTCGCTTGTGCAAAAAAATACCCTATCACCATCAGCATCCCATGCCACCCCAATATCGGCTTTTGATTTTTTAACAAAATCCATAAACTCCGACCTGTTTTTTTTCTGGAAAGGATCAGGTTGTCCCTTCGGAAATGTCCCATCTGGAATATGATTTAGCCCAACCAAATCAAAATTTAACCCTCCAACTCTATTCACCTCTTCAAGAACTACTCCTTGAAATCCAAAACTTGGGTTATAGGCAATTCTGGACCCTCTTATCCTCTCCTTATCAACGAATTTTAATACAAAATGGGCGAAATCGCTCAACACATCCTTCTTAATAACCGATCCTTTCCTCTCCGCTTGAAGAACTTCTTTCTCTTGTATAATCAGATCCCTGATCTCAAATATGCCAGTATCAGAAGAGATGGGAGATGCTTCGGCTCTAGTCATCTTGAAACCGTTGTATTCGGCACTGTTATGCGACGCTGTGACCTGAATACCTCCCGCATAGCCGTAGTTTCCAACAACAAAATAAAGCATCTCTGTAGAGACCAGGTCAATATCAATAACATCAACTCCAGTGTCAATAATCCCTCGTATTAAAGCGTCTTTTAATATCCCTGAATGGATTCTCACATCCATACCGACAACGACGGGTCTATCGGGAGAAACTACCCGACAATATGCCTGTCCTATTTTATAAGCCAGATCCTCATCTATCTGATCCGGATATACTCCCCTTATATCATATGCCTTAAATATTTTTGAATCAATCATAAGTAAATTATACCTTGAAATAAATTAAAAATCAAAGACAATGTCAACGCAATATAGAGATATCCTATCTGACAAAATTAATAAAGCGCCGTACAAAATACAAAGTGTCTTGTAAACCATACCTATAAAAATACCAAGTAAATTACCTTAAACTTGAATTTTTGAGAGATATTTGTCAAAATGGACTCGGTTGCATCAAGGTCGAATTAAAACTTAAAAAAAATATGTTTCTTGGTTTAATTTTAATTCTTGTTGG
>CAZIZF010000002.1:7322-17858 GCA_964543755.1 uncultured Candidatus Saccharibacteria bacterium
ATAATGCATAATTATTAAATAAGTAGGACATTTTTAAATGAGTTTGACATTTAGCGCTCTAACCTTGATAAAATCCCTCCGACCTGCTATAATGAAATCATGAAAAGATACGAACTAACATATCTATCTTCACCGGAACTCAACGAAACTGATCTTCAAAAAATAGAAGAAGAGATTAGGGTATTTATCACCGGCAATATGGGAGAGGTATTAAGTATGAAGACCGATCCAGCAAAGAGGGATCTTGGAGACGAAATCAAGGGAAAAACGAGCGCTCAAATGAGTTCAATATTTTTTACCTTAGATCCAACCCATATTGCTGGCCTAAAAAAAATTATAAAAGACAAAGACGAGATATTAAGACATCTTCTGGTAAATAAGAGGGAGATAGAATATCATAAAAAGATTGAGAGAAGTGAGAGCAGAAAACCATCAAGTAAAGTGGATCTCAAAGAGATAGATAAGAAAATAGAAGAGATGCTTAACGAATAAATATGAATTTAAACAAAGCCATATTAGTTGGAAGGTTGACTAGAGACCCAGAGGTCAAGTCGCTTCCGAGCGGACAGCAGGTTGCCTCTTTCGGTTTAGCAACAAGTAGATTCTATAAAGACAAAGAAGGAGAGAAACAGCAACAAACCGAATTCCATAATATTGTTTTCTTTGGAAGAATCGCCGAGATTGCTTCACAATATCTCAAAAAGGGTTCCCTAACCCTGATTGAAGGACGGATTCAGACGAGGTCATGGGAGGATAAAGAAACAGGAAAGAAAATATACCGCACCGAGATTATCGGCGAATCACTTCAACTCGGACCAAGAAATATTGACAGCCAACCCGAGGAAAAGGAAGAAATTCCCGTGATACAAGAAGATGAGGAAGAGATAGATATTAAAAATATACCTTTTTAAGATGGAATGCTATTTTTGCAAAAATAATATTAAGGATATAGATCACAAGAATACCGAGTTGCTTAATAAGTTCATCTCGGGTCTTAAGAAGATAAGAGCCAGAAAAAAAACTGGAACTTGTTCTTATCATCAAAGGCACCTTGCAAGGGCAATAAAAAGAGCCCGAAATCTCGGGCTTATTGCTTCCACCCCTAAATAATCAACGATTTATTTTACTCCTAATCTCCTCCGCAATATGGGGTTTTTCTTTCAGAAACTTCTTCGCCCCTTCACTACCCTGTCCCATCTTCTCATCGCCATATTGGAACCATGATCCCGATTTTTTGACCAGCCCTTCCTTTAGTGCGATGCTAAGAACATCCCCTTCATAAGATATTCCTTCATTATAGTAAATATCAAATTCAGCAACCTTAAAAGGCGCGGCGACTTTGTTCTTCACTATTTTAGCTTTAATCTTGTTTCCGATTATCTCATCCCCGCTCTTTATCTGAGCAATCCTCCTGAGATCAATTCTTACCGAGGAATAGAATTTTAAAGCGAGTCCTCCTGATGTTGTCTCGGGATTACCGAACATCACCCCAATCTTCATCCTGGTCTGATTGATGAATATCACCGATGTCTTAGTTTTGTATATTATACCCGACAACTTCCTAAGAGCCGCGGACATTAATTTGGCCTGAGTGCCAACATGAATATCACCGACCTCACCAGCGATTTCAACTTTAGTCGCAAGAGCCGCAACAGAATCAACAACAATAACATCAATCTCCTCTGATCTTACCAGCGCCTCAACTATCTGAAGCGCCTGTTCACCGGAGTCAGGTTGGGAGATGAGGAGTTCGTCCGTATTAACCCCTATCCTTTTGGCATAATCAGGGTCAAGAGCATTTTCGGCATCAATAAACGCTCCAACACCCCCCTTCTTTTGTGCTTCCGCAAGTATATGAAGCGCAAGCGTGGTCTTTCCTGTTGATTCAGGTCCAAATATTTCAACAACCCTTCCTCGTGGTATCCCCCCGATACCTAAAGCCATATCTAGCGATATTGATCCAGTTGGAATACTATCAATATCAACAGCGCGAATCTCATTCATCTTCATTATTGCACCCTCACCAAATCTCTGTCTAATCTCCTCTATAGACTCCTTTAGATTGCTATACTCTTTTTTTAGCTCTTTTTTTGCCATATTATTATATTATAATTTTTTCCAAACTTCTTCATCTTCTGGTTTAATATAGATTTCCCTAGCCTTAGCTCCCTCTCCCGGACCAACCACCCCTCTCTCTTCCATCATATCTATTAATCGAGCCGCCCGAGCATAACCGATGCGCATCCTTCTCTGAAGAAAAGAAGCCGATGCTTTCTTGTTATCAATAACAAGCTTCTTCGCTTCGTTGTAAAGAGGATCATCTTCCTCCTCCGTAAAATTCATTGACTCCTCGGTCGGCGTTTCTAATTCCGTCACAAGATTGCTACCAAGATTATCTTCATCCTCTTGTTCTCCATATTCAGATACTATCCATTTAATAACAGCCTTTATCTCCTGCTCTGAGACATAAGGAGCTTGAACCCTTCTCGGTTTTGACATATCGCCTGTAACAAAAAGCATATCTCCAGCTCCCAAAAGCTTCTCCGCGCCAGCCGTATCAAGAATTGTCCTTGAATCAATATGGGAAGCAACCTGAAAAGAGACCCTCGATATTATATTTGCTTTAATAAGTCCAGTAATAATCTCCACCGAAGGTCTCTGGGTTGCCAAAACAAGGTGGATGCCAGCCGCCCTCGCCATCTGAGCAAGTCGGACTATACCGGCCTCTATATCCTTACCCCTAGCTATCATCAGGTCAGCCAACTCATCAACAATTATTACGATATAGGGCATCACTTCTATCTTTTTCTTAACCGCTATCTTATTATAACTCCCAATATCCCTTGCCTTGACCTCCGACATAACCTGCAATCTTCTTTCCATCTCTCCAACGAGCCATTTTAAGGCATTGCAAGTTCTGTTAACATCATAGATCACCGGACAGAGAAGATGAGGCAGTTCTTCAAAATTACTAAATTCAACCCTCTTTGGATCAACTAATATTAATCTCAATGTCTGAGGTGTGTTCCGAAAAAGAAGAGATAATATCAATGTATTTAGAAATATGGTCTTTCCAGAACCAGTTGAACCAGCGACTAGTAGATGGGGCATCTTCTCAAGACGAGTATAATTTGGCTCACCTGAGACATCCTTACCCATAATAATAGGAAGGTGTGACGACGGGTCACTATAGTCAGTGTTCTCCATTAAATTACGCAAACGAACCTCGGCCCTTATTCTATTGGGTATTTCAATACCGACAAGAGACCTTCCCGGTATCGGGGCCTCTATACGAATGGAACGAGCGGCGAGAGCTAACGAGAGGTCATCAGACAATGACGTAATTTTAGATAGCTTTATACCCTCGGCCGGCTTTAAAGCATATTGGGTCACAGTCGGACCAATTTTCACCTCAGACATCTCAACAGGAATGTCAAAATTCTCCAACGTCTTTTTTATAACCGCAGAGTTAACCTTGATATCCCCAGAACTAGGAATTCCCTTATCGGATTCCAAGAGATCTATCGGAGGAAATTTCGATTCCATCTCTTCCCTCTCTTTGTTTTTAACTAATTTAGGTTGTTCCTTTAGTACCTCCTTCTTTTCCTCTTTTTTTGCAATATCAACATTATCAATCTCTTTGACTGTGAAATCAGAACCATTATTGAAAACCTTCCTAAATATTCTAGCGACAAGCGGTTCCTGCTCCTCTTTCAAGACCGAAGGAGTCTTCAGTAACTGAATAAATATCAAAGCTCCCACAATTATGAATCCCATTAAGATAAACGCGGCGATCCAAAAGTCAAAAAGATTTAACAGGGATTCACCAAATATCTTTCCCGCAAGACCACCTTCTTTAACAAGATCACCTGGTAATATGCTAAGTATCCCAGATATCCCGATAACAACCAACACTGAACTTATGATAACAGGTATTGTGTATCGCTTGTATCTGGTCTTGAATATTATCAGTCCCGTCAAAAAGAATATCAACGGTGCCGCAAATACTGCATTACCTATTAAATAATCCAAAATACCCTTAAGATATTGACCTACTACTCCCGACTGGCCAAAGAATGAAAAGGTGATGATAACGGCTGCCAGAAAGAAGCTCGTTCCAGTTATTATCTTTTTAACCTTAACCGGTAAAGGAAAGAAACCGACACCCGGGCGAGCGGGCTTCACCTTTGTCGCCTTTCTTTTTTTTCTCTTGGCCATTATTTTCTATACCCAGTCCCTGCAGGAATGATTTTTCCAATTATTACATTCTCTTTTAAGCCTCTAAGTTTATCCTCTTTACCTTCAAGAGCGGCTTTTATGAGAACTCGCGATGTCTCTTGGAATGATGCTGCGGAAAGGAAGGAGTCAGTACTTAATGCTACATTAGTTATTCCTAATAGAACAGGGGATGCTATTACTTCGCTCTTTCCTTCAGCCTTGAGTTTTTCGTTAATTTCATGAATCTTCTCCTTCTCTACCACCTCTCCCGAGACCAATGCGGAATCACCCCCATCTTTCACTTTTACTCGTGAGAACATCTGTCGAATTATTATTTCAATATGTTTGTCGTGGACATTAACACCTTGAGAAACATATATCTTTTGAATCTCATTCCGAATATACTCCTGGGTAATATCGATTCCACTAACTCTAAAAACATCCTTCAGGTCTAAATTACCAGCACAAAGGACGTCACCCTTCTTAATTTTCTGTCCTTTCTTTACAAATATCTCTGATTTGGGCGAAACCGTGTATTCAATAACCTTATCATTAGCTTTCACTTTTATAATCCCATCGGGAGTTATCTCTTCAACCGTACCATCGGCCTTAGCCATATCAGCTTTTCCTCTAGGAACTCTTACTTCAAAAATCTCCTGTACTCGCGGAAGTCCCATAGTGATATCGCCTCCTCCAACAACTCCTCCTGTATGAAAAGTTCTCATTGTAAGTTGTGTGCCCGGTTCGCCGATGGCCTGGGCGGCAACCACTCCAACCGCCTCACCAATATTAACCATCTTATTGAAACCGAGGTCCCATCCGTAACATTTTTGACAAACACCTCTTATAGTACTACAAGTTAAAGGAGACCTAACCTTTATTGCCTTTATCTCCTCAGAAGCGATAATTCTGTCGGCCATTTTCCAATCTATAGGCTCACCCTTCTTGACAATCACTCCGGAAGAATCCTTTATCTCTTCAAGAGATATTCTTCCGACAATCTTGAAAGCAAGGTCCTGATCAATCTCAGCAGCTTTCTCTTTTGAGATTTCAATCCCTTTTAAGCTTCCACAATCCTCCTCCCTCACAATAACCTCATGGGAAACATCAATAAGTCTTCGGGTAAGATAACCGGCAGTTGACGTCCTTAATGCAGTATCAGCAGTTCCCTTTCGTGCTCCATGGGTTGAAATGAAATATTCAAGTACATCAAATCCTTCCTTAAACGAACTCTTGATTGGTAATTCAATCGTCTGTCCGGCTGGGTTAGCCACCAACCCTTTCATTCCCGCCATCTGTACCGGCTGAGACCAGGAACCTCTTGATCCAGAATCAATAATACTAAAGACCGAACCATTCTCCGGTAAAGTCTTGGGAACTAGTTTTTCAATCTCTCTCTTGGCCTTATGCCATGTTTCGATACTCTTTTCCCTCTTCTCCTCCCTAGAGAAGAGTCCTTTTTTATAAAAACCTTCAATCTTCTCTATCTCGTCATTACCTCTCTTTATAATCTCCTTCTTCTCCTCTGGTACAATTAAGTCACTCATTCCCCACGAAATACCCGACTTTGTCGCATATTCATATCCTAGGTCTTTCATTTTATCCAAGACCACCTGAGACACCTCCTTGCCGTAGTTTTCGATAATCTCTCTGACCACTCTGCTAAGATTCTTCTTTCCCATCTGTTCATTTTGAAACTTAAAACCATCAGGAAATATCCTGTTAAATATTATCCTTCCTGGGCTAGTCTCAAATATCTCTCTATTTGTAATAATCTTGACTTTGGCCCTCAGATCAACGTGACCAAATGTTTGGGCAAGGACTGCCTCATCAAACGATCCAAAAATCATCCCTTCCCCCTTCTCACCTTCAATGATTTTAGTAAGCCAATAACAACCAAGGACGATATCCTGGGTCGGAGAGATACTTGGAAGTCCAGTTGCGGGCTTGAGAAGGTTAACTGAAGAGAGCATTATCTCTCTGGCCTCCTTCTGAGCCTGTTCTGAAAGAGGAAGATGGACAGCCATCTGGTCACCATCAAAATCCGCGTTAAATGCATTACAAACTAAAGGATGTAACTGGATCACATTGCCTTCAATGAGAATCGGTCTGAAGGCCTGAAAACCGAGACGATGAAGAGTTGGAGCACGATTGAGTATCACAACCTTATCCCTAACTATATCATCTAATATAGCCCACACCTCATCAATCTCGTCCTCAATAAGCCTCGTGGCTCCCCTTATATTGTATGCCAACTCCTTCTCTAGTATTTTATTAATAATAAATGGCTTAAAGAGTTCTAGTGCCATCTTCTTGGGAAGGCCACATTGATAGAGTTTTAGTTGAGGGCCAACCACAATAACCGACCTGCCTGAATAATCAACACGCTTACCAAGAAGATTCTGCCTGAACCTTCCCTGTTTTCCTTTAAGCATATCTGCTAATGATTTTAATAACCTTCTTCCACCGGTAGTTGACTGGGTCATAACCCCCTTTCTCATATCATTGTCTATTAAAGCATCAACCGCTTCCTGAAGCATCCTCTTTTCGTTTCGGACAATCACATCTGGAGCTCCGATCTCAAGAAGGTGTTTAAGTCGATTATTTCTGTTTATCACTCTTCTATAGAGGTCGTTAAGATCCGATGACGCATATCTTCCGCCATCAAGTTGAACGATCGGTCTCAAATCCGGAGGTAAAACAGGAATCACCGTCAAAAACATCCATTCGGGTCGGATAGAGGCATCGTGCATTGCTCTGATCATCTTCAGTATCTTTTGTATCTTATTTTTCTCTCCAGCAGGAGCGGTCTCAACCTTCTCCTTCAATTCTTTTATCAATTCCTCCATATCAATCTTCTCAAATATCTTTCTTAAGGTCTCGGCACCAGTTCCGGCTTCAAATATTTCTCCATATTTTAAAGAAAGATCATAGTATTCAACCTCCGACAAGATATTATGTTTCTTTATCTTGTCAATCTCGTCATTCGCTTTCGCTTTGGCCGCCTTGAGTTCCTGAATATCTCCCTTTTGTGATTCAATAAGTTTTGCCTTCTGTTTGTACTCGGCTTCAATCTCTTTTAGTATTCTTGCCTTCTCATCTTCGTTTACGTTGGTGATGATATATGCTGCAAAATAGATGACCTTTTCAAGTTTCTGTATCGGAATATCAACTACCATTCCTATCCTTGAGGGAATTCCCTTTAGAAACCAGATATGGGAAACTGGACAGGCCAACTTTATATGCCCCATCCTCTCTCTCCTTACTGATGACTTAGTCACCTCAACCCCACACCTGTCGCAGACGATACCTTTATATCTTATCTTCCGATACTTTCCACAATAACATTCATAATCCTTTTCAGGGCCGAATATCTTCTCACAAAAAAGGCCATCCTTCTCGGGTCTCTGATTCCGATAATTAATAGTCTCGGGTTTAGTCACTTCTCCGTGGGACCAATCCATAATCCTATCGGGAGAAGCAAGAATTATTCTTATTAATTCCATATCCTGGACTTTCATATTTTTAGTCTTTAATTTCTTTTTTTTCAATCACCTCCACCCCTAAAGCCAAAGCTTTAAGTTCATTTACTAAAAGGCTAAAGGAAGATGGTATGTTGGGGTTTTTTATTGACTCCCCCTTGAGTATAGACTCATACGCCGTAGCTCTTCCAATTACATCATCCGACTTTATAGTAAGCATCTCCTGTAAGACATGAGCCGCTCCATATCCTTCCAAGGCCCAGACTTCCATCTCTCCCAATCTCTGTCCTCCAAACTGCGCTTTTCCTCCAAGTGGTTGTTGAGTAATTAGCGAATAGGGTCCAATTGATCTCGCATGAATCTTGTCTCTCACCATATGATTTAACTTCATCATATATATCATTCCAACAATAACTTTCTGATGAAACGGCTCTCCTGTCCTTCCATCAAAGAGTTTGACCGCTCCATCCTCCGGAAGTCCAGCCTCTTTTAATGCTTCTTTAATATCGGTCTCGTTAGCTCCTGAAAGCGAGGGAGTAACAGCTATGTAACCATTCTTTTTAGCAGCCCATCCGAGATGAGTTTCTAAAATCTGCCCAATATTCATCCTTGATGCAACAGATAACGGGTTAAGAACAATGTCAACGGGAGTTCCGTCTTCCAGGTAAGGCATCTCTTCTACCGGAAGAACCTTTGAAATTATTCCCTTGTTACCGTGTCTTCCAGCCATCTTATCACCAGACTCTATCTTCCTCATTTCAGCAATTTCAACTTCAATCCTCTTTATCACACCTGGATCTAGTTTATGACCCAACTCCCTAGAAAAGACTTTGATACCAACTACTCTTCCTCTCTTTCCGTGATCCATAGTAAGAGAAGTGTCTTTTACATCTTTCGCTTTCTCTCCGAATATAGCTTTAAGTAATCTCTCTTCCGCCGTCATATCGGCCTCTCCTTTAGGAGATATCTTTCCAACTAAAATATCATTCGGTCCAACTTCAGCTCCAACTCTAACTATCCCTTCCTCATCAAGATCCTTTAGTTTCTTTTCGGATACATTAGGAATATCACTAGTAGTCATCTCGGGCCCCAACTTGGTCTCCCTGACATCGCAACTTACGCTCTCAATATGAATAGATGTGTAAGTATCCTTTTGAGCCAGTCGCTCAGATATAATTATAGCATCTTCAAAGTTTAAACCTCTCCAAGCGAGAAATGCCACCAGTATATTCTGTCCTAGGGCTAATTTCCCATCAACAATAGCTCCTCCATCACAAAGAACATCGCCCTTCTTTATCCTCTGACCCTTCTTTACCCGAGCTTTCTGGTGAAAGCATGTGTTTTGATTGGATCGAATAAAGGTCTTAAGATTGTAATGAATATCAACCCCCTTATCCGGCCTAACAACTATCCGTTGAGCATCAACCTCAATCACAGTTCCGTCAACCTCACTGACAATCACCTGACCCGAGTCCTGAGCCACCCTCGCTTCCATACCAGTTGAAACTAATGGCGGGGAAGGGTTTATCAAAGGAACTGATTGTTTCTGCATATTTGATCCCATCAACGCTCTGTTAGCATCATCATTCTGAAGAAATGGGATACAAGAAGTAGCGGCAGATATAAACTGCTCCGCAGAGACATCGATAAAATCAATCTTAGACTTCTCTATGAGACCGGGCTCTCCCTTTATCCTTGCCCCTACCTTTGAAGAAATAATTTCTCCTTTGTCATTGATTGCTGTCCCTCCATGGGCGATATTGTATTTTTCTTCCTTATAAGCGTTAAGATAATGCACATCGGAGGTAATTTTTCCCTTCTTCACTTTAAAATAAGGTGTTTCTATGAAGCCATATTTATTAATCTTAGCAAAGGTCGCTAAGTGGACCACTAGTCCTACATTCGCTCCCTCGGGCGTCTGTATGGGACATATTCTCCCATAATGAGATGGTTGCACGTCCCTCGCTTCAAAACCAGCCCGTTCCCTAGTCAATCCTCCAGGCCCAGTCGCAGTCAACCTTCTCTTGTGCTCAAGTTCTGCAAGCGGATTTTCATTATCCATGAATTGGGATATCTGTGAAGAAGTAAAAAACTCCTTTACTACCGCTATGAAGGGTCGGGCATTGATGAGTTGGGAAGGCATCATCATATGAGGTTCAAGAGTAGACATCTTATCCTTAATATGTCTCTCCATCCTGATGAGACCGACTCTTAACCGATTTTCTAGTATCTCGGCAGCAGTCCTCACTCTCCTATGACTTAGATGATCAATCTGATCGGGCTTGCCATGCGGATCATTATTAAGCCTAACTATCTCTTTCAGAACTTCAACAATATCATCATGGAGGAGAACTCTGTCCTCAATAGAAATCTTATTACCATAATCAATCCTCTGGAGCATTCTCCATCGCCCCACCTCAGAGAGGTCATATCTCGAAAAATTAAAGAATGTGTTTTTTATAAGCTCCTCGGCCGTTTCTAGGGTTGCGATGTCTCCAGGCCTCAATCTCTTGTATACTTCTAAAAGAGCTTCATCCTTAGTTTTAACCTCATCCTTCATTATCGTCTCATCGATATATTTTGTCTCACCAGTATCAACATCCCTGAATATCTTCTTCATCTCATCATCTGTAAGGTTATCTGGGTAAAGGGCTCTTAAGAGAACTGTCGCTGCCATCTTTCTTTTCTTGTCAATCTTGGCAGAGATAAATCCGGTCGGTTCAGTCTCAAATTCAATCCAAGCACCCCTGTTCGGAATAATTTTCGCCCCAAAAAAATTCTTCCCTTGCACGAACTGGGAAGTGAAGAATACCCCAGGGGATCGGATTAGTTGAGA
>CAZIZF010000002.1:17958-33628 GCA_964543755.1 uncultured Candidatus Saccharibacteria bacterium
TCCCTTGCACGAACTGGGAAGTGAAGAATACCCCAGGGGATCGGATTAGTTGAGAAATAGCAACCTTCTCAACACCGTTGACTATAAATGTGCCTCTTTCGGTCATTATTGGAAAATCAGACAGGAAGACCTCTTGTTCCCTAACTTCCTTTGTCTTAAGATTTACCAACTTGGTCATCACTCTCACCGAGGCCTCGTACGAATCGTTATTAAACTTGGCCTCCTCATCGTTGTATTTCGGATTATCTATCTTGTGGTCTAGAAACCAAAGCTCCCATTCCTTGCCAGTGTAATCCCTTATCGGGGAAACCTCCTTAAAAAGGTTATTTAGTCCTTCGCTCCACATCCTATCCCAGCTCTCCTTTTGAAAAGAAAGAAGATGCGGCCTGGGTAATGAAACCCTTGATTTTCCAAAGTTCTTTACAGGAATCTTTTGCATAGTATATTGAATTATAATACGACTGAAAAACAAAACTACCCTAGGATTGCTTAAACTAGGGCGAATTAAAATATCTAAAAAATGTTAACCTTCATCAACTTTATTTTTAACAAAATAAATAGTATCTTGGATTGCGTTGCATACGAAAACCCTTTCCGATAATGCGGGAAAAATCCACTGTAAACCATTTTATAATCCAAAATATATTGATAACAAAACCAACTAGAAGCTGAAATCCATAACTAAAGATAGTTTACGTTTATTTCAAACTTTGTCAAGGGTTATCAGAATAACCAAATCTATAATTAAAAATATCGGAATATATCGGCCCTAGGAAGATAAGATGTGCCTCTGCTGCAAGGTATTTCATAGAGACATTTAAGCGACCATCTTTATCTAATCTTCTTACAGAAACGGGCACTTGAACGCTTTGTAGAAAGTCAAACTTTTCTTTTTTGTTTATTCTTCCAATATAATCGTGATCTTCGGCTAATTTAATCTTTTCATCAAAGCCACCAATTGATTGATGAACTTTCTTTTTGACAAAGATACAAGAACCTGGAGCATGAGGAAAGAATTTTTTAGTTGCTTGGAGATAAAAATTTACTATATTGTGCAGAAATTTATCAATTCTTCTATCACTCAAAGGATGTATCAAGCAAGAAGCGGCTGATAAGTCCGATTCTTTAATCTCTCTAATAGCTCTTTTTAGAAAATTAGGTGACAGAATTACATCAGCATCTAAGAAAAGCAACCATTCACCCTGAGCAACTTTTGCGCCATTGTTGCGTCCAGAAGCTGGTAAACCGCCATCAACCACTTTTGCTCCAGCCCTTAAGGCAATTAAGCGCGTGGCATCAGTTGAATTATTATCGGCAACAATAATTTCAAAATTATTAAAAGTCTGCTCTTTAAGAGACCTCAAGAGATGAGGTAAAAACAATTCCTCATTGAAAGTAGGAATGATAATGCTTAGCATAATAATAACTTACCAATTGGTAAGTATTCTATTAAAAAAGAAGCTCTTGTCAAGTAGATCTGGCCTTTATGCTCTGTACAATACCTAAACTAATGAAGGTGAAGACCAGATTGCTTCCACCATAACTGACCAGAGGAAGGGGTATCCCGACAATCGGTAAAAGACCTTGATTCATACCGATATTGACAAAGACTTGAGCTAGTAAGAGTATGGCAAAACCGGAACAGAAAAGGCGCGAGAAATTATCTGGGGCTTTCAGGGCTATCCTCATAATCCTCCATATAAGCAATAGAAAAAATATTATAAGGACCGAGATACCCACAAATCCCGTCTCCTCAGCTATGGCCGAAAATATAAAATCCGTCTCTGTTTCGGGAAGAAAGCCATATTGGGTCTGAGAGCCTTCCCCTATACCCTGGCCAAAGATGCCACCACTCCCTATCGCTATCTTCGCCTGCTCTGAATTCCAGTTAATCCCCTGGGGATCAAGCCGTGGTTCTAAGAACGCCGTCAATCGATCCTTTTGGTAATCCTTCAGAGCAAATGCCCAACTCAATGAAAAGAATATTGCACCTATCAAGAGTAGGACACCAAAGTGTTTAGTCTTGATGCCAGAAAGAATCAAAACACCGACCCAAAGAGCTACAAAAATAATACTAGAGCCAAGGTCGGGCTGAAAGAAAGTAATGACAACCGGAATAGCGATATAAACACCAGAAAGAACTATATGCGAGAACTTATACATCTCAATATGACGTTCAGAGAAGTATTTGGCTAAAAGTATTATCAATACAATCTTTACAAATTCCACTGGATCAAACGAGACAATCCCAAGGTCATACCATCTCCTAACTCCCCTTATAACCGGGGCAAAGAAAAAGAGTCCAAGTAAAAGAAGTACCCCTGCCGAGTAAAGAGCCAGCACTAGGCGCGAGTCTTCTTTAAAAATCCTCCAGTCAAAGAAGCTAACGATTACCATTAATAAGAGTCCTAGAATAAAAAAGAAGATCTGTTTTTGAAAGAGCGTCTCATCAGAGGAGCTATAGATTGAAGTAATACCGATTAAAACCAAAAGCGACGCAATCGCAGTTAAAACCCAATCCAATCTCTTTATATGGTTAAATATCCTCTTCATTCCTTTATCATCTCTAGCAATTCTTTTTCGCTCAACTCTACAATTCCTAGAGATCTTGCCTTTTTGAGCTTTGACCCAGGATTATTGCCAACCACTAAATAATCAGTGTTAGAATTCAAGCTCTCAGAAACATCTCCTCCTATTGAAATAATCCTTCGTTTTATCTCTTCCCTGCTTCCTATTGATAAAGATCCTGTAAAGACAAATCTTCTGCTTTTTAATAGATTTGACGAGGTATTAAGTATCTTAGTTTTTTCCTTTAATTTTTTAAGAAATTCAATATTTCTGTCATCCCTAAACCAATTGTATATTCTATCGGCCGTTATCTCGCCAATGTCTTTTATAGAAGATAATTCCTCCCGCGATGCCTTCGCTATCTTATCAATAGTTCCAAAATTCTTTCTTAATAAAGTTGCAGTCTCTTCTCCAACTCCATCTATTCCAAGAGAAAATATTAGTTTATCAATACTAATCTCTTTAGCTGATTGAATCGCTTTTACAGCGTTATCAGCCATCTTATCAGCAAAACCTTCAAGATTAAGGAAATCTTCTTTATTAAGAAAAAAGATATCAGCTGGATCTTTAACTTTACCACTTTCTACCAGCTTCCTGACAACCTTCCTTCCTAAGCCAACAATATTGAACGCCTTTCTGGAAACAAAATGTTCAAGTCCTCTCTTTATGCGATCAGGACAATCTCTATTTACGCAACGTATTATGAGAGATCCTTTCCTTTCTTGTTTTACACTCTTTCCGCATGACGGACATCTTGAAGGAAGGAGAATCTTTCTTTCTTTCCCTGTCCTCATCTCGGGAAGAACTTCAATAATATCCGGGATCACATCTCCAGCTCTGCCGACAATAACTGTGTCGCCAATCCTCAACATCATCTCTTCTATCTCATTATAATTATGCAAAGTAGCTCGGGATATAGTCACTCCCCCAAGATCAACCGGTTTAAGTTTTGCAACTGGGGTTAATATTCCAGTACGACCAACTTGTGTTTCAATCTCTTCAACAATTGTAACTGCCTGTTTTAATTCAAACTTGAATGCGATCGCGCCTCTCGGGGCTTTTCCCACCGAACCCAACTCCTTAAAGACCTTATTGTCATTAATCGTTACAACAATACCGTCTATCTCATAAGGTAGTTTTTGTCGTCTCTTCTTACAATCCTCATAAAAAGAAAAAATTTCATCTACACTTTGACAGACCTTGTCATAAGGATTAACTTTAAATCCGATTGATTTTAATAAATCATGTTTTTGAGAATGGGTCTTTGTTCCTAATTCAGTTACCAAGTCATATGCAAATGAATTAAGATTTCTTGAAGCAGCTATCTTTGGATCAAGCTGTCGTATTGAGCCAGCGGCAACATTTCGCGGATTGGCAAATGGAACAAGGCCTTCTTTCTTCCTTTTATAATTAATCTTCTCAAAATCGTTTTTGGTTATAAAGACCTCTCCCCTTATTATCACCCTATCTTCGTTGCTCTTTATTCTTAGTGGTAGAGATGACACAGTCTTTAGGTTTTCGGTTACATCCTCTCCAACTATTCCATCCCCTCTGGTTGAACCGGAAACAAAGATGCCTTTCTCATATACTGCCTCAAAAGCAAGACCATCTATTTTATACTCGCAGAAAAATTCCTTTTTACTTTCAGGTAATAGCTTTTCTATCCTCTTTACCCAGTCAATCAGATCGTCTTTTGAAAAAACGTCATTAAGCGAGAGCATCGGCCAAGCCCTCCTTATCTTCTTAAACTCTTTAAGTGGAGTTCCTCCAACTCTTTGGGTCGGGGAATCAGGAGTAATCAATTCAGGATACCTATTCTCAAGAGTAAAGAGCTCCTTCTTTAAAGAGTCAAGAGCTTCATCTGATATCTCCTGCCTGTCAAGTACATGGTAAAGATATCTGTGGTAATCTATAATCTCCCTTAATTTCTCTATTCTCTTTTTAGCTTCATCCCTCAACATTAGTTTCCAACCTCAATAGCTCTTTTGATTCCCCTGTAATCTCCCTCTGATCTTATACAAAAATAGTTTTTTGCACAGCCACCAGTAGCGCCACCAGGCATCAATAATCCACTATCAATAATTAATTTATAATTAGCAGTGGAACCATTTAAATTAATTGTACTTGTTGCGTTATGGGGAAATGATGATGGTGTTTGAACGCGAAGAAGATAAAGCCCCTTTTCAATACCAGAATTAGCGGCATAGAGAGCGACAACCGAATCTCCCATTCCCCGCACCACCTTTATTTGAGACACAAGCATTGCGCTTAAGCCCAAGACCATCCCAAGTATTACCGCCAGAACTATTAAAGAAAAATAGATTGCAGAGCCCTTGTTTTTCATAATTAAAATGTAATATTAAGCCGACGTTGAGAAACGACTGTTTGGAGGGATAAGTCGGAATCTCCCGTTTTCGATTTTGCTTTTAAGCTTATTACCACCTTGGATTGATTATCAGCCGGAGAACTCCAAGTGCTTCCAGCATTATTAAAAATCAGATCCGTTACTATAATATTCCCTGATGTTAATGAGGAAGGAGTTAATGGAAGATGAGAAGAACTGGATGAATTCGCAATCCTTTCTTTTATAGCATTACCCTCAAGTAAGAATTCCTGACATTCATTATCAAAATTCAGAAATCTTATCGTACTCGTACTTCCTTCATAATTGTGGTTTGCACTAATACACGTACCACCAATGTCCTTTTGAGCCATCGCCAATGTCCGACTCATATATTCTAAAACAAAACTAATTTCTGCCAACATCTTTTGGTCAGCCATTATTCTCTGCTGAAAAGTTATACTAGTAAGTAAAACATTAACTACTCCTCCTACAATGATGATAAATATGAGCATTGAAATTAGAAGTTCAATAAGTGTGAATCCTCTTTGTCGTCTCTTCTTCATATCTTATTTCCAATTATATAGATTTTGGACCACTGTTACGCTTCGTTCAACACCTTTCTCATCCCAATATACTGTTGACTTCACTCTCAAATGACCATCTGCCCCTATAGATGTCTCTATTTTTCTACTAAAGATTGTTTCTTCTCCTCCAGGCGCGTACCCATAGAATCCGCCAGTATAGGTCAATCTTTGAGGAACTCCTCCAGGACAGGGAGTTATAGTGCTAAGGTTATAGGCGACCTCACAGCAAGTACAATTAGTATTAATATTCGTCAGCCAATCATCACCTTTAACCCAATTACTATCTCTAATATTACGGACCACCTCTATCCCTTCTTGAGCTAAATAGGCCGCTTTTAGTTGAGATGTTGTTGTCGCAGCGGCAGAGATTGTCATGGATATAAGTCCCACTGTTCCGGATATACCAACTATCAAAACAGAGATGGCGACCATCAATTCTAAAAAGGTCATTCCTCGATGATAAAAATCTTTTTGTTTCATAATTAAGGTTGAATTATCTCTATCATTCCAGCGCTATTAACTCTCAAAGTCCTTTGATCTCCCGTCTCACTTGAGAGGATAGTTATCTCCACCTTGTCATATTTTGATTTCCATCTCCCCGTTCCCGTCTCAATCTCAATACTTCCAATATAGGTTCTTGGATGGGGTGGCGTAAAGATAATATCAACTACACTGGCCGATGATGTGGCACTACCAGAAAGTGTCTTGATGGAAGATATTGATCCTTGCTCAAAATCAATGGTCTCTAGCTCTTTAGAACAGATGATTTTGCCAAAATTAGGATGAGTACTACTGTTGTTTATAACATAAACCATCTTGTCGTAAAACCCTTGATTGGTTCGAAAATTGGCGCCGTAAGAGATAACCACAGGTATAGTGCCAACAGTGGTAGTACATCCCTCTATATCACCAATTTCAAAATCTTTCATAGCCATCGCTGTCTGAAGAGATGCCCTCACCTCTTGAGCCATACGATTGATATCCCTCTCAATATCAAATGCCTTCCCAAGATGTCTAAAATTAGCCCACGCAACACCCGTTATAACCCCAATCACAGTAATCACAACCAAAATCTCAATCAAGGTCATTCCTCTTTGCTTTCTTCTGTTTTTAGATACTCTAAACATTTATCAATAAGATATTAAGATACCACTCCAACATTGATCCGCCCCAGAAAAATGCTAGTATCGTACCTAATACAAGAAATGGAGCGAATGGTATCTCGCTTCGCATTTTCTTTTTCTTTAATAATACTACCACTGATCCTATTATAGCACCTAATATGAAAGATGAGAATAAGGCAACTAATATCCCGGGATAGCCCAAGAAGAGACCGAGAAAAAGAGCTAGTTTAATATCTCCAAACCCCATCCAAGTCCCTTTTGATGCTGTAAATATCATCAAGAAAAAGCCAGCCGCTCCGATTCCCGACAAGAGAAAACTAATCAACTCAGGTAAAGATATTGTCCCTGACAAAAAGAGAGTCCCGTGCCATATAAGCGCAGCTCCAATAGCAGTGAATATCACCTCGTCAGGGATTAAGTAATGCTTGAGATCATAAACAAAGATTATGATCATCAAAGAGAAGATGAGAAAGAGATAAGATATTTCCAATACTCCTTCGTTTAATTGAAAAAACGCGATAATAGTAAAGATTATTCCCGTCGCCGTCTCAACAAGGGGATATTGGATCGATATCCTTTTATTGCAATACCTGCATCTTCCTTTTAAGAAGAGAAAACTGAAAATCGGAATGAGGTCAATTGCCTTAATAGTTTCTTTGCAGTGAGGACAGTATGATCTTCCTTTAACAAAACCTTCCTTGACCTCAAGTCGGTAGATGAGACAATTAAGGAAGGATCCCACCAGTGTTCCCAGGACAAATATTAGTATCCAAATCATTAGATTATTATACCCTAATCGGTGTTATTAAGTCAAAAAAACACCCTCCTAAATTTAAAGAGGGTGTTTTTTAGGTTACTTAACCCTGATATTAATTACACTCACTCGTTGCAGATGTGCATGTGTTTGCTGTTGTTCTTTTCGATCTCGAACCGTCAATGCACCAGAACCCGCCATCATTCAGCGCCGCTGAAACACAATAGTCATTACCGCTTGCGTAACAGTGAATTGTCCCAGGTCCATTTTCTGTAATCTCTGTTTGAAGAACTGGCAGTTGATCTGTTGCACCAAGAGCAGAAGGGGTACTACAAAGATTGTTATACTCAAGATTTCTGGAATAGATTATCTCCGCGACAGCTCTTGCTTGACTAAGGGCTGATGTAATTCTAGAATCTTTTGCTCGATCTGAAGCTCCTCTAAGATTAACTAATACAGTTGAAGCCAATATGGCAATAACTGTTATAACGACCAAAAGTTCAATAAGCGTAAAACCTTTTTTCTTTTTCATATCTTTTTATTTATTTCTTTTATTTATTCTCGACCTTTTTAATTTACTAAATCGTAATCTGATATATCGGGGTCAACAAAGAGACGACCATCACTCCAATAAGACCTCCTATGAGAATAATCATTGTCGGCTCCAAGAGCTTCACCATCCCCTCAAGAGATCTATCTATGTCTCCCCGATAAAAGCTTACTACATTTATTAATGAAGTGTCAATATTACCAGTCTTTTCTCCGACTATTACCATCTGAAGAAAGAGTGTCGGAAAAAAATCAGGATACTTTGCTAAAACCGAACTGATCGCTTCTCCCTTCCTTACGCTATCTTTTGTCTCAAGGATTATCTTTTTGTAAGTATCACTGGTTATAACCCCGGCGGTAACTTCCAAAGCTTGAACTATAGGAAGTCCACCAGCTATAAGAGTGGAAAGATTTTCAGCAATCCTAACTAAGTTAATCTTTTTGATAAACTCCCCAACCAACGGAATCCTCAAAGAGAGGGCGTCAATAGTTTTCTTTCCTGTAGAGGTCCTGGCAAAACGAACAAAAGAGAAGATACCAGCAACCAATCCAAGAACTAACATCCACCACCATTGAACTAGAAACTCACCCAAGCCAAAGATAATCCGAGTTATTAATGGTAATTCCATCCCTTCAAATATTTTTTCAAGTCCTGGAACCACAAAAATCATCAGGATAACTAGTATGGCAAGAAAGGTAAAAAAGATGAACCCTGGATAGATAAAAGAAGCTTTAATCTTGCTATTAAAGTTATACTCCTGCTCCAGATGATCAGCTAGGTACTCAAACGTTTCGGACAGTCGTCCAGATACCTCTCCGGATTTGAGCATTCCGATATAGAAAGGATTAAATATCTTAGGATAAGATTCAAGAGCGCGAGACATCATCTCTCCGCTTTCAACCTTATCCCCAATTTTATTGATCTGTTCTCTAAACTTCTTTTTTTTGGTCTGCTCGGCTATTGATCTCAAGGACTCAGTGATTGAAACACCAGCTTTAACCATAATGGCAAGCTGTCTTGAAAAGAGAACAATGTCCTTACTGCTAGCATGTTCAAAAAAAGTTATCTGTTTATTGAGCACCGAAGATTTCTCTTCTTCTAAAAAAGTGACATATATATTATTTTTTTGAAGTATCTCAAGAGCCTCCTCTCGGGAAGAAGCCTCAATACTTCCCGATTGGATTTGATTATCACTTAACCTTCCTTGGTAGTTATATTTCATATTTTAACTTACTGATTTTTTTAATTCACTGGGTCGGCGTGAATATATCAAAGCTTCATCTATTGAAACCTCGTCCTTTTGAATAAGATGGGAGAGATATTTATTTAAACTGATCATTCCTTCCTCTGCCGATGTCTCTATCACAAAGTCAAGTTCATGAATCCTATTCTCACGTATTATATTTGCCGTGGCTGGAGTGGAAAACATTATCTCGCAAGCAGGTATCAAACCACCATCCTTTCTGGGAATAAGTCTTTGAGATACAATCCCAAGTAGAGATGAAGCCAATTGGGTCCTGATCTGGTTTTGTTGTTCTCCAGGAAAAGAATCAATCATCCTATGTATGCTCTCACTGGCCGAATTAGTATGAAGAGTAGAAAATACTAAATGACCAGTCTCTGCGGCTGTTACCACAGTTGATATCGTCTCTGGATCCCTCATCTCCCCAACCATGATGATATCTGGATCCTGTCTGAAAACCGATTTAAGGGCTCGAGGAAATGACTCTGTATCATGATGAACTTCTCTTTGATCAATCACCGACTTATCACCCTCAAAGATATATTCTATTGGATCCTCTATCGTTATTATCCTCTTGAAGTCCCGGTGATTTATTCTATCTATTAATCCCGCGAGCGTGGTTGACTTACCGTGCGAAGAAGGTCCCGTTATTAAAACCAAACCCTGACTCCTTTCAGTAAACTTGTTAAGAACTAATGGCAGACGAAGCTCCTCTAGACTTTTTATCTTGGTTGGAACCAGTCTCAGGGAACAAGACATAAATCCACTCTGAAAAAAGGAATTAACTCTAAAACGATACTTATTTTGAAAGTTATAGGAAAAATCTATCTCCTTCCTTTTAACAAACCTCTCTTGTTGTTCTTCAGTCATAAGAGCGAAGATAATACCTTTACAATCTTCAGCCGTCAGTTTCGCCATCCCGGGAACGCTCGAAAGCCTTCCCGTTATTCTAAGTGTGGGAGGATGACCTTTTGATATATGAAGATCTGAAGCACCCTTCTCCACAGCCAGAACCAAAAGATCATTTAATTTTTCTGTGTAATCATTCATACTTCTTCGCTAACTCTTAAGACCTCTTCAATAGAAGTCAATCCTTTTATCACTTTCAGTATCCCATCTTGTTTAATAGTAATCATTCTCTGTCGCCTAGCTTCTCGCCAAATATTCTCCTCAGTTAGATCTTTAATCACTATTTCTCCCAATTGATCAGTCATCTCAAGTATCTCATAGAGACCTATCCTTCCCTTATACCCCCTCCAGTTACACTTCTTACATCCTATAGCTGTATAGACCTCTAAGGACGACATATCAATATCTTTCTTTATATCTTCAGGAAGAGTGATTATCTCCTTCTCAAAGATATCCTTTTCCTCTTTAGATATCTTCTTCTTTTTTTTACAGTCAGGGCAAAGTTTTCTGACTAGTCTCTGAGCTATCGCTATGCTTAAGGCGGGCGGAAGCAAGAACGGAGGAATTCCCATATCTACCAAACGAAGAATCACACCGACCGCATTGTTAGTATGTAATGTGGAGAGCACTACGTGACCAGTAAGCGCGGCTTGGATTGCCAAAGTTGCCGTCTCTTCATCTCGCACTTCCCCAACCATAATGATATCCGGATCCTGTCTCAAAATGTGGCGAAGCCCTTGAGGAAAAGAATATCCTATATCCGGCCTTATCTGAGAATGGCTAACCCCCTTCAGAAAATATTCTATTGGATCCTCAAGAGTAACTATATTGACCGCATCCTGGTTCAGAGTATTCATTATTGAATAGAGGGTCGTCGTCTTGCCTGAACCAGTCGGTCCAGTAGAAAGAATTAATCCATGCGGTTTTTTAATCACTTCCTCTACAACCCTAAGATTTCTCTCAGTAATCCCAAGATCCTCAAAGGAATAGATACCTTCGCCCGAGATAAGAACCCTGATCACCACCTTCTCTCCCAGTGAAGTTGGGAAGGTGGACACTCTAAAATCAACCTCTTTGTTGTAAATCATTGTTGAAAACCTTCCGTCTTGAGGTATCCTGGTCTCATCTATCTTAAGATTGGAAAGGATCTTGATTCTAGCAACTATCGCCGAATGAATCTTACCCGGAAAGAAGATTGAGGAATATAATATTCCGTCAATTCTAAATCTAACTCTCGACTTATCCTTAAATGGTTCTATATGTACATCCGAAGCAGATCCATCAACAGCGTACTTCAATATCACCGCAACCATTTTAATGACAGGAGCGTCTCCTGTTAACGGTCTCGAATCAAACTCGCTTGTGAATATCGTGGAATCTTCCTTCTCCTTTTCAAGTTCCTCTTCAAGACTCTCAAGCGCTCGAGAAAACTCTTTTTTAAGCGTTCTGTACTGCTTCAAAATCGCATTAAAATTGCTGATGGTGATAAGAAAAACCTGATATGAGAAGTTATTCTGTCGAGCAAGAAAATTTAGTATCTCTTGAGCTTTTAGATCCTCTGGATAGACCATTCCTATCTCTAAGATATTCTCATTAATCCTCAACGGAACCATTTTGTAGTGTTTAGCTGATTCCTCGGGGATAAACTCTAAAGCTTTTAATGAGACCTCTTCAATCTCAACCTCCTCAAACGGTATCTTTATAACCTCGCTTTTAAGTTGAAAAAGAGCTTTTTCAGGAAGGATATTCTTCTCGATTATAATCTCCTCCTCCCTCTTACCAGAAGTCTTAACATCGGACTCAAGCGCAACCGCCTCCTCTTCAGAGATTATTCCCTTTTCAACCAATTTTGGTATTAATTTAACCATATCTACTATTCAATAATCTCTTCTACTACTTCCTCTGTTACCTCCCCCGGCAATTCATTTTCTTCTTCTATCTGAGGAAGCTCTTTGTCAAGACTCTCCTCTTCCACTTCAAAAGGTTCTTCAACAGTCTCTATGTTATCAATACTAAACAGGTTAGATCTTCCAGGAACGCCATCAAAGGGTAGTATTGGAGTAAATGCTCTAAAGTTGTCAAGGTCATGAGTGGACTTAATATGCTCTAAAGTAGCTCCTATCTTATGAAAATCATCTCTTTCTTCCAAAACAACCCCTGGCTTCTTAAAGTCAAAGTTAATCCCAACAAAATGGTATAGGGCGGTAAAGATAATAGCGAATACTATAACATAGATCAATACTTCTTGCTTCTTCTTTTCTTGTAAAAAATTAGTAGCCATTGTTAGTAAGAATAAGTTTTTAATGAAAGTGATAATGAAAAGCGAATTCTATTTTCTTCGTCAACTTCCGACGCAATAGTCGCGCTTGAGATATTAATAAGTCTTATCGACCGCTCCAATTCCTCTATAAAATTTTTAAGAGAATCGTAACTATTACTGACAACTTTCATCTCAATACTGGTCTCTCTCAAATTGGGCCTCTCTATCAACTCGGTTGTAGAAAAAGGACCTATATCTGTCATCTGAAGACCAGAATTAACAACCAACTCTTCAAGATGTCTGATTAGTGATGGAAGAGCAGGATCTGCGGGAAGCCCTCTCTCAATATCCTTCAGTATTGAACTGTAAGGAACAAGCTCGCTCTTTATTTTCATCATCTCATTAAGATGTATCTCTTCATGCTCAAGATTCTCTCTCTCCGCAATCAGTATAGCTCTCTGTGCAAGATAATCGTGAAAGAGCGGTAGAGAAACGAAAAATAATATCAGTATTGCTAAGAAATAAAATATTAATATCTTTTTAATCTCCATTTTTAATTATTTAAGTTAAATAATTGATCGTTAAAAGTGATGGTCATTGGAAATGAAATCTGGCCGTTATCCATTCTGGTAAAAGATTCTATTCCCAAGCTTAATATCATCTCTTCTTCTTCAAAAAGTTTAACCTGCTGGTCAAAAGCAACTATGTCAGTAGCAATCCCGTTCGTCTTTATACTCCTCTCATTGGTATCTATCTGAATATCTGAAAGATAGACATTAGGGTGGATGTTTCTCTCTATAACTTCAAGCATCGGATTCAATGATATGCGTTTGTCAAGTATAAACGCGAAGTCAGAAACCCTTTGATGATGACCTCTCATCTCATCTTCTAACAAGATCATCTCGGGACTCTTCTTAGTGTCTATCTCCATTCTTATTTCGTCCACTTCCTGATCTGTCTTCCATGTAAGGATAACAAGTATTACTGGAATAATAATCGAAAGGACAAAAAAACCCAACCCGATGCGTTGAACTATAGTTATAATTGAAGAAGTCTCCTTTTCTTTCTTTTTTGGAATTATCTCCATAACTATTTTTTTTATTTATTTTTTATTCTCAATATTACGAAGAGCTAAACCGACAGCCACAGAATATCGCGGTCCCATTTCCTTGATAATATCCCTGAGTAACGAGGGATAAGAGATATTTAAGAAAGGATCTGCCACCTCGGTCTCCTTCTTTATCTTCTCGGAAAAATACTCTACAAATCCAGGCATCAGAGCCATACCCCCAGCAATTACAATCTTTTCTATCTCTCTCTTCTTGTTCTTAAAATAATTATCAGAAACCTGCCTTGACTCAAATATGAGACTATCTACTTGCGCTCGTAGTAAAGAACTCATATTCTCATCTTTTAGTCCCTTGCTCTTTATTAACTCCTCGGCTTCATTATAGTTTGTATCTAAATTACTTGCAAGTTGTTTGATATTTTTGCCGAGCGAAAAATCTATACTGTATGTCGAACGAATGATTCCATCTTTAACTATAGTTATCGTAGTACTCTGAATCCCAATATCAATTAGTTGAACTGTCTTAGAAATATCATCTTTCTTAACCCCTGCCCTAACTAAGCTAAAGACCTCGGCCTCAACCGCCGATACCTTGATCCCCGCCATTTCAGCTATCTTTTGATATTTAAGTATAGTCTTATGCGGGACAGCGACTAATAATATCTCAAAATCCTTTTTGATATCCTTCTCCTTATCCTCGTCAATCAACAACCAATCCAGCGCCATCTCCTGTAAAGGCAAAGGCACGTACTGTTTTGCTTCAAATTGAATAACCGAAGCAATCTCCTCTTTAGGCATCCGAGGAATAGTAAGAACAGTGAAAAAACTCATAAAATCCGGAAGCGAAAAAACAGCTTCTTTCGTCTCAATCTTCGCCTTAGTTAATATATCCTTCACGCTGTTGGCTATCTCACGATCCGACGAGAATAATTCTCTTTTCCCTATACCACCCTCCATCTCTTCCTCGTTCATCTCATTTATTTTCTCACCATAATTCTCAAGAACTATCTCTTTTCTATTATGAGAAAGCTCAACAACCTTCACTGAAGATGTCCCTATATCTATCCCAAGGTATTTCTCACTCTTATTAAAAAAAGGTATTTTAAACATTTAATTAGCTTCTTTCTAAAATATTATCTCATTTCGCTATTTTGCGCAAGGATTTTTATTATTTTTAATTATAGTATCTTTTTTAAAAAATACATAATCAACTAATTCAAAATAGTTTTCAGATTCAGGGATTACAATGATCACAATCCTTCGGGTCTGCAAGCTTTCCGTACTTCGTTACAGGTTTCTCAAGAGAAAAGCCACATTTTCCGCAGAGGTAAATCTCTTTTTGAGGTAAATCAGTGGGCAATTTGCATGACCGACATAAAAGACCTTTCTTGAAACCAGTAACCACAAAACCAGGAGAGCCGCATTGTGGACAAGATGAACGGATATTTTTAATCAAATCCTCTGTAGCTTTCTCAATTGCTTTCATTCTGGTTGGATTCCTGTGAGCGCGCATATCAGTTTCAACAAAGATTCTCTTTAGAAATGGAGAAGATAACATCTTCTTTGCCCGCAATATCAGTTCTTCTAATGTCTTGATCTCTTTATAAACACCAAAGCGGCTTTTTTCGCTGCGACGCAAAATCAAGCCATGTTCGGGAAAATTGTGTTTTTTTGCCAATTCAAGAACCTCTTCAATACTGGAGACATAGGTACCGTCCAGATTCGTCTCAAATGTGCGATGGTGTCCTCTGATTTCGTAGTTATTCTTTTTATCAATGAGCAGAACAAGTTCCAAGTTTGACTGCATAAAAGGCATAGAAGGGTGTTCTCCAAAACTTCCTTCACTTGCAACCGCAAGATTAGTGCCTGTTAATTCCATAGCCGTAATGGCTTTGATTCTTGCTGCTTCCAATTGATTGCCGACTCTTTTTATCTCCCTAGTAAATGTGCCAAATTTATCACTGTTAAAATTTTCTGGAATAACCACCTGCACATCTAGATGTCGCTCCAACAACGGAGCAATGACATCTTCTTTTTTATGCTTAGTGGCGATAACAATCTTTCTACCGGTAAATAAGTTATTCTTCATTCTAAGTAGTTAATATTTGGCGGTGGGGGTGAGATTCGAACTCACGGTGCTATTGAGCACAACAGTTTTCAAGACTGCCACCTTAAGCCACTCGGTCACCCCACCACTTACTTCCCAACTAGCGGAGAGAGTGGGATTCGAACCCACAAGCGGTTTAACCCGCGACGGCTTAGCAA
>CAZIZF010000003.1:0-28069 GCA_964543755.1 uncultured Candidatus Saccharibacteria bacterium
CATAAAAATCTTTTTCAATTAAGGAATCAATTTTTGATTTCATAGACTCGCTTGAAGAAAAATTAAGGTATGATAAAAATGAACGGAAATGAAAGAGGCTTTCGTCGAGACAAAACTCTTAGAGAGCCCTTTTCGTCGTGATGTTACCATCTTAATAAACCTAGGAGATATATCAAGAGTATGTACAAGATGAGTATGTTTGTGACAGTTGTTTGTTTTTTTTAAAGCTGTTTATAATAAAATAAAAAAAATGAAACCTACTTCTATTATTTATGAAGTAAAATAAAAATATAAAATAATTTATTGTCCTTGCTGAATTTGAGAAAGATTAATTACCGAAAAAAGAGTAAGAAAAATAGATTGTTTTTATCAACTTTTTTGAAAACTTCTCGATGGTGGATTATAACCATATCTCTTATTCAGAGTTATCATATTAACGATCAAAAAAGCCGTCGTTATCGGTCCCACTCCCCCAGGAACCGGAGAAACTTTAGATGCAACTTTAGAAACACTCTCAATATCAATATCTCCTCTGATTGCGTTCCCCTCAACGCTTGTTCCGGCGTCTATAACAATCGCACCTGGCTTAACCATCTCTCCTGTTATTAAACCAGTTTTCCCTACTCCTGAGACAATAATGTCTGCCTCTTTCGTAAAGTAAGATATATTCGGAGTAGAGCTCCTTACTACTGATACCGTAGCTCCTTTTGATATTAGCCAGTTCATAAGAGGTCTTCCGACCAATCTTCCCGCTCCCACGATGACCGCACACTTTCCCTTAATTGGTGTTTCTTCAAGAATATGGGCTATCGCCGCTGTAGTAGGAGGTAGAATTGAAAAGTCACCTGAGTAAAATCTCCCCAGCGAGGTAGTTGTTAAGAGATCAACATCCTTCTCTGGCGAAACCGCGTCAAGAATCTCTTGCTCATCAAGATCTGATGGAAGTGGTAATTGAACTATCACACCAGAAGAGGAAATAGATGATATTTGGGTTATGAGTTGCTCCTTCCTAATCTCCTCAGGAAACTGATGAAGAGAAAACCTTATTCCCGCTTTAAGACAACTCTTTTCCTTTTGAGAAATATATGAAAGAGAGACAGGGTCGTTTCCAACAAGAACCACCCCTAACTCAAGAGACAAAGAGTTGCTCTCAATCTCTCTCCTCGCCTCCTCTATAATCCCCTCCGCAATCTTTCTTCCGTCTATCTTCATGGTATAGGAAACATTTTACAGAGGTCTTTTACTTCCTTCTTAACTCTTCTGCATATTTTTTCGTCATTATTCTCAATCACCTCTTTAATCCAAAAAGCTATCATCTTCATCTGTTTCTCTTTCATACCTCTGGTAGTTATAGCCGGTGTACCAAGACGAATTCCTGAAGGCCGAAATGGCGGATTAGGATCAAACGGAATCGCATTCTTGTTAACCGTAATACCTGCCTTATCTAAAATATCTTGAGCATCCTGACCAGAAATTCCTTTATTCCTTAAATCAATGATCATTAAATGGTTATCAGTTCCGCCAGAAACTAAATCAAAACCCAGTTTAACAAGCTCCCTAGCTAGTGTGTCAGCATTTTTTACTACTTGCTTACCATACTTTTGATAACTCTTAGTTGAGCACTCATGTAAACAAACAGCAATACCAGCAATTTGATGTTCGTGCGGTCCGCCTTGAAGTCCGGGGAAAACCGCTTTGTCTATTTTGCTAATAATCTCAGAATCCTTTTTTAATCCTGATGGCGTAACCATAATTATTCCACCTCTCGGTCCCCGCAATGTCTTATGCGTCGTCGTGGTAACAATATGGGCGTAAGGAACTGGACTAGGATGAACGCCTGCCACAACCAAGCCGGCAATGTGGGCTATGTCGGCAACCAGATATGCCCCAACCGAATCCGCCGCCTTTCTAAAAGATTTCCAATCAATTATCCGAGAATAGGCAGTTGTCCCGGCCCAAATAAGTCCCGGTTTCTCTTTCTTAACAATTCTTGCCATCCCTTCATAATCTATTCTGCCATCTTTTTTAACTCCATACGAAACAGCCTTATAATACTTGCCAGAAAAATTAACCTTAAAGCCATGCGTCAGATGTCCTCCGACCTTAAGATCCATACCCATAACTTTGTCGCCTGGATTTAATACAGCAAAATGGACTGCGTGGTTAGCGGAAGAACCAGAATAAGGTTGTACATTAACATAAGGGACATTGAATAATCTTTTCGCTCTCTCTTGACAGAGTGTTTCCATCTGATCAATAACCTCACATCCGCCATAATATCTCTTACCGGGATACCCTTCAGCATACTTATCATTCATAATTGAAGATAACGGCTCAAGAGCCACCAAAGAAGTATGATTCTCGGAAGGTATCATCTCTAACCCCTCTTCTCTCCTTTTTCTCTCGGTCTTCAATAAATCAAAAATCTTCCTATCAACTTCTTTTAATCTTCTTTTCATCTCTTGTTTTTATTTAATAATACAAAACTTTTTCATCGCCAGCTTCAGAGCTCCAAAAGCCGGTGATTCGGTGGGAATAATAAATCTGGCAAACGGTATACTTTTTTTGACCTTCTCTCTAAAGAGAGTCTCAAATATCTTTGACTGGAACATTCCGCCGACAATCACTAACGGAAAATCTTTCTTGAAGTCAAGTTTTTTAACAACAGTCGCAACCCCCAGCGATAACTCTTCAGTCCCCTCCTCTAGTATTCCTAAGGCGATGCGATCACCTTTTTTAGCCGCAGTATTAACTGCTACTGACAATGACGGAATAGCCTTCATCGGATCTTTATAAACCGCCATATTAAGATCTTTCATATTATTAAACCCAGAAAGTTTAGTAATGATAGTCTTCTTTCCACGAGCATCAAGCTCTTTGGCTATGGCTTGATATGCCTGAGAACCAACCCAAAAAGCCGAACCCTCATCGGCGAAATAGCCCCATCCGCCAACCTTAAAGCTCTTTTCATTATTCCATCCCCGAACAACACTTCCCGTCCCGGCGATAACAACAATTCCATCCGGCTCGTCAGTCCCTGACCAAAAGGCCGCTTCCTGATCGCTTCCAATAATTACATTATCTCTTAATACTCTTTTATCTTTTAATAATTCTTTCTTGATGAGGTCTGTCTTTCCAGTGTACTCTTCCGTCACTGCAGCTAAACCGACGAAAATTGATATCATTCCCTTCTTCTTACCAATAGCTTCTTTAAGGGACTTGGCTACATTCTTAGCACAAATCTCCAAGCCCTGGTTTCTTAGACTGGAAGGACCAGTCAAAGCCCTACCTACTAGGTTACCTTTAATATCAAAAACAAGGCATTCTGTCTTGGTTCCTCCACCGTCAATTCCTGCTATAAAATGATTCATTTTAATTAAATGTTTCCTTTCACTACTGAGGCGGGATAAATCAACGAGTCGTTCTTAATCATTGTACCGGGCATTACCGAACAATTGATTCCAATACTCACTCTATCACCAATTACCGCCCCAAATTTCTTCCTTCCGCTATTAATCTTTTTACCCTTAACCTCAATCTTTATACTCTGCTTATCTAAACGCATATTGGTTATTATAGTCCCTCCTCCGATATTGCAATTTTCACCGATAATCGTGTCGCCAATATAAGTTAAGTGAGAGATGTACACACCATTACCGATAACCGACGACTCAATCTCTACTCCAGCCCCTATACGACAATCTTTGCCGATAATCGTATTGCCTCTAATAAATGCATTAGGACCTATAATCGTTCCAGACTCTATACGAACTGGTCCCTCTATCCGTGTTCCAGATTTAATAAAGACACTTGATTCAATTTCAACATTACCAATAATTACACAACCTTTCTCAATCTTCCCTCTTAACGACTTTTTCGTCTTTTCTATCATATATTCATTCGCTTCCAGAAGATTCCAAGGATAAGATACCGGCATCCATTTAGAAGCAGTCGCAAAATAGAGTCTTTGATTCATTATTAATGCGCGGATATAGTCAGTGAATTCAAGCTCGCCCCTCGGCGACTTTTCAATCTTAAAATCAAAGATTGATTTGTCTAAGAAGTAAAGTCCTGTATTAACTAAGCTATCAGCTGGCGGATTCTCGGGCTTTTCAGTTATACTCCTGACAAAATCATCATGACACTCAATCACTCCAAAAGATGATGGATTCTTTACCGTGCCCAATAATATTGAAGGATACTTTTTAAGACAATTCTTAATATCTTCCTTGAAATAAAGGTCATCACCGTTCATTAAAAGGAATTTATCCTTTATCATTCCAGTAGCCCTCTTAGCTGCATCGCCAGTTCCTAATTGGGATTCCTGAATAACATATTTCACCTTTATCTTACCATAACGATCACCTATTAATGATTGAATCATATCTCCTCTATAACCGATTACTATAACTACCTCCTTAACCAATCCTTCCAGCTGATCTAGATTATGTTCTAAGATCGTCTTGCCTGCCACTTTTAATAATGGTTTAGGTCGCGCCAATGTTAAAGGCTGCATCCGAACTCCGTTTCCTCCAGCTATAATTACTGCTTTTGTCATTTTTTTTAATTATTTTGGTTATTATAGCAGGATGTCTTAAAATATTAAAATTTAATCTCAACAACTCAGTATCGTCTCAACCAACTTCTTAGAATCGTGAACTATATCACCCGAAGCAGTCACGATATCAGCTCCGATAAACTTATTCTTATTAACTACTGAATTAGTTGTAACCAGGTCCAAAAGCTCAGGATTCTTTTTTCTATACTTACTAATCCTTTGCGAAGTGATCTTTTTGTTGTTATATATCACCCGATCCACTGGTCCGCCTATAAACCCCTCTATCTTATTGGTAAAATCCTCTACCGAATAATCATTAGTCTCCCCGTATTTATTCATTAGATTGCAAAGATATATCTTTTTAGCTTTGCTCTTTCTAATACTCTCAGCCATCCCTTCGGTAAGAAGTATTTGAGCTAAAGAAGAATAGAGATCTCCAGGACCTATCACTATCACATCTGCCTTTTTAATCGCTTTAAGAGCAAGAGGATAGGCGTTGGCTTTGGGCTTTAAAAAAACCTTCTTTATTTTTAAATCCCTATTATGTTTAGGTATATCAATATTGGTTTCTCCTTTTACTATCTTACCATTTTCAAGAACCGTATAAAGTTCAGAACGATCCAATGTCGCTGGAAGAACCTCGTGTTTAATATTTAACAACCTTTTAATCTCTGTTATCGTCTTATAATAATTATTAGTACTCAGTTCAAGGGCGGTTATAAAAAGATTGGCGAAGTTATGTCCTTTGAGATCACCCGCCTCAAACCTAAAATTAAAAAGATTTTCAACAGCTGGAGAAGTATTGGCTAAGGCCAAAAATGCTCTCCTTATATCCCCCGGAGAATTAATCTTGTAATCCTTTCGTAGTCTCCCAGCCGAACCGCCAGAATCAAGCATAGCACAAATGACCGAAATAAATACTGGCTTCTTTTTTAATTCAGACAAAACCGCCTTAGGCATAGCGTTTCCTCCCCCCATACAAAGATATCTTATCTTTTTTTTATCGGTTTTCATCATCTTTCTTTCAAATCATTCAACTGTTACCGACTTTGCCAAATTACGCGGCTTATCGGGATCGATACCCCGGGCAACTGAAATATAGTAGGCAAATATCTGCAACGGTATAACTGACAATATCGGCGATAAGATCTCTTTGACTTCAGGAATGCGAATAATATCTTCTGTTAGATTAAGAATATCATCATCACCTTCAGACGCTAATATTATAATCGGACCCTTTCTGGCCTTAACCTCTTGGATATTGGATATCATCTTATCCCGCACAGTATCAGAAAGACAGATAGCCACTGTCGGAAAATTCTCATCAATCATAGCGATAGATCCATGCTTCATCTCCCCCGCGGATAATCCTTCAGCATGGATGTATGAGATTTCTTTCAATTTTAAAGCTCCCTCCAAGGCAACTGGATAATTATACTTTCTTCCTATGAATAAGATATTGGAATAATCTTTGTACTTCTCGGCTAAAACCTTTATCTCTGGAGTAAGTTTTAATACCTTGTTTATAGCATCAGGAAGAGTGGTAATATCTTCGGCTATCTCCTTGCCCTCTTGTAACGACAATCCCCTCTTTCTTCCCAAGAAAAGAGCTAAAAGGGCCAAGATTGTCACTTGAGAAGTAAAAGCCTTGGTTGACGCGACTCCGATCTCCGGCCCAGCATGATTATATATCCCAGCATCGGTCTCTCTCGCCAAACTTGAACCGACCACATTAACGATACCCAAGGTCAACGAGCCCTTTCTTTTTACCTCTCTTAAAGCTCCCAAGGAATCAGCTGTCTCCCCAGACTGGGATATGAAAAGATAAAGCTCATCCTTTTTAATAATCGGATTACGATAGCGAAACTCCGAGGCAAGGTCAACCTCAACCGGCATCCCGGCTATCTCCTCAATCATATATTTACCAATTAAGCCGGAATAATAGGATGTCCCACAAGCGATTATGTTTATCTTCTTAATCTCACTTAATCGCTCTTCTACTAATTCCAACCCTCCAAGTTTGGCCGTACCTTCACCGAAAAGTAATCTTCCCCTTATTGAATTAGTCACCGTCTCTGGCTGTTCCATTATCTCCTTGATCATAAAATGAGGATGACCTCCCTTCTGTGCCCCTTCAAAATCCCAATCAAGTTCAATCTCCTCCCGATTCTTAGCCTGATTATCAAGATCAGTAATAATAAAATCATCTTTTCTAATAACTGCCACCTCCCCATCTTCTAAAAAAATCATATTTTTAGAATGTGATATTATAGCAGAAGGGTCAGAGGCGACAAAACCACCATTGTTGTTTATTGATATTACAAGGGGAGAAAACATTCTAGCGACTACAATTTTATCAGGGTCTTTTTCTGATATTACCGCTAATCCATAAGTGCCCTTAATTAATTTTAATGCTTTTCTAACTGCATCTTCAAGATTACTCTTAAAAAAATAATCTATTAAATGCGGTAGAACTTCACTATCGGTATCAGAATAAAATTTATGACCTTTTTCTTCAAGTTTTTTTCTTATTTCACGATAATTTTCAATAATTCCATTATGAACAACATATATACCATTAACAAAATGAGGGTGAGTGTTATTTTCAGTAACCTCTCCATGAGTTGCCCATCTTGAATGAAGAATAGCTACATTTCCTTCTGTTACTCCCTTTTTCTGTAACTTTTTTTCTAATTCCTCAACTTTTCCAACCTCTTTTATACAACTAATTCTATTATTAATATTTATCGCTAAACCAGCTGAATCATAACCCCTATACTCCAGCCGTTTGAGCCCTTTAATACCTATCTCTAAGGCATTACCTTTTCCTATATAACCAATTATTCCACACATATTTTTAAGTGAAGACCCTAACTCAAATTATAATATTTATCAACTTATTTTTTACAAAAATTATTTTTTTAATATCTTTACTTTTTACCCAATTCTTAATTTTTTCTCTAGAAATTGCAATCTCTTTGGCATCTTCTTCTGAAATATCTATCTCTACTTCTATTTTATCACGGATTTTGCCGTTTATTTGAATAATTAAAGTTATTACATCTTTTTTAGTTAATTCAGAATTATATTCAGGCCATTTTTCAAAAAAAATACTCTCTTTATTTCCTAAAGACATCCAAAGCTCCTCAGATATATGAGGAGCAAAAGGAGATAATATTTTAAGAAAAACCATAAAATTATCCTTAGAAACCTCTTTTTTACTCCAATTATTTATTAAAATCATAAGAGCACTTATCGCTGTATTAAATTTAAAGTTTTCTAAATCCTCTGTTACTTTTTTTATGGTCCGATGTAATAATCTATCTTCCTCAATAATATCTCCAATCTTAATATTCCAAACCTTGTCCAAAAATCTTCTAATACCAATTATACCTCTTTTATTCCATGCAACCGAATCGTCAAACGGACCAATAAACATTTCATAAAGGCGAAGAGAATCCGCACCATATTCTTCTATTATCTCATCTGGCGAAACAGTATTCCCTTTTGATTTAGACATCTTCTCTCCTCCTTCGGCCAGGATAAGTCCTTGGTTTTTTAGCTTTTGAAACGGCTCTTTAGTTGAAACTTTTCCAATATCATAAAGCACCTTATGCCAGAACCGGGAGTACAATAAATGAAGAACTGCGTGCTCAGCTCCTCCGATGTAGAGATCAACCGGCATAAAGTATCTCTCTTTCCGTGGATCAACCATCTCTTTATCATTATAGGGATCAATATATCTAAGATAATACCAGCAAGAACCAGCCCATTGAGGCATAGTGTTGGTCTCCCTTTTGGCCAAACTAGAACATTTAGGACATTTAACCTCAACCCATTCTTTTATCCCTGCTAATGGCGATTCACCAGTACCAGTCGGTTGATACTTATCAACTTCCGGAAGCTTTACCGGAAGATCTTCCTCAGGAACAGTGACAACTCCACATTTTTCACAATGAATTAAAGGTATCGGCTCACCCCAGTATCTTTGTCGTGAAAAAATCCAGTCCCTTAGCTTGTAATTAACTGATGGCGATGCCTCTTTTAATCGTTCTACAATCGCAGGACCAGCTTTATCTGAATCAATCCCATTAAAATCACCAGAATTAATGAGCTTACCTTTGCCAAGATAAGCACCCTTCGAAATATCACCTCCGGAGATAACCTCCCTAATCTCACAATTATACTTTTTAGCAAACTCGTAATCTCTACTGTCATGAGCCGGGACCGACATTATCGCGCCATATCCATAGGAAGATAAAACATAATCAGCTATCCATATTGAAATCCTCTCTCCGTTAGCTGGATTTATGGCATAAACACCCTTAATCTTGACTCCGGTCTTCTCTTTAGTTAAGTCTGTTCTTTCAATATCAGTCTTTAATTTTGTTTTTTTAATATATAAATCTATCTCCTCTGGATTATCAGAGACCTTCTTCGCTTTCGCGACATAAGGATGTTCAGGGGCAAGTATAAGCAGAGTGGCTCCAAAGATCGTATCAACTCGGGTAGTAAAGACCTTTATACTCTCCCCATCTCCTGTCTTAAAAATAAGATCAGTTCCCTCCGATCGGCCTATCCAATTCCTCTGCATCTCTTTTATCTTATTCGGCCAATCAAGAGATTCTAGATCATTGAGTAAACGATCAGCATATTCTGTAATCTTAAGCACCCATTGCCTTATATCCTTCTTTTCCACTTTAGAATTGCACCTCTCACACTCGCCATTAACAACCTCTTCGTTGGCTAAACCGGTTTTACATGACGGACACCAATTAATCGGAAGATCGGACTCATAAACCAACCCCCTCTCAAAAAGTTTAATGAATATCCATTGTGTCCATTTATAGTATTCAGGATCGGTCGTATTTATCTCCCTTGACCAGTCATAAGAAAGCCCCAACGCCCTAATCTGTTCCTTAATCTTCTTTATATTCCCCCTAGTTGATACTTGAGGTTGAACACCAGTCTTGAGAGCATGGTTCTCTGCCGGAAGCCCAAAAGCATCCCAACCCATCGGATGAAGTACATTGAATCCACGCATCCTCTTATACCTAGAAACTATATCACTCGCTGTATATCCCCTAGGATGACCAATATGCAATCCCGCTCCCGAAGGATATGGAAACATATCAAGGCAATAGAATTTTGGTTTATCTGAAGGATATGATGTTTTAAAAATATCGTTCTCATCCCAGAACAATTGCCATTTCTTCTCTATCTTTAAGTGATTATATTTCATATTATTATAATAACAGATTTACTATATCCCGAAAAGCCGCCTAGTATTAGCAGTCGTAATGTCTGCTATTTTTTCATAATCCTCTCCTCTTAACTCAGCAATAGCTTTCACTATCTCTTCTAGATAAAGAGGTTCATTTCTTCCACTTTTGGAAGGAGGTGTAAGATAAGGGCAATCCGTTTCAACAAGCATCCTGTCCAACGGAACTCTCCTTATAGATTCTTCAAGGTTCAACTTAAAGATAATGCCCGTAAAGCCGATGTATAAACCCATCTCCAGATAACTTTGGGCATCCTCCCATTTTCCAGTAAAACAATGAACCACTCCCCTTACTCTCCGCCTCTTAAGAATCTCTACCATTTCTTTATGCGCCGACCTGCAATGGATTATGACTGGAAGATTAAGCGATTCGGCAAGATTTAATTGTTTTATAAAAAGAGATATCTGCTCATTCTTGTTCTTCGGCTTATGATAATAATCAAGGCCAATCTCTCCTATGGCAATAACTTTACCAGAACGCGCCAATAATTCATATCTCTCACTGTCAAAAGTCTCGCTAACATAGCTTGGATGAATCCCTACCGCAGCAAAGACCCCATCTTTAGTCATCTCAACCGCCTTCTTGCTCGTCTCATAATTACATCCAATATTTATCATCCATATCCCCGCGTCAAGAGAGCGTTTAACAACTTCTTCCCTATCGGTATCAAAATCCCGAAAATTAAGATGCGCGTGACTATCTATTATCTTCATTGTTTGATTATATAGTAAAACAAAATTAAAAAAAAGAGAACCTTTTTAGGTTCTTTTAGTTAAGAGAGTTAGCTACCTAACTCTCTTAACTTTTCTAGGGGTAAGATAAGGGAATAATTTCCTTTATCCCAAACAAGGCGACGGATCTTGTGAAATAGATCACGCCACCAAAGAAAGTCCATTCTTGCGCCTTCGGCATAACCGATAGCGCAAAATCCGTGATGCCGATAGAAAGCGAATCTTCTCCTAGATTCGCCTCCATTTTTCACTTTCTTCTTGGGATGTTTCCCAAGGAGAATCGCCTTCTCCTTGGAAAAAAGTTCCAGGTCTTGTTTATTAATCACCATCGTCCTAAACCCGCAGGAATTTAAAACCCCGAGGGTTTTGGCAAGAAGAAAATCTATCTCCTCTGCCAAGGCCAAAAAAACCACCAAAACTCCCCCTTTTAATTGAAATATTATAAAAGAACTAAAAGATTTCCTAATAAAGCAGGAGATCTTTTCTTCTTTTGTCTACATCATTTGTTAATTCTTTTGAAATTCCCAAAACTTAAAAGCTAATCTTTTCAAGGAAAAAGACCGCTTTTCTGACAATATAATATTATTTTGTAGAGTTATTCATAAGATCAACAACTCTATCTTACCTTTTAAGAGGTATAATGTCAAGTTAACTTACCTTATCCGTCTAAAAATCGGCTCACTCTTTCTCTCTTTTATCTGGTCAATAATCTTTTCCGAAGAGCTTGGCATAAATGGCTCAATTAGTTGGGCTATTGCCTCAAGTATAAAGAGCAAATTACCAATAACATCCTTACTATTTTCTCTCTTTTCCCAAGGACGATTCGTTTCCACATATCGGTCGGCAAATGCGATTAATTTCCAAATCTCTTCTAAAGCAGAATTGAATTTGAATTCGTCCATCATAGAATCCCTTTCTTTTTTTATTTTTTTTATCTTAGCAATAATTGTCATATCAGTCCTGCAAGGAGATGCTCCGGTCTTTGCCGCTAAGGTTATAACTCTCGCGGTGAGATTACCAAGACCGCCGGCAAGATCAGCGTTGTATCTCTCTTTAAATTTATAATAACTGAAGTCGCCATCTTCGGTCGGGGTTATCTCTCTTAGGAAGAAATAACGTACCGGATCAGCGCCATATTTCTGAATCAATTCAAAGGGATCAATAGTATTACCGATACTCTTTGACATCTTTTGACCATTAACAGTCAAAAAACCGTGTATGAATATCTTCTTAGGAAGAGGTATTCCAGCAGAAAGAAGCATTCCGGGCCAAATAAGAGTATGGAATTTATATATATCTTTACCAATAAAGTGAATGTCGGCCGGCCAGTAATCTTTAAAATTTTCTTCATCCCTTCCGTACCCAACAGCCGATATGTAATTAACTAAAGCATCACCCCAAACATATATTAACTGACTCTCGTCATTAGGAACTGGTATCCCCCATTCAACTTTTTCCTTTATCCTTGAAAAACTTACATCCTCCAACCCTTTTTTAATAAATGATAATGCTTCATTCTTTCTCGTAGAGGGAATAATATCTAGCGTCCCATTCTCTAAGACTTTCATTATCTGATCAGAATACCGAGAAAGTTTAAAGAAATAATTTTTCTCCTTTATCACCTCGGGGGCTTTATGATGATAAGGACACTTTCCTTCAATCAAATCCTTCTCTTTAATGAAGGTCTCACATCCTACGCAATAAAGTCCCTCGTACTCCTTCTCATAAATATCACCAGAATTCTTCATCGTTTCCCAGAGCTTAATGACACCAGGCCAATGCCTCTCTCTATCAGTTGTCCTTATAAATCCATCGTTGGAGATATTTAACTCCTTAGTTAATTTCTTAAATTGGGCCACTATATCATCGCAGAATTCCTGTGTTCCCTTCTTAACATCCTTGGCTTTACGAGCCACCTTCAATCCATGCTCATCCGTCCCAGTCAGAAACCATACATCGCGACCCAAGGAACGGTTATATCTAGCCACACTATCGGCCTGTATCAATTCAAACGCATGCCCTATATGAGGTAAAGCATTAGTATAGGCAATACTTGTTGTAATATAGAATTTTTTCATCTTAAGATTATTACAAATTCACCTTTAGGTGACTTCTTGTTAAGTTCTTCCAACACGCTGGCGACAGTTCCGAAATATATCGTTTCAAACTTTTTTGTCATCTCCTTTCCAACCACTACCCTCCTCTCTCCGTCCCGATCCGCCAAATCCCGCATCGTCTTTAGTATGCGATGTGGCGATTCATAGAGAATGACCGGATACTTAGAGGACGCTACTTCATCAAAAAACCTAGCCCTCTTGTTCTTGGAAGGCGGAAAGCCAAGAAAAAGAAATCTATCAATCGGAAAACCAGAGACAGAAGCGGCGGCAGTAAGAGCGCTCGGACCCGGAATCGGAATTATACCGACCGCAGAGCCGAATCTATCTCTAATCACTTCAATCAAAGAACCACCGGGATCGGCTATCCCCGGCGTACCAGCATCAGAGACCATCGCTAAATCTTTTCCTTCCTCAAGAAGCGAAATAATCTGTTCAATCCTACCCTCTTTGCTATGATGATGATAACTCAAAAGAGGTTTGTTTATCTCAAAAACAGAAAGCATTTTTGATGTCCTTCTGGTATCTTCACAAAGAATAGTATCAACCCGCTTTAATGTCTCAAGAGCCCTTAAGGTTACATCGCCGAGATTACCCAACGGCGTTGCTATAACATAAAAATCTCCCATATTAAACTGCTATTCTCTTTCTTTTTTCAAAAAACTCTTTTAAGAACTCAAAGATAATACCTGTAAGCGGAACCGCCAGTAAAGCTCCAAGAAATCCCCAAAGAGTTCCACCTATCGCAAGAGCTAGTATCATTAAAACTGGAGACATTCCGACAAATTTCTTCAAAAACACTGGGCCAAGAACCCTTTCCTCAAGAAATTGTATAATTGCAAAGGCTGTTAGAATAAAGACCGCCTTTGAAGGGCTATCCATTAGTGTGATTAGGAATATGAAGATAGCGGAGATGAGTGGTCCAATATATGGTATAAAATTGAGTGTCCCTGCAATCAAACCTATAAAGAGAGGATATTCTACCCCCATAACAAGAGCTGATAGATATACCGCTACCCCAACAAAGATACAAGAAAGTATTCTAGTGAAAAACCAACCACTAACCTGCTTCTGGCTATTCTTCCAGATTAAAGATACCTGATTTTCATACTTCTTTGGAGAAATCAGAACCATCGCTCTCTCAATTAACTTACCCTCAAGTGATATAAAGAAAGCCATTGTCATTACGAAGAGAATGGTAAAAAGTCCTCCGAAAAGAGCGAATGATGCGCTAAAGAGAGCCGTGGTCAATTCCTTTAGCGAACCTTTGATTGATTCAATGAAAATCTCTACATCCTTGAACGCATAAATACCAAATTCCATCAATATCGAAGAAAGTTCTCTAAAATAAGCTGGCATAACCCGAGAGAACTGCTCTATCTCCGTGACCAGTATAGATACTATAAAATAGGCAATTATTGCAAAGAGACCAAAGCTTAAAAGATATATCAACGAGGCCGCCACTACCCTCGGAAGCTTGAATCTCATAAAAAAATCTATCCCGGGACTAAAGAGCATTGATATTATAATGGCAAATATGAACAAAATTAAAATATCCTTCACTTGAAAAAGTATATAGAAGGCTATAATTAAAATAGCGACCTTGAAGATTGCGCCCCATGAGATATCTAAAACCCTGTCATTGTTCATATCTTAAGTATTTTTTTAAGTTCTTTACTATTAACTGGACCAACCGCCGCCAGATTCAACTTCTCCGGCCTGAATATATCCCGCGAAACCACTAAGACATCATCAGCTGTCACCTTATCTATTTTTTTGAATATCTCTTCAATAGGTTCTATCTTCTTCCTAAGAAGCTCCTGAAGTCCGTAAAAATGAGCCTGGGCAGACGATGACTCAAGAGATATTGTTGTCCTTCCTTTAATATTCTCCTTAGCTTTATGTAGTTCCTCGAGAGATACCTTTTGACTTGCCATCTTTTTGTATTCTTTAAGAATCGCTAAAATCGCTTGATTAACTTTCCTGTTATCAACGCCTGCCTGAGTTACCAAGAAACCTGTATCAGTTGATGCGTCATATTCAGTCTTTACATAATAGGCCAATCCAAGCTCCTCTCTTATCTTTACGAAGAGACGAGAACTCATCATTTTTCCTAATATCGTCTCAATGATATGCAAGGTGTGTCTCTGTGGATGGAATATATCGTATGCTCTTACACCAAGGCAGATATGAGTCTGGTCAGTATTCCTTTTTTCTATCATTACTCCCGGAACCGATTGATTTTCAATAACCGGCTTTTTTTGGGCCTCCTTCTCTTTAGATATCCCTGCAAAGCACTTCTTCACCTTGTTTTCAACATCCTTATTATCAACATCACCGGCAATGCAGATAACCGTACTCGGCGCAACATAACCGATCCTCATATGTTCAATGAGGTCTTTCCTGGTTATTGATAAAACGCTCTCTTTAGTTCCGGCAATATCCCATCCTGCCGGCTGATCGCCATAAAGAAGGTTTGTCCAGACCCTTTGGACATAACTTATCGGATGGTCTCTTATCATATTTATCTCTTCAATAACCACTGCCTTCTCTTTCGCTAAATCCTTGGCAGGTATCTTTGAATTAAGGAAGATATCAGAGACCCAATCTAGTGCTATATCAAAATGAGAAGAGGTAACTTTGGCATAATAACCAGTATATTCTTCCCCTGTAAAAGCATTGTATGAGCCACCTATTTTATCCAAGGTCTCAGCAACATCCTTTGGACTCGGACGCTTCTTAGTGCCTTTGAAATACATATGTTCTAGAAGATGCGATATTCCGCTTACCTCTCGCCTCTCATACTTTGATCCAATCGCCACCAAAACCAAAACGGTCACAGTCTTACTGCTCTTTGACGGGACTGTCAATATCCTTAATCCACTCGCGAGTTTCGTATTTTTAAGCATTTAATTTCTCTTTTAGATATGTTTCAATTCCTTCCAGATCAACTCTTACCTGTTCCATCGTATCACGATCCCTAATAGTAACCTTGTTATCCTCTAGGGTATCAAAATCAACAGTTATGGCAAGAGGAGTTCCTATCTCATCCTGTCGTCGATATCTCCTTCCAATCGTACCAGACTCATCATACTCGCAAGTAAATCTCATCTTAAGATTATTATAAATCTTCATGGCTTTAACAACTAAATCAGAATTATTCTTAACTAGTGGAAGGACTGCCACCTTCACCGGAGCAAGCCAAGCAGGAAACTTCATAAAGACCCTAATCTCATCTTCTCTATATGACTCCACTAAGACCGCTAAAAAAGTCCGATCCAATCCAAAAGATGGTTCAATAGTATGGGGCCAATACTCCTCTCCAGTTGAAATATCTCTATACTTCATATTCTTACCAGAATTCTCTTCGTGATTCTTAAGGTCAAAGTCAGTCCTATAAGCAAGACCATAAAGCTCCTTAACCCCAAACGGAAAATTGTACTCAAAGTCAATAGTCTTTTTAGAATAATGAGCCAGCTCCTCCTTTGGAACATCAAACTCGTTTATATTAGCTAAACTAATACCCAAATGAATAATCCAGTCCCTCATTGCCCTTCTCCATTCTTCAAAGACCTCTTCCCAATCAGAGTCATTTTTCGGAGGTTTTATAAAATACTCAATCTCCATCATTTCAAATTCGCGAGTACGAAAAATAAAATTACCTGGGGTTATCTCATTCCTAAACGCCTTACCAATCTGAGCTACACCGAATGGAATTGACTTCCTTGATGTCCCAAGAAGATTCTTAAAGTCAATAAACATTCCTTGAGCAGTCTCTGGCCTGAGATAAACGCGATCGTTGTCATCCTCTAAGGGGCCGAGGAAGGTCTTGAGCATCAGACTAAAATTCCTAGGCATACCGAAGGTTCTTTTCTTGCCACAACCGGGGCACTCCTCAATTAATTCAGATATCCTCTTTTCATTAAGCATATCCTTCTCTTTATTCCATACCTCATCTTCAATAAGATGATCTGCTCTAAATCTACGATGACATTCCTTGCATTCAATTAAAGGATCAGAAAATCCTGCGAGATGACCTGATGCCTCCCACACCCTAGGGTTCATTATTATGGAACTATCAAGTCCGACTATGTCAGACCGACCGCGAACAAAAATCTTCCACCATTCTTGTTTAATATTATTCTTTATCTCTACCCCTAATGGACCAAAATCCCAAGAATTAGCTAATCCGCCATATATCTCAGAAGAAGGAAAGACAAATCCACGCCTCTTACAAAGACTCACTATCTTTTCCATTCTCTTTTCATTAGAAGATTTCATAGTGTAGTATCTACACCCTTGAAAGTTGAATATATCATCGCTTCAGTCCAAGTATCTTTCGCCGAAAGCGTCGCTTTTGATACAAGTTCAACGCTATCTCCTTCTTGGTCATCTCTCGGATCAAATATTATCTGGAAATAGACCTCTGATCCCTGGCCAGCAGAAATATCACCAACATCCCAAATAACCTCTCTACTTACAGGATCAAAAGATAAGCTCTTATCTTCGGGCGATATCTCACCGCTCAACCTAACTCCAGGGGCAAGATTAGCTCGAACTTTAACGTTCTCTAAATCATTATGGCGATTACTCATCTGCCAATGAATTGTATAGCTAGTAAGAGAACCGAAGGTAGGAGGCTGGGGCCCGTAATTATCAAAAGGACCTTTTTCAAAATATCCTTTCTGAGTAAGCGATATCTTGCTATTAACTTTGGTGTTGATTCTCTCGTTCGTATTACCTAATGAAATATCAACCCTTATAATCGGATTAGTGCCCACTATATCATCCTTAACTTTAACCCAGAAGTCAACCTGTCCCTCCTCCATAGTCGGTAAAAACCGAAGCTCCGAGATCTCATTGGAACTCCAAAGTATCGTTCCTGTATTCCTCTGAAAAATCCCCGACCCAGGCTGAACGTTATCAAAATCTATAACATTCTCATCTAAATTGACTGTTAAAAATAGATTCTCTAATAGGTCATCTCCCATATTCAAGAATGATATCTGATAATGAAGATACTCTCCTAAACTCGCTGAATAGTCAGCCACCTTATTAACCTTGTAGGTTATAAAAATCGGAGGCGCAGCCAACTCTATGCCCCGAACCGATTTTTTTAGAGGTATAAATCTACCATCTCGCCAAAAGCCCAGAGTGGCTTCAAATATCTTGGCTTTCATTGAACTATCCTGAAGGATACCCGATACCTCTATCCTGCCCCCCTGCCCCCTGTTGAGAACTCCCATCTTCCATTCATTATTCCCAAAAGAAGGTCTGGGGCGACTGCTTGTAAATTGAAACTCAGAAGGATATTCTAACTTAACCCTGAGATCGGTTAAGAGATACTCCATTCTAGAAAAATAGTTGATATCAAAAGAGAATTCCGATCCTGGCTCAACTCTAGACGGAAGATGAATCTCAAAGGTTAACGGCACTCCTGATATTCTGAGGGTATGACTGGTCTCAGATTCAAACTTAGCTCTCAAATTACGAGGAGTGTATTCAAGCCGAGCAACCGCCATCACAGTAGAATCCTCCGTTCCAAAAATCACCGCATTAAACTCTTCCGATCTCTCTTCGCCTGGTTGAAGATCATCCAAAAGTATTTCCACCTTTCTATCCCCTCTCACAATAACCTTCTCGTCATCTATATTCAACCACTCGCCAGTCATAATTGAAGTCTCTGGATACTCAAAGATCAATTTAAGGTTTTCAAGTCTGACGCCACCGTTGTTCTTAAATTTAACTGTATAAGTTATCTCGCTTCCAGCTTCAATCTCAGACGGAGCTAATATCTGTAAATTAACAACCTCTTTTGAATGAATGTTTCTAAACCAAAACCAAGCTCCAACACCGGCAAGCAAAACCATTATCACTAGAGCTATCTTTATTATCTTATTATTCATATCTTTATTAATAAACCTATTATACTCAATTATCGTCTTTGTGCAAATATATCATATTCAACATTCTAAAATGTAAGTGAAAAGGAAATGATTCTGTGAAAAAATAGATTTACTTTATAGAAATTATCAACCCCTAACCAAAGAAAGATATCTTCTTGATATATCCCAAAGCGAATCCTCATCAATCACCTTAAGTTCATCATCTCGTAGTAAAGCGCGTATCACTTTAATTATGCCTTGGTCAATTAAGAAAGCTGAATTCTTAGGCCGGCATGAAGCACAAACCAATCCCCCTTCCTCGGGAGAAAAAATCAATTTAGTTGAATTAAGGAGACCTCGACACTGAGTACAATTATAGAGTTCGGGACCATACCCTAGGACAGTCATTAAATTCCAAAAGAAACGATGGTACGCGAACGAACCTTTGCCCGCCTCAATCATATCAAATGAACTCTGGACAAGGCCCCATACTTTTGAATCCCTCTCTTCTCCTTTAATAAGAAAATCCAAATCATCGGCGATTCTGCCCACCAGCGTAATCTTTTCGAGATCACTGTTTGTTTTTGGATAATGATCTATGACCCTAACATCAGTCAATATCTTCTTTGACCGACCCTCTATAAACTCAAGTTCAATTAAAGCAAAAGGCTCCGACCCTGAGCGAAGTTTAGATGATTCTCTTCTAATACTCTTGCCAAATAATTTTATCTTGCCAAAACCTTCGGTATATACAACTAATACCCTATCGGCCTCGCCTTGATCCTTTTTGCCTATCACGATTCCCTTTGTTCTGAAACGAAAAAACATAATTAGACCTTCTTAATACCAACCTGCCCAATCTCTGTATCAAACTTCACCTCCTTAGGGTCGTCTATCTTTGAAGTCTTCCTAACTTCTAAAGCCATTGTCTCTGATATTAAGGTCTCATTCCAACGAGAAACGATATCATTTAAGACCGAAGATCCAGAAAAGAGTATCAATATCTTATCCTTCTTCGTCAATCCATTTGATTTCCTAAAATCCTGAACTTTCCTTATAACCTCCCTAATAAAACCCTCCTCTCTCAACTCATCCGTTAATTTAGTCTCAAGAAATGTTTCATCTTTCATATCAGGCTGGAACTTCACATCTTTAACATTAATCTCTTCTTTTATTAATCTGATAAGAGGGTCATTTTTTCTCAACCCTTTGCCTCGTATTATAAGAAGCGAGAGAGGTTGTCTCACTTTTATGCCTGCCTTACTCCTCTGAGCCAAAGCCGATCTAGTTGCAATTCTAACCGCATCCATCCTCTTCTCAAGCGATCGGTTTATCTTTCTAGAATCATACTTTAGATAATCACAAAGATGAACTGACTCTTTTACCTTGCCTTTCTGATGTCTTACCAACTCACGATAGATATGCTCTGTAATAAAAGGAGTAAAAGGGGCCATCATCTTAGATAGATCAAGCAAGACCCGATAAAGAGTCTGCGACGCCTCTTCCTTCTCTTTAGCACTCTTTGGTCTCTGAAATTTACGCCTAGACCTCCTTATATACCAATTAGATAAGTCATCTATAAATCCCTCAAAAGGACGGGTCGCCTTGGTTAGCTCATACTTATCCATCCATCCAACAACCTCCTTATTAACAGTGTTAATCCTTGAAAGAATCCATTTATTAAGATCATCTTCTACCTTAAAACTCTTTTTGGCTGTGAAGTCCGGCTCCTTGTGGGTGTTAAAGAACAGATAGCTATTCCAAAAAGTAGAGATTACCTTTCTCCAGACATCTTCTACTCCTTTGGCAGAAAAAAGATAATCCTCCCCTATCGGTGTTGAAGAAAGAAGAAAATATCTTAAAGAATCAGCGCCGTAGCGTTCAAATATCTCCCCGGTCTCTGGATAATTTTTCAGTTTCTTGCTCAACTTCTTACCCTCTGAATCAAGTATCATTCCATTAACAATCGCATTCTTGAAAGCGGGTTTTCCCTTACCAAAACTATTATCGCTTAATGTAAGAGCTGTTGCTAAAACGTGAAGAGTATAGAACCATCCCCTGGTCTGATCAAGGCCCTCAGCAATAAAATCAGCTGGAAATGTTTCCTCAACTAATTTCTTGTTTTTAAAAGGATAATACCTGCTGGCGTAAGGCATCGCCCCAGACTCAAACCAACAATCAAAGACCTCTTTCACTCTTCTCATCTTTCCTCCACATCGACAATTAAACTTAATTTTATCAATATATGGCCTGTGTAAATCGCGAAGCTGTTTCGGAAGCTCTTTTGTACTTCCGATACATCTGTCTTCGCCGCAGTCTTTGCATCGCCATATCGGAATAGGAGCACCCCAGAACCGATTACGGGAAAAAGACCAATCCTTAGCCCCTTTCAACCATTTACCAAACCTTCCTTCCTTTATATGCCCCGGCACCCAGCGAATCTTCTTGTTATTAGCCACCAAATCTTTTTTAATACTTGAAACCTTGATATACCAAGTCTTGAGCGCATAATAGAGCAGTGGCGTATCACATCGCCAACAGAACGGATAGCTATGCTCTTCCTTCCCGGCCATATAGAGTAACCCTCTATCTTTTAAGTCTTCTATTATTTCGTCCTCAGCATCTTTAACGAATCGTCCTGATAGATTACCAGTTCCTTTAATGAAAAGTCCTGCTTGATCAACGGTATGGGTCATTGGAAGACCGAACTTCTTTCCAAGGAGAAAATCATCTTCTCCATACATCGTAGCGATATGGACAATTCCTGTTCCATCATCAACCGTCACAAACGAGGCGGGTAAAACCTTAAATGCATTTTCACCCTTCAAATACGGAAAAAGCGGTTCGTAGCCGATACCAACTAACTCCTTTCCACTCACCTCTTTTATAATCTCATAATCTTCCTTCAGTAATGAAACTCTTTCTTTGGCTAGTATCAAATTCTCTTTTTCAGTTCGTACCTGAAGATAACGAAAATTAGGATTTACCGCAAGAGCAACATTGCCCAGAAGAGTCCACGGTGTAGTCGTCCAGACCAAAAAGTAGCTGTTATCTTCAATCTTGAACTTCAAATAGACAGAATTATCTTTAACATTCTTGTATCCCAGGTTCACTTCAAAATTAGATACAGGCGTTCCGCACCTCGGACAATAGGGTGTCACCTTGTATTCCTCATAAACCAAACCCTGTTTCCAAAGTTGAGAGAATAGCCACCAGACTGATTCAATATAGTTATTTTCAAGAGTTGCATACGAATCTTCATAGTCAGCCCAACGACCAACTCTTTTAAGAATAACTTCAAAATCTTTTACTCTTCTGAAGACAACACTTCTGCAGGCCTTGTTGAACTTTTCAATACCCATCTCTTCAATATCCCTCTTGTTCTTTATTCCCAACTCCTTCTCTATCAAATTCTCAACCGGTAAACCGTGACAATCCCAACCGACCCTTCTAGGAATCTGGTACCCCTTCATAGTCCAGTATCGCAAAACTGAATCCTTAATAGTCGTCGCAAGAATATGACCATAATGTGGTTTGCCCGTCGCAAAAGGAGGACCATCATAAAAACTAAAGACCGGCGAGCCCTTCCTTTGACTTATAGATTTCTGAAATATCTTTTTGTCTTCCCAAAAATCAAGAACTTTTTTTTCTATCTCTGATGAATTATTCATAAAACTTTATTTTATTAAAAACTTCCTACTAATAATAATTATATTTAAATTCTACCCTCTTAATTATACCAAATTCTTACTAATTACACCATAATATTGAGTAATAGTTATTGGTTAAATAGGTTTATTAAAAAAAAGATATGAATTTTTCAGTTTTGTAATAATCAGATAATTTTATACTTATTAATTATAGAATTATCTAGTTTAATTTAATTTTCTTAATTCCCCGGGCTGGATATAGTTTTTCTTTCTATCCGTCATATCACTTCCTCTTATCACACCCTCTAAGAGCCAAAGCGGGTCTCTATGACTCACGATTAAGATATTCTTGTTTTCATAACAACTATCTATCTCTTTAATAAAAAAGATCATTCTATCTCTTACCATGACAAGACTCTCTCCGTTTTTTGGTATCCAGTAAAAATCACCCGGGAAGTCATTATAGAAATCTTTTTCCTTCCTCCGTGATACTTTCCGATATTTACATCTCTAAGTTTAGATGTAAGTATCGGTTTCTTTTTCAAACCTATTCCCCGAGCAACCATCTCTGCCGTTTCTCTCGTCCTCCTAAAATCAGAAGCATATATTATATCAACAGAAAACTTCTTTACCTTAGATATAGTTCTGCGAACACCATCCCTTCCGATTTTAGTTATCCTAGCAACATCAATACTCTCCTTGTAAGGATAAGAGAAATTCCTCTTGACAGTCTAATAGGCCGTCTGTCCGTGACCACATGATATAGAAGTTATTTTTTTTAGTTTCATAAAATACCTTATCAATTAAAAGCCAATTCTTAATTTTTTTGAAATAATTCTGTTTTTCAGATAAGGCACCAATATCCGTATTCTGCGATATAAGATCTGACTGCTACATCCTCTTGGGTGTTTCAATGCCAAGTAACATTAATCCATTCTTAAGAACCTGATTGACAGCCGCCGTAATTACAACTCTCGCATCCTCTCCAATTATCCTGTGCTTACTATACATCGTATTATAATTCTGAGCGAGGTCAAAGAGAAAATTGCATATAATATTCGGCGAGAAGGCCCTACCCGCTTCCTCTACCATTTGCGGAAAATGCCTTACCATTCTCACTACCGCCAATTCCTCCGTATTAAAATTTCCTAATTCCAAATCGGCCTTGACCTTGCCCCCGCTCTTTTGAAGAACCCCTTCCGTTCTAGCGAAGGTATATTGAATATATGGACCGGAATTTCCCTTCATATTAAGTATCTTGTCCCAATCAAATAATATATCGCGAGAGTAATGTTGAGATAAGTCGTTGTACTTAATAGCTCCTATTCCGACCATTCTTGCAACCTCCAACTTTTCATCCTCGGAAAGACCAGAAGAGGTTCCAGATGAATCAATTATCTCTTTCGCCCGCTTGACCGCTTCAATCAATATACTCTCTAAATGAATCGTCTCGCCTTTCCTGGTAGAGAACTTGCCATGCTTCCATCTAACCAAACCGTGCGCAATATGAATAAAATTCACCTTACTGCCCCATCCAAGCATATTAGCTGTCTCAAAAAGCTGCTTAAAATAAAGCGACTGGTCCATTCCTACTTCATAGATAATAAGGGAAGGATTCCATTCACCTATCCTATAATTAATAACTGCCAAATCCCTTGCGAAATAGGTTGATGTTCCATCTGACTTGACTAAAATCAACGGCGGAAGTTTATCTTCCGGGAATTCAACTATGAGCGCTCCCCTACTCTCTTTAGCCAATCCTTTCTCTTTAAGTTCATTAACAACCTTTCCTACTATATTAGTATAAAAACTCTCCCCTAGAGTCATATCAATCTTAACACCAAGCATCTCATATATTCTATTAAATTCCCTCATACTCGTCTCAACACAGGATTTCCAAATCTTCATCGCTTCCTCATCACCAGATTCTAATTTCTTAAAATATAACCTTCCTTCATCAATCAAATCAGGATTCCTCTCGGCCTCGCGATGAAAAGCGATATAGAGTTCCTCCAGCTCTCCGATAGTCAGGGACTCAACTTTATTACTTAAGCCATTCCTCTTAATCTGAGATATCAATTTGCCAAACTGAGTTCCCCAATCGCCTAAATGATTATCCCCAATGCATCTCCATCCTAAAAACCGATATATATTATATATCGCCTGCCCTATTATCGTTGATCGTAGATGACCTACGCCAAAAGACTTGGCGATGTTCGGTGAGGAATAATCAATTACCATAACCTTACCATCACCATCACAACTTGAACCATAGTCGTCCCCTTTTTTAATAATGCTAAACAACTCAGATTTAAGATAATCTTTAGAGAGAAAAAAATTAACAAATCCTGGCGCCACCGCCTCCACCCTTTCTATCCCAAACACATTATACCCTCTTATCTTTTCCGCTATAACCCTCGCCTCATCTATCGGGTTAGTCCCGTTTAATTTGGCAATCTTAAGAGGCGCACTAGACGAATAATCTCCATGCTCACTATTTTTAGAAACTGATACCTCGCCAGAGACATCACCTCGTAAAAGATCGTCTATCGCCCTCTTTGTTATCTTTTCTATCTCTTTATACATATTCAATAACTCTACTCTACTAAAGAACGTCCTGCTAGTCAATTTACAACATCTCAAATTGACAAAACTCCTAAACTTACATAAGCTTGGGTTAGTATAAGATTTTAATGAAGATCCTAGCCAACAACAAAAAAGCTTTTTTTGAGTATGAGATTATTGATAAAATAGAAGCTGGGATTATTCTCATCGGCCAAGAGGTGAAGTCAATAAAAGCTGGGAGTATAAGTCTAAAGGGGTCGTATGTTGTCCCCAAGGATGGCGAGATTTACCTAATCGGATCTCATATCCCTCCTTACCAACCTAAGAACTTAGAGGACTACTCTCCAGAAAGATCAAGGAAATTACTTTTAAAGAAAAAGGAGATTAACCGATTAATCGGAATATCAAAAGAAAAGGGCTTGACTTTAATACCCTTAAAGGTATATACTAGGAAAGGTCTTGTAAAGATTGAAGTAGGTGTTGGAAAAGGAAAGAAACGTTTTGACAAACGAGAGGTAATCAAGAGAAGAGATATAGATAGAGATCTTCAGAGATCTTTGAAGGATTAAAATGGGGGTGCACTAGGATTCGACAGAGACGATGTACAGCCGATGCGAGCCGAGTATTCTTGAATCTCGTTAAACTTCAAGAAAACAAATAAGTGCCAACTTATTTAACAAACCTGCGTTAGCATACGCCTAACGCCATCTGCCCTTTCAGACTCCCGATAAGGAGGGTTGGGTGTCATCAATCATCGGGATAGATACTCTCTCCTTTCGATCTTGGGAAGAGTGTTAAAACAAAAAAGTTCGGGCTTAAGGAGGTTTTGCTTGATTTTCAACTTCTTGGGCCTAATAAAAATCAAGCTACGCTCGTAGATTCGGTTGTATAACGTTCTTTGGACGCGGGTTCGATCCCCGCCATCTCCACTATTTTATTAAAGTGATTAATTGTTAAGATAAAAAAGAGAGCTGTCAACAATCAAATAAAAGCATCCAAAGTAAGGGTCATCGACAGCGACGGAACGCAAATCGGAGTTTTTCCTTTGGACGAAGCTATCAAGATGGCAAAGGATCAAGGGTTAGACCTAGTCCAAGTCACCGAGAAAGCGACTCTCCAAGTGTGTAAGATAACAGACTACGGAAAATATCTTTATTGGGAAAAGAAAAAGAAAAGAGAAAAACGATCAAAGACATTCCATAGCGAAATAAAGGGAATCAGGCTCAAGTTCGGAATATCTCCCCACGACATGGAAATTCGGGTCAAATCGGCTGTTAAATTCCTTAAGAAAGGCCATAAGGTACGAATTGAACTCCTCTTAAAGGGAAGACAAAAGGATAATACTCTGTCCGAATTCGCTAAGGAAAAGATAGGTTTTTTTCTTAAAATGATTGAAGAGAAGGTGCCTCTAAAGATTGAAAGGGATATCAAGAGAGAGGGTCGCGGCCTGACGATGATAATAGTAAAAGTTGAAGAGAAATCATGAAAAAAACAAGAAAATCAATCACAAAGAGATTCAAAATTACAAAGACCGGCAAGGTTATGAGAAGAGCCATTGGAACCAACCACTATCTTTGTAAGAACACCGGTAAAGATATACGACGAAAGAGAAAATGGGTTGAAATGTCTCCGGCTGATTCTAAAAAAATCAAGACCTTATTAAATTAAATCCCGAAAAACAATGACAAGAGTTAAAACAGGAGTGATAGCGAATAAAAAAAGAAAAAACATACTTCAATATACGAAAGGTTTTCGTTGGGGAAGGAAGAATAAGTTCAAGCAGGCAAAAGAGGCCTTAGCCCATGCTTGGACATATGCTTTTCGTGACAGAAGGAACAAAAAGAGAAGTTTTAGAAGGTTATGGCAAATAAAAATCAATGCCTCTTCCCGAATGGAGGGTATCTCATACAGCGACCTAATTCATATACTCAAGAAAAAGAATATCAATTTAAATAGAAAGGTTCTTTCCGAACTTGCTGAGCATCATCCACAGACCTTCAGGGAAGTTATTTCTACTGTTAAGACTGATGATAAATAAAAAGCTTTCCTAATCTCACCCAGTATGCTATCTGTTATCGCCACTACCATGTAAAACCCCTCTCTCTTTTCTTGAAGTAATTTTCTCAATATTTGAAACAGCGATATCATCAAGAGAGAGACCTAATTCTGTTGAGAGCTGAGATAGATACCAAAGAAGATCACCTAACTCCTTAACTAGCTCTACTTTATCCTTCTCATCAACCGATCCCCCATTATCCCTTAATATTTTCTTTATCTTCTCCGCAATCTCACCAGCTTCGCCGACTAATCCCAAAGTTGGATAGATATAGTTTTTATCCTTATTATAATATATCGCAGTCTCTCGAGACTTCTTTTGATATTCGTTAAATGTCATAAATCTTTAGCAATCTTTTTCAATTTCTTAGCCGATTCACAAAGTAGAGTCTTTTCTTTGAGCGATATCCCGCTAATATCTATCTTACTGACAATTCCTTCTCTTCCTAAAACAACAGGGGAACTTAAGCATATATCCTTAATGCCAAGCTCGCCATCAAAGTAATGAGATATTGGAAGAACCTTTCTCTCGTCATGAAGAATGGTGTCTGCTATCTGAACCACTCCAGCCGCAATCGCGTAATAGGTCGCCTGCTTTCCTTCAATTATAGCATATGCGGCATTCTTGGCTTTCTCAAATATCCTATCTTTTTCTCTCTGATTCATTCCCTTGAAATTATCTATTGATGTACCTCCAATGGTGGCGGTACTCCAAAGTGGGAGCTCACTGTCCCCATGCTCTCCTATAATATATGCATGAACGCTTTGCGGGTTCACACCGAGATATTCCCCTAGAAGAAATCTGAATCTGGCTGAATCTAATATCGTTCCCGAACCGATTATCCTCCGCTTCTTGCGAGGAAACATCTTAACTACCTGGTAAGTTAAGATATCAACCGGATTAGTGATCATTAGTAATATCACATCAGGATTGTTCTTAAAAACCCTAGGAACAACATCTTTTATTATCTCCGAATTCTTCTTTGTTAGGTCAATTCTCGTCTCACCGGGCTTCTGGGCAACCCCACAAGAGATCACAACAAGTTTGCTGTCGCGAAGATCAGCATATGTTCCTACCTTAACTTTAGTATAGCCCCAAAAAGGAACTGAATGCTGAAGATCCATAACCTCCGCTTTCACTAAATCCTTATCCAGGTCAATTAAAGCTATCTCTTCGGTCACATTAGAGGTAATAAGACTATAGGCAGCGCAACTACCCACCATACCCG
>CAZIZF010000004.1:0-27210 GCA_964543755.1 uncultured Candidatus Saccharibacteria bacterium
TAGTTGAAGAAATTCCAAAGGATGATAAAATAGAAGGGCCATCTAAAGAGATGAGCGACCGAGACCTCGTTATTGACTATATTAAAAGAAACTCATCCAGTCCCGACCTTGATCTTATAAAAATCAAAGAAAACGAGGAGTTCTTCAACTTTATGTTGCATTTAGCAAAAGAAGAGGAAAATAAGAGAGAATAATTGTATGTCTTTCTATCAAGAATATCTAAAAAAGAAAAAACCAAAAAAAACGATAAAAGAAGAAGCGCCTGATTTCGTACCTCCACAGGCCAATTCCGACAAGAAAAAGAAATTCTCTGATATACAAAAGAGAGAGGAAGAGGAGAGACAGAAATTCCTAAGTAGAGTAAAAGGGGAAAATGTTCCGCCAAAGATTATTAAGGATAAATTTAAAAAAGAGGAAAATGTGAGTATAAATGTCCCTCCAAGACCTCGAAAAAGTGAGAAGATCTTGATTAGAGTTATTATCATATTCATTCTGGTAATAATTCTTGCAACAATATCCCTCTTCTGGTATCGATCTATTAAGGACATCGGCGCTCCTCCAGAAATTATAAAGGAGGAGGTAATTGTAGAGGTCTTGGTACCGGAGGTCATAGCTCCCAAATCTCTCTTTAATTACAATCGCTTTGAATATCCTTTAATAACTCGCTCTAACGAATTCTCCGCGCATCTTTTGTCGTATATGGCTGAAAAAACTAAAGAAGAGTCCATTACTAAGATTATGTTCCGAGATCAAAGGAATCCGAAAAATCCATCCTTCATCACCTCGCGTTCGTTTTTAGAGACTTTTTCCATCACAATGCCTCCCCCTTTTAATAACAGAGTAGATCAGGAAAGTCTTAATGTTTTTGTTCATTCCAGTGATGGAATTAATAATACTGGATTTGCGGTAATTATTAATGAAATAGACGGTTTTACTGGGATGATGAGAGAATGGGAAGATGATGCGGCAAAAAACGTCTATCAATTTCTTTCTCTCTTGGGTAAAGAAACAAAAGCCGCAGACCAAATCTTCTCTCCTATAACCCATGAACAAAGAGAGATCCGATGTCTCGCCTATCAAGACGGATCAGATATCTGTTATTCTATACTAAAGAGCTCTCTCACAAATATATTCGTCTTCACCACCTCATCAGATACCTTAAAAGCCTTAATAGATTCACTTTAATATGAAAAAAGAAAAACTGGAAGAATTAAAAGTTAAGCTAGAAAAAGAGAGGGATACTTTCGAAGAGATGTTAAGAGAATTTGCTAAAGAAAGCGATTCTAATCCAGGGGATTGGAATACGAGGTTTCCCAACTTCAAAGCCGAAGGAATCCTTGATGAGGAGGCTGATGAGGTAGAAGAGTATAGCTCACTACTGCCGATAGAAAGAACACTAGAAACTAAGCTGAAAAACATCAATGACGCCCTAAAGAAGATTAATGAGGGCAGTTATGGCAAGTGTGAGATTTGTGGCGAGATTATAAGCGAAGAAAGATTAAACGTCATTCCTGAAGCAAAGACTTGTGGTAACTGCAATAAATAGGAAATTAAAAAAGACCACCTTTCTTCCTAAAATCTGTGGCCTCTCGGATAGGCAAGAAATGGATTAGTCCCTCCTCTTACTTCAAAGTGAAGATGACATCCAGTCGGCCCAATCGTATATCCAGTATTTCCGATATCACCGATATGGTCACCCTGAGAAACAACCTGACCAGTGGAAACCCTTATCCGCGACATATGTCCATAATAGGTTACTATCCCGTTAGGATGTAAAATCCTGACAAAGTTCCCCCCAACTGAATCATAACCAGTGAGTTGAACCGTTCCCCCGGCAGCAGCATAAATCGGATTTCCACAATTCGTTGCGATATCCACTGCATTATACCAGTGCAACCCTTGACTTATACGACCCGATGTAGGAGGGATGAGCCAAGAAGAAGAAATTGATGGTGATCTTGCGAAATGTGCTGTTTTGGCTGGTTTTTTAATCTCCCCGCCAGGAATAATTAGAATATCACCAAGTTTAATATCTTCTTCTCCAGTAAGCTCGTTAAACTCAATAATCTCACCAACATCCGCATTGTATTTGTCAGCAATATCTTTAATGGTATCTCCCGGGGTAATAATATGAAATACACCCGAAACAGGAAGTATTATTAATTCCTGGCCGGGCTTAATAGTGGAACCCTTGAGTTCGTTTGCCCATAAGATGGTCTTACGAGATATTCCAAAATGCGAGGCAATTGTATCAATACTATCACCGGGCTGGACAGTATAGGATATTATCTCCTTCTCTTCTTCGGGAGAAGAGCGAACTCCCAATACCTGGGTTTTGGGTGCGAATAGAGGGGTAGAGATATGAAGTGTGTTTCCCTGGGATATTAAGAGATCCGAGGATTCGTTGATAGGAATAATCCTCTGATCAGAAAAGATATCCACTTGATCTACTGTCAGACGTTCAAAACTACTATTCTCCATCTTACTAGGACTTCCTAGCATTAAAAATACAACAACAACTACAATTGATACTTTAAAGACAAAAGAGGGGTCTTTTCGTAATCCCTTGTTTCTTCGTATCAATCCAGATATTATCCCTCTCACCCGTTGCAGACGACGGATGAGAGTGGTTGTATTTAGCGTACTAATATATTAATCAATATTTCCTAAAACTCTCAGTATTAAAAAGATTTTAGCTCTCATTGAGTTAAAAGTCAATACTTTTTTTCCCAATTATGCTAAGCTAGTGTTTAATGAATAAGACGAAGATTGCTGAGATACTTGATAGGCATGGACTCGGTGCCCTAAAACGGCTTGGCCAGAATTTTCTAGTGGACCAAAATATCATTAAAAAAATGGTTGGCTTGGTTAGTTCCGATGATACAGTTATTGAAGTAGGTCCTGGTTTCGGATCCTTGACTATCCCAACCGCCAAAAAGGTCAAAAAACTTATCGCCATAGAAAAAGACAAAAAAATTGCTCAAGTACTGGAAGATGAATTCTTGGGACAACTCAATAACACAACCCTGATAAGGGGCGATGTCCTTAAAGATTGTGTTATTCCCTCTGAGAAATATCTTGTCCTCGCAAACACCCCCTTCTATATCACCTCACCGGTAATAAAGATGTTTCTTGAAAGCACAAATCCTCCAAGCAAGATGATCCTTATGACGCAAAAGGAAGTGGCCCAAAGGATCTGTTCTAAGCCGCCAGAGATGAATATACTGGCGATCTCAGTTCAGTTCTACGCCAACCCCAAGATAGCGTTCAAAGTATCCCGGAATTCATTCTGGCCTTCTCCTAAAGTTGATTGCGCTGTGCTGGTTATAGAGAGAAAGGATTCTCTTCCGAAGACTGATATTAAGAAATTTTTTAAGATTGTGAAAGCTGGATTTTCTCATCCGCGAGCGCAACTATTGAATAATTTCTCAAAAGGATTAAAATTAGACAAAGAGAAGGTAAAAGAGATAATGCTTTCTTTAGAAATTCATCCCAAGAAGAGAGCTGAATCGTTAAGTATAGATGAGTGGGTAAAATTAACCAGTAAGTTGTGAGCGTAAAACCCAAATTTATAATAATAGCTATCGCCCTAGCTGTTTTAATGACAGGAGTGTTTTTGTATCAAGAAAGAGTTGTTCTGGCTGATGATGATGAATGTGAATGTGAACCATATTATCAGTACAGATGTAAGGCAGCAGATACATGCGGAACTGTAATAGAAAAAAGAACATGTTGGTCAGGGAATTGCCCTTGTCCTGAATGCACTGAAGCACGTGATCATAGTATGGAATTAGCCGACTGGTTAGTATGCGGTCAAGGGGGAGAGAACTGGGAAAGATATGACGATCCAAAATTGCCTAATTTTCCGACCCGTTGCGCAGGAAATTGTCTTGAGGCACCAAAAAATCCAAAATACAACGGAAGCTCTAAAAATACTGATGTTAAACTTCCGCCAGAGATCTCTTGGGATAATGTTCCCGGGTTTAGAGTATGGAATAGAACAGAACATAGAAATATTATAGAAGAGAATGGTCCTTCATCCTATATTATAACAATAGAAAATACTAATGCCCCGCCCGGTGGTATGCATATTGACCTTATTCATGATTGGGATGGAACGGGAAAGATGACCCGTTTTTCAAGCGTTCCCGCCTATGAGCTTGTAACAACTGAAACTCTTGAGGATGCAGAGTTTTACTATACACTCAACGAAGAAACCAATGAAAAAGAGTATAGATTTATAAGGCCAACCAGTGTTCGGTATTTGTCTTCCTGTTTTGGTTGGAGACCAAGCACTAACAGCTTTCACTGTGGTATTGATATTGCTCATCACGAAAGTGTTCCTATCTTCGCATCGGCTCCAGGAACTATAATTAAAGTAGGAACCGCCGGCGGTTACGGAAAACAAGTAATAATCAAGCATGATGATTATAAGTTTCAAGGTATAAAAAAAGGAACAAAGATAGCAACCCAGTACGCGCATCTTGCTAATTTTTCTAGATCTATATACCAAGATAATTCAGAGGCAAGAAAACCCAAGTATAGATATATTCGGGCAGGAGACAGAATAACTGAAGACGGAAAGATAATAGGATCAAGACCTGTAAGAAAAAAATATGATAGGAAGGGGAAGCACATTGGCTGGTATTATGATACCGTTACAATCAGAAACGACACCGTTATCGGTTCTATGGGAAGAACAGGAAGACATATTGGAGGTGGCGTTCACCTCCATTTTGAGATAAGAATAGGAGAACACGATCCTGCTAGAGAGAAAAGAAGATATATAGCCCAAGATCCGTTAAGACATATTATTGTGCCTAAGGGTAAAGAATGGAAGATTAACTACAACAGCTCCAGTTGCAAGTTAAATCCGCCACCACAGAGACTTGATACCTTTAGTAGAGATGATATAACGCATCCCGAAAAGATATTTGAAATTGATGGTAATTTGGGCAAAGAGAGAGATTATCCCTTTACACCTCCTTTTGAATACAATCAAGCAGGAGATTCTCTTTCAGTAAACGTTAAAGGAAATAGGTTTACAGCTGATCATTGCATGTTAAAACCAAATAGCGAGCATATCCATACAGTCAAGGCCTGTTGTAATCCAAATGGCACTGAATGCGGACCGAAAGCTAAATGGTCAATGACAACAAGCGATGGTATGGAAGTGTTATCACAAGGAGCTGAAGACGGAACATCCGAAGATACCGCCGAAATAATCTACCAGTTGGAGCACGCAAATCTTAGATGGTGTCCAAAATGGTTTGAAATTAAAGAAGGTGTTTTTCTTCCACCAGACAGATACGAGATAGAAGTACAGCAAAAATTACCTTTTTTTTGGTTCTGGCAAAGATATAAAACCCATCCTCTGGTCGGAGCGATGGAAGGAGACCGTATTATTATAACAGCAAATCCTCCTATAGAAACCAGTCCTCGGACTTACATAGAAAACAGCACATCACTTCTTTTTACTAAAAGTGATTATGCTTATTATAGGTGGAGAGTAAGAGCCTGTAAAAAAGATTGCACCGAGTTCACTCCTTGGAGATATATCAAAATTCACGATGAAGTAATAATTGATAAACCATTTATTCAACATCCAGCTGATGATCCTGAAGGAAAGAATCCTATCGGATGGCCTATAAACTTTGAATGGAGAGCGTCTTTGGGAGCAAATTCTTATATATTTGAGCTCTATGATGAAGAAAATAAATTATTACATCGCGAAATCGTTCAAAATGCTCCAAGCGAAGAAGGAAAAATTACTAGACTTCATAGTATTACTCTTCCGAAGGATGGTGTAGAACTGGAGCTTAATAAACGATACAGATGGAGAGTTAAATCATGCTGGGATACTGAAGCTAATCTCTGTGAGAAAGAGTGGTCAGAAAGACACTTCAAAACGACCGGCAGAGCTCCAAATCTTCAATTTCCCGAAAACAACGCAGTAGATGCCCCTATCCCTCTTACACTCAAATGGGAAAGAATACCCGGAGCGAGATCATATGTTATTAATTTCAACGGTGATGAGACAGTTGTTACTAATAATAAAGTTAATGTTGATTACTCTATTCTCAAATCAGGTACCCAGTATTCCTGGTCAGTAAAATCTTGTAATGATGTAAAAGGAGAAAAGTGCGGTGAAAAATCAGAAACGTGGTATTTCCAGACATTAAAACTAAAAGAGCCAGAAATCCTTGGACCGCTAGCCGATACTTCTTTTTTTAGCGACAAACATAATTATGCTGAATTATCATGGGGAAAGGTGCCGGGAGCAAGATATTATAAGATTAATGTATCTTGCGGAGGAGATGTCATATATAAGGATATAACACAAAATACTAAAGCAAGTATTCCATTAAAATGCATGGGTGATTATTCTTGGACAGTCACCCCCTGTATAGATGAAAAATGTGAGGACTTTGGCCCACCAAGCAACAGCTCTTTCACACTTCAAGAAGGAAAAGGTAAGGCCGGATTTGTCCCCTGCGGGCTTAGTTATAATGATCCCGATACCCCATGGAATGAGACGGAACCCTGTCGAGCTAGCCACCTCTTTGTAATATTAAAAATAATTCTGGATTTCCTCTTCTGGAATCTAATGCCATTAGTATTAGTAGTTATGACAGTTGTATCAGGCGTCATCTTCTATATCTCCCTAGGCGACCCGAATGTAGTTGCTAAAATAAAGGGAGTTTGGTCGTCAGTAGGAAAGGGACTGCTAATAATGTTCTTTGGCTGGACCGCAATAACTATAATAATGGCCATAATGGGCTATACTGGAATATTTGGACCTTGGTGGCAAGTATCATTTTAAGTTATGAAATACGAAGATAAAAAAACTCTCGTGATATCTCTTATGATGATTGTTATTTTAAGCGTTTTTTCCTATCGGAATATCATAAATGTTGAGATGCCAGATCGTCCGCCCACACCTATCAAAGCTCCAGATCTTAATATCCCTTCATTTGAAGAGATGCTTTCAGGAGAATATCTTAGCGAAGAGATCCTTTCAAAGATTGATCCAAATAAAACAACCTCCGATGAAGTAACGTATGTTTCAAAGATAATAGATGATCAATTTAAGTTTAAGTATCCTTCAGATTGGAAGGTAGTAGAATCAAAAAAAAAGTATGAAAAGATAGATCCGTTGTTTTTAGCCATCTCTATAAAAAATATCAACAAACCTACATTGATTGCCGTTTCAAAAATTTATACCGATAACCCCGAGTCAGTTATTAACATTATGAAAGAAGTGTTTTCTCGCGAAGGTACAGAGATGACAATTACTAAAAAAGAAGATGCTTATTTTGAAGCGAATTATAAACATAGTGATGGAAGGGTTGCTGTGTCAAAAGAAAAGATTATCTCTGTTAGAGATAACTATCTCGTTTCGGTTATAACATTTGAAGATCAAGCCATAAAGGATAGTGAGCAGATGGAAAAAATTATCCAATCTATTCAAATTATTGAATGACTATGATAGAATTCAAATAAGATGAAGAAAAGATTATCAATTTTATACTTGGCCATATTATCTCTGATGATATTGCCAACTTCTTGGGTTTTCGGACAAACGCAAGTAACTTGGCCAGCATCGCCTTTTGGAACATCTCTTGGGTATGACTCTCAACTCCATGATTTTGTCAAATATATTTACGAATGGGGTGTCTCCCTCGGAGGAATCGTCGTCTTTGTTATGCTCGTATGGGCCGGCATACAATACCTCGTCTCAACCGGTAATCCAAGTATAATGTCGGACGCTCTTAAAAGAATAAAGTCTGCAATACTGGGGCTGATTCTTTTGTTGGTGTCCTTTTTAATATTAAATACTATTAATCCTCAACTTACAAAATTGAAAGAACTCCCCCCTCTTCATCCAAATGAAATAGCTCTTGAGAAAATGCGCAAGGATATGTTTGGACCTCCTCCACCACCATGCGATTTTGTCGTAATCTGGTCTGAACAAAACTATAAAGGAACGAAATCTAGACCAATACGGTTTCCAAACGAAAGCGATCAAGTATATAGAATTGAAGATAAACAAATGAAAGACTACTTAAACAAAGATTGGATGTCTGGAAAAAGTTTCATTAAATTAAGTCCAGATGAGATAAAAAAAATAGAAAAAGGAATAATAGATATCCAACGCTATGATGAAAATGGAAATCCAAGAAAGGATGGTGCTTATAAAGAAGGGGGTTTTTGTACGTTGCATTTATTTCGCACCACAGACACATTTTGGACCCGTGCAAATCCCTGCGGAGGTATAAATGGTAGTGTGCAATTTCCAGCGCGAAATTTTAAACTCTCACAACCTAGAGACGAAGATATTACCTGTGTAGAGCTCACAAGAATATTAGAAGATTCAAAAGAAGGTAAGGGGGTTAAAATAAAAGATATACAACCAAATCCAAGAGAAAGTGGTCCAGTTCTAAGCCCGGAAGCTCCCTAAAACAGAAAGTTTTTTAATTTAATATCCCACTCCTCTTTTAAGAAGAAAAAATGACTATATTTCATAAACTAAAAAGTATTAACATCCGATTAGCGGTACCATTGTTTTTGTTTTTAATTATAGGGCTTTCTATACCATTGACAGCTGACGGATTTGTTCTTGATTTGGCCCAAACACAATTAGCAGCTCTTTCTGAAAAAACAGGACCTTTTATGGCTTTTTTCTTGAGCTCTGTTTTCTTATTCGTTATAGGAATGGCTGTTCTCTATATAAGTATATCGCTACTTAGTTGGATAATAACTGTCACTCCTCAACTTCTTGTTGTAACTACTACACATCCTGGTGGTGGAGGAATTACTGATATTGTTATGTTTGGCTGGAATTTCACCACAGGAATAGTCAACCTAATTCTTATTATAGCATTCATTATCATCGCTTTTGCTGTTATGTTGGGTTCTGAAAAGATCCAGCTCAAGAAAGCTATGCCAAAGCTTATTCTGGTGGCTCTGTTAGTTAATTTCACACTTCTTTTTGTTGGAGCTGGTATTGATATATCTAATTTCTTGTTTCACTCAATATCAAATCAGATGATACCAAAAGATGCGGGATTTATCGCAGAGACAATTTGCAACAATGTTCTTTGTCTCGCAGTACTGCCTTTATTCGAATTTTCAGGTGAAACTATTGCAAGGATTACCGTCTCTTTTGGTCTCAGTGTCGCAAGACTGATGGTCCCCTACATGAATGTTATCGCGCAAGCCGGATGGATATTAGGATTCTTTACTTTTATGTTGCCCTTAGCTTTGCAACTATTGACTTACGGGATTATAGCATTTATGCTTGCATTTTTCTTTTTTACTTTTTTTCTAATATTTTTTCTCCGTATATTCGCGATACAAATTTTAGCAATACTAGCACCTCTAGCATTCTTCTGCCTTATATTCGACAATACCAAAAAATATTGGTCCTTATGGGTAAACCATCTTACTCAATGGCTATTTGTCGGTGTCTATTTTATATTCCTCCTATACATAGGCCTTCTTATGGGACCTGTTATCCAAGATAGTTTTGGAGGACAAATTGATAGTGTAGTGATGACGATCGTACCAAGCGTACCGGGATACTTGGAATGGCTTTCTCTAGGCGATATTATCGGATATATAGCTCTTATCATCTTTTTTACGGCAATACTCGGCTTCGCCAGATCGTTTATTCCCGCTGCGGCTAGTGCCGTCATCTCTCAGGTTTCAGGAGCGGTAAAAACTACTTCTCCTTTTATAAAAGAAATCAAGAAAGGAGGTGCTAAATATTATAGAGATCAAGCACTAGAAACCGAAAAAAGAATAAGTCAACCGGGTCGTGATAAATGGTATCATAAAAAAATACTCAACCCAGCTGATAAGACTTTCGCACAAACAATTAGATGGGCATATAAACAGACAAAAGGAATATCTCTCGAAAAGGATGCACAAAACGAAATTGATGAAAAAGTTGAAAAACACAGAAAGTCTGGATTAAATCCGAGCGAGCTTCTACATCAACTATCAACTGACAATGATTGTGCTGCGGTATTGAAATATGCAGAAGAAAAAGAAGGCAAAGCTGGTTTAGAAAAACTAAGCGAGAAAGATTTTAATCGAGGAATGCGAGTCCTTATACGAAATGATGACAAAAAAACGATTTTAAGAATATATTCACATAACCCTAAAATAATTGAAACGGTTGATAAAAAAGGAATGGATCTAGAAAATGCGCAGAAAATATCTAAGCTTTTCAAATCCAAAATAGGTAAATTGGGTTCGGAAGGTATAACTGTAAATGTAAAAAAAGCAGAAGAAGATACAGAAAGGGTAGATGATCCAAAAAAGAGAGAGCATTTGGATCAGAAGAAAACAGACGTAGAAATAAATATTAATGAGGCATATAATAGTAATGATCCAAATCAGAGGGAAACAGCTGTTAAGAAAGCTATGACTGAGTTAGCGGCACGTTCACTCAAGACTTCCGACATAGAGAAATATAATGAAGATATATTAAAGAATGAGGAATTAATTAAAGCAATATTAAGAAATAAAAATTCTAATTTCATCGTAGGCATAGAGAAAAAATGGGGAGATAAAGCCAGTCAAGCTATTACCCAGGCAATAAATAATATAGGAATTGATAGATTTGTGGACACTAATCCTACCTTAGCTAGAGGTATGATTAAAGTTCCTGCTCTGCAAACAATGGTTGGAGAAAATATTCAGAATCAAATTCAAGAATCACTTAAAAATAAATCAGCACGAAACCAAGCCAGATCCACTTCATAATAAAAAAATAATTAACAATTTAAAATGTATAGAAGATACACTAGTAAAGAATTCTGGGAGTTATACGAGACCCTTCCTGATAATTTACAGAAGATGCTTCTTGATGAAGGAGTTGGGGGAAATGTTGAAAAAATATGTAAAAGATATGATATTGAAGATAAATATTTTGATATCTTAAACTTAGTCACCCAAACCTTATTGGGTCTTCTCCCTGTTGAAGAATTTAAAAAAATACTCATACGAGACGTTGGATTGAGCATCTCTATCTCTGAGAAAGTATCGCAAGAGATAGTTCGTTTCATATTCTTCCCGGTCAAAAAAGAGCTTGTTGAGCTTTACGGCGCTGAATCACCTTCTGAAGAGATTCTCAAAAAAGAATCGGCTGCAATCCCTAAGAAAGATAGTTATAGGGAACCTATTGAATAAAAATATTGGTTATTTTGTAAGCCAAAGATTCTTGTATAACAAGATTAATTTGAGCATAAAATATCTTTAGTTTGCTTTAACTATACTCTTTCCAAATTACGTCAAATAATTTGATATTTTCCTCACTCTCTGATAAAATACTTTAATAATATTTATGCAATTCAAGGTACCGCAATTCATAGAACATAAAATGAAGATATTCGGTCCTTTAACCTTTAGGCAGTTTGTCATTGTTGGTTTCGCAGGTCTAGTATCATTAATACTGTTCTTTGTTATGGAAAACAACTTCTTCTTTTGGCTTCTTGTTTCAAGTATAATCGTCGGAACATCGCTCTCGCTTGTTTTTGTTCAAGTGCAAGGAATACCTCTAATTAATGTTATAGGTAAATCATTTGGATTCTTTATGAAGCCCCGTGCCTATATTTGGAAAAAGAAGGCTTTTAGTACTAAGTTTATAAAAAAAGAAGAGAGGAAGGACGATGTCTTAAAAAAGAAAGAAATTACCTTAAAGACATCCAGAGGTAGTAGAATAAAGAAACTCTGGTCTGAAATAGAGACAAAATAATTATGCCAAAAGAAAACACAACGCAAGACTTTCTTGAAATGGAGCATATCCAAAATGGAGTAATTATACTTAAAAACAATGCAATGAGGGGAGTCCTTTTGGTCTCTTCAACTAATTTTGCTCTTAAATCAACTGAGGAGCAGAATTCAATCATATACCAATTTCAAAGTTTCCTTAATTCTCTCGATTTTTGCTGTCAAATAGTTTGCCAATCAAGAAAATTAAATATCACTGGATATATAGAAAAATTAAAGGATTTAGAAAGAAAGCAAACTAACAAACTCTTAAAGCTTCAGACCTTAAAGTATAGTGAATTCATTAATGAGTTAGTTGAGACCCAGGATATATTAATAAAGAGCTTCTTCGTGGTAATCCCTTATACTTCTGTTGAAACTACAGGTCTTATGATTCCAGGAAAAACACAATCCCCCCAACTTACCGAAGATGTCTTTCGTCAATCAAGAGATCAGCTTCTTCAAAGGATGGAGTTTGTGGCATTGGGATTGAGAAGATGTGGACTGCAAGCAGTGCCTTTGACAACTCTTGAGCTTACAGAGCTCTTCTGGAGTTTGTATCATCAAAAAGAAGCAGAAACGGGCTATTATCCCGAGATACCTGAAGAGCTAATCAGTTAAAAGATATGAATTTTCTAGATAAATTTCTTAAAAAAAAGGATGACCTTCTAAATAAATCCGAAAACACAGAGATCATCACATTGAAGGATATTATCGCCCCACCCTTTCTTGAGGTTAATCAGGGGAGTATAAAAATGGGAGAGCGCCTATCTAAGTCGTTCTTTATCTTCTCTTATCCGCAATATCTGAGCAGTGCTTGGCTTTTTCCGATTATTAATTCAAATATTGTGATGGATATATCTTTTTTTATCCATCCAGCAGATACAGGAGAGACTCTTAAAAAACTCAGAAAGAAAGTGACAGAAGTTCAAGCCGAATTAATTGAGAGAAGTGAAAAGGGTTTAACTAGAGATCCATCCTTAGAAATGGCCTACCAAGATATGGAAGAACTGCGCGATAAATTAATGTCAGCATCCGAAAGGATGTTTAAACTAGGAATATATATCACAATTTATGGAGATACAGAAAAGGAGTTGAAAGATATAGAAAACATATTGAGGTCGCTTCTGGAAGGTAAATTAATATATATTAAGCCCGCCTTATTCCAACAAAAAGAAGGATTTATCTCTACATCACCCTACGGTCAAGACCTCCTGCAGGTCCACAGCCCGATGAACACATCTCCCCTTTCCAGCATCTTTCCCTTCGTCTCTTCAGACTTAAGTTCTAATGACGGAATACTTTATGGAATAAATCAACATAATAACTCACTGATATTATTTGACAGATTCTCGCTTGAAAACCCCAATTCTATAATATTCGGAACATCTGGATCAGGTAAGTCTTATTTAGTTAAACTGGAGGCCTTGAGGTATCTGATGACAGGCGCCGATGTCGTTATTATCGATCCCGAGAATGAGTATCGTCCCTTAGCCGAGGCCGTTGGGGGTAAGTTTTATGACGTCTCTCTTTCATCTAATAGTCATATCAATCCCTTTGACCTCCCTGTGCCCAGGGAAGGCGATCGTCCCGATGACATACTAAGATCCAACCTTATTAACCTCATCGGACTACTTAGAATTATGATGGGCGGTTTAAGCGCCGAAGAAGATTCTATAATAGACCAAGCCATAACAGAAACCTATGCGGTTAAGGATATAACTCCTGATAGCGACCCGTCAACTTGGAATGAGAATATACCATTGATGTCCGACCTAGAGCAGATACTAGAAAGTATGAAGGGAACTGATTCTTTGGTTCGAAGATTGAAGAAATTTACTACTGGTGCCTATTCTAACTTCTTCAACCAAAAATCAAACGTATCAATGGATAATAATCTTACTGTTTTCGGAATAAGAAACCTTGAAGAAGAATTGAGACCGATGGCGATGTTTATCATTATGCGCTACATCTGGAAAACCATGACATCATCTCTTAAAAAAAGGATACTGATAGTAGATGAGGCCTGGTGGATAATGCAGACCGAGGATGGGGCATCATTCCTTTATGGCTTAGTTAAGAGATCCAGGAAATACTGGCTCGGAGTTACCACCGTAACCCAAGACGTATCCGACTTTATGAGGTCGGACTATGGACAACCGATAATAAATAACTCGGCTCTTAAGATGCTCCTGAAACAATCCCCAGCCGTAATAGACAAAGTTCAAAAAACCTTTAATTTAACAGATGAAGAAAAGATGATTCTTTTGGAGGGATCTCGAGGAGAAGGTATATTCTTCGCCGGACAAAAACATGTATCTATGAGGATAATAGCTTCGCCAACAGAGGACAAGATAATAACAACATCGCCTGAAGAATTAATTAAGATACAAAAAGAGAAAGATCTCTTTAATAAATAAAAAACATCAGGCCGGCTTTATAACGACCTTGCGGTCTGATCCTTGACCAACACTCTCTGTTGTGATTCCTTCTCTATCTTTTAGTGATAAATGTATTATCCTTCGCTCATATGGATTCATCGGAGGTAATGCTTTTTCTTTTTTATAAAAAACAACTTCGTCACTTATATCTTTGGCTATCTCATTAAGAATCTCTCTTTTTTTTTCCATATAATTATTAATATCCAGTTCAATAGATAGATCACTCTGAATCTTCTTCCTTATTACAATTCTCAACATATACTGTATCTCTAGTAAGGTCTGACCCCTTTCCCCAATAAGAATCTTGGGGTTATCTATGTCCACCCTAATAAGATAGGTATCCTCTTTAATAACAACCTCTATCTCGTTCGGTTGAAACGTCATCATTTTAAAGAGTTTATCCACCTCTTTCTTGATCTGCGAAGAAAATTCATTTATTTCAGTATTAATCTGTGTCATTATCACTTATAACTTATTAAGAATGAAGTGTTGTTGCACCAAAGAAAAAAGTGTAGTCGTTAACCAATAGAGACCGATGGCCAGCGGTAGATAAAAAAGAAATACCACTGTAAAGAGAGGAAAGAAATAAACCATCTGTTTCTGCATCTTCTCCATCATATCCGCTCTTGGATCGGGTTTTCCCTTCTTCTTCTTTTTCTTCTTCGAATCTGGCTTTTGAATCATAACCATCTTCATCTGAAAGAACTGTGCTAATCCTGCACCGACTATTATCAATATATTTCCAAAAAGAAAAGTTCCTTCATCAATCACACCGACTTTTACAAGGTCTATAAAGCCCAAAAAGACCGAATTAATCTCTCCTGGGGAAGGAATAAAATTATATAATGTCTCTGCAAATTCACCACGCTGAACATCCCATAAAATATGATAGAGGGCTATCAAGACCGGTAGCTGGATTAAAAGCGGCAGAAATCCCGAAAAGGGATTTACTTTTGCTTTCTTATAAACCTCAAGTACCTCCTTAACTTGTTTTTCCTTATCATCCCTGTATTTCTCTTGAATCTCCTTAATTTCTGGTTGTAACTCAATTATCACTTTTTGAGACTTAATACCCTTGGCACTCAAGGGATAGAGAAGAAACCTTATTAATACCGTTAGAATAATAATCGCTATCCCGAAATCACCACCCGGAACAGCCTGATATAAAAATATCAGGATATTCATTAAAGGTTGATAGAGGAGAGTGTTATAAAGTTCTATCATTTAATTAAGTTAGATCTTTTTAATAATTCCTCCAAAGTTTTGTCAATTTTTTCAAGTTCTATACTCTTCGCCGTGATGATTATATCAAAACCTCCTTTTATCTTTTCCATATTTGCTCTCATCACCTCCCTCAATTTTCTCTTTACTCTATTTCTTAATACCGCCTTCTTAGATACTTTTTTAGAAACGATGAATCCGACCCTTGTATCATCCGTATTATTATCTAGAAATCTGACGGATATCAGGTCAGAATTTATAAACCTTCCCTTATTAAAAACCTGTTGAAAATCCTTTTCTTTTTTAAGTCTGTTCTTGAAGGGAAGCATCCTACAGATTTATTACACTGTAATCTTTTCTCTTCCTTTCCTTCTTCTCTTTAATAAGATCTTCTTTCCTCCAGGAGAACTAGATCTCTTGAGAAAACCATGCGTATTTTGTCTCTTCTTTTTTTTAGGTTGATAGGTTTTAGACATATTGAAATTCTACTTCCTTTGAGAAAAAAAGTCAAACGAATTTAATCAAAATGTTATTTAGGCGATTCTTTTATCTTATCAGTAGAATACTGATGCAAAACTGAACGGATTAAAGTCTGACAGGGAAGACCCTTCTCTGATGTTTTAATTTTGATTTTTTGTAAATCCTTAGCGGAAATGCGAATACTAATATTTTCTGTCTTCTGCAAAAGGTATTAAATATGCATAATTATTAATGTTGATAATGAATATCTTTTGATCAGAATACTTCTTTTTATCTAAATGTTCAATAATATCTAAAATTTTAACATAGACAATCAATATCTCTAGTCAATACTTAATCTATTTCTAATTTACTCACTTTTGGCTCAATTATCTCGAAATAATAATCTAAATCAAAAATACAATCAGATAAGGCAAGCATCGGATAAGATTTATCTATTTTATTTAAGAAATTTTTTAGAAAAAGTATTAAAACCAGTTTAAGCTTTTGATGATTATTAAATATAAATCCACATATTATCCCCATCTTTTCAACAATTATAGTGACTTTTTAAGGTAGAAGGGTCTTTTTACTTTCTTGAGTTATGATATAATCATTTTATGAACCAGATTGAGTTTAAAAAAATAAATAATGAAGATCTCTGGAGGGCAGTACTTGCTCAAATACAGCTTAATATCTCACAAGCTAATTTCAACACTTGGTTCAAAGATACAAAGATATTATCAATAAATGATTCAGAGGTTATTATTTCAGTTCCTAATTTATTTGCTAAGGAATGGTTGGAAAATAAGTATAATAAGATTATATTAAAGACGATAAATGAGACCAACGGTGGACGAATAAGAAAGATTAGTTACTATGTAGATAATAAGAATGTTAATTTTTCAAAGAAATATTCAAACAACCCTGTAAACTCTTCTCAACTAAAATTCACGGAATTTAGTGTTGATAAGAAGACCAATCTCAACCCACGATACACATTCGCTAATTTTGTTGTCGGACCTTTTAATGAACTTCCCCATGCCGCCGCCCAGGCCGTAACCGAAAATCCAGGATCGCTATACAATCCTCTCTTTATATATGGAGGGGTCGGATTAGGAAAAACTCATTTAATGCAAGCTATCGGCAATAAAATCAGTCAAAACTTACCCAATAAACAAATAAAATATATCTCTGTTGAAAAATTCACATCAGAAGTCGTTTCTTCAATAAGAAAAAAAACTATGGAGGAATTCAAGTTAAAGTATAGAGATATAGATGTTTTAATGATTGATGATGTCCAGTTTCTTTCTGGTAAAGAAAAAACACAAGAAGAATTCTTTCATACTTTTAATGTTCTTTATGAAAATAATAAACAAGTGATAATATCATCTGACCGACCTCCTAAATCAATACAATCATTAGCCGAGAGATTAAAATCAAGATTTGAAGGAGGAATGATAACTGATATAGGTCGTCCAGATACAGAAACTAGAATAGCTATACTTAAGACAAAAGCCGAAGAAAAAGGAGTTAATTTTCCTGAAGACGTTTATCTATATATCGCCACCAATATGCAAAACAATATAAGAGAACTAGAAGGTGCTCTTAATAAATTAATTGCCCATCAGAAACTAGAAAACAAAAAGATAAACCTTAATAAAGCTATAATCATTCTTAAAGAAATATTCCGATCATCATTAAATAAACCAACCCCTAAAAAAGTAATTAAAGCTGTATCTCAATTTTATGGCCTTAAGGAGAAGGACTTAAGTGATTTGTCTAGAAGAAAGGAGGTTGTTAAACCAAGGCAAATAGCTATGTATATATTAAAGAAGGAGTTAAAATATTCTTACTCTTCTATCGGTAGAAATTTTGGAGGAAAAGACCATACAACAGTTATACATTCATGTGATAAGATAGAAAAAGAGATTTTAAATGATGATAATTTAAAAGAGGAAATTGAGTTAATAAAGCAGTCTATTTCTAGTTTATAAAATGTGGATAAGTTTATAACTTTATTTAACTACAAATAATACCAAAACTATTAAAGAGTTAATACACATTTTATCCCCCCTTAATTTAGGTTTAAAAAAGATAATTATAAATTTTATTAATAACAATAAATGAAATTAAAAATAAATCAATCAAGACTAAGAGAAGGAATTAAAATTGTGGAGAAAACCTCTTCTCGGTCAACGTCTTTACCTATATTAAAAAATATAATGATTAAAGCCGAGAAGAATATTATTAATATATCTGCTACAGATCTTGAAGTTAGTGTTCAGTGGTGGAGTCTTGCTAAAATTGAGGAAGAAGGAGAAGTAGTTGTACCCGTTTCTATATTGTCGGGACTTATAAATTTTCTTCCTGATAAAATAATAACACTTTCATTTTTAGGAGATAATCTTGAGATAGAATGTGGGGATTATAAGACTAAAATAAAAGGTTTTACTTCTGATGATTTTCCTATTATCCCAAAAATTTCTGAAAAAAATTCAGTTATAGTTAATCTCTTAGATTTTCTAAAAAGTCTGAATCAAGTCGTTGATATTCCTTCTTTTTCTATAACTAGACCAGAGATATCAGGTATCTTATTTAATTTTACCGATAATAAACTTGAGATAGTCGCTACTGATAGTTATAGATTAGGAGAGAAAAAAATAGAATTAAATATGGCAATAGAAGAGAATTTTTCGTTTATTATTCCTCAGAAGGCGGCTAAAGAGATTATTAGTATCTTTGGGGATAAACAAGGTGAAATAAAGATATTATCTGGCGCTAATCAAATATTATTTGAACTTCTTATGACAGAGATACATCATCCAAAAATACATTTTACTTCTCGTCAAGTTGAGGGAGAATATCCAAATTATAAAGAGATAATTCCTAAGGAAAATAAGATAAAAGCTATTTTGAATAGAAGTGATTTAATTAACCAGATTAAAGCAGCGGGATTATTTAGTAATAAAGTTGGTGAGATAATTTTTAAAATTGAACCAGATAAAAAAAGAATAGAAATATCTAGTCAGAACCCAGAATCAGGAAATTATACCTCTTTTATATACGGTAAAATTAAAGGCAAGAAAGATAAAATATCTTTTAATTACAGATATTTAATAGATGGTCTTTCAAAGATAAGTGATTCTGAAATTATCTTTGAAATAAATGGAAGTGGTGATCCAGGTGTATTTAGACCGCTTAAGGATAATAGTTTTCTTTATATTGTAATGCCGATAAAAATTTAATATCTAGTAAGCGCGTAATCAAAAAACTCTCTCCAGATAGGGGATGCTACTACAAGACCGGTACCATTTCTCATTGAGGTATTATTATTATTTCCCGACCATACTCCAACGACCAATGAGGAGTTATACCCGATTGTCCAACCATCCCTATAGTCTTGGGTCGTTCCAGTCTTTACTGATACTCCGGGTATATTTAATTGAGAGTTACTTCCAAAGACTGGAGATCTTGCTTCGTTATCGGATAATATATCGCTTATCATCTTAGCCACATTAGAGTTCAATACTCTTTTAGGTGAAGGATTATTTTTTTCTATAATCCTTCCTTTTGAGTCAGTTATCTTAAAGATAGATGATGGAGGTATAATAAATCCTCCTGTGGCGAAGGTTCCATAAGCGGAGGTCATTTCAAGGAGAGTGACTTCTCCTACTCCTAGGGCTAGTGGAAGCCCGTAATGGGACGTTGGTTGGTTGAGAGTGGTTATTCCAAGAGAGGCAGCAGTCTCAATACTGCTATCTATACTGCTCAATTCCGACAGGACTTTGATAGAGGGTATATTTAATGATTGAGCCAGTGCTTCTCTTAAAGTCACAGCTCCCCTGAATTGACCATCGTAGTTTCTAGGAGCCCAGTTGCCAATTTGTATCGGCTTATCTATAACTATAGTCTGATCAGTATATCCATTCTTAAATGCATCAGCATAGATAAATGGCTTAAAAGCTGACCCGGGTTGTCTTAATCTAGTTGTCATATTAGGATAAGGATCAAATAAACAGGTTTTCCCTGGAATACATCCTTCAGGGAGTGGTTTCTTGAAATAGTCAACTGATCCGACCATAGCCAATATCTCGCCAGTGGATGGATCCAGAGCAACAAGCGACGAATTGAATGAATTTAAGTGTTTGTTTGTTTTTGATACTTCTTTAACTATTCTCTCCGCTTCCTGTTGAAGTTTCCAGTCAATAGTGGTGTAGATTTTCAATCCTTTAGTTCTGAGACGATCCTCGCCGTATTTACGATTTAGGTAGGCCACAACATCAAGAGTGAAGTGAGGAGCTTTTAATAAGTGGCCTATGGGGGAGAATTCAATAACTTCTTTTTTTAATTCATCAGCTTCTTCTTGGGTTATAAAACCGACGGTCGCCATCCTATCAAGAACATGATCTTTTCTTATCATTAGAGATTCTCTATTCGGACCGTAAGGAGATAGCCCACTAGGGCTTTTTATAAGACTAGCCAAGATAGCAGATTCAGCGATAGATATTTCAGATACTGATTTATTAAAGAAGATCTGGGATGCGGCTTCAACCCCATAGGCGTTCTGTCCAAAAGGAATTTGATTGAGATAGAAACCAAGTATCTCATCTTTTGTATATCTTCTTTCTAGCTCTATAGTTAATATCGCTTCTCTAACCTTCCGGCCGATAGTTCTTTCTCCAGTTAGGAACGTGGACCTAATTAATTGCTGAGATATAGTTGATCCTCCTTGAACAACCCTCCCTGCCTTTATATTTTCTATAACCGCTCTTATTATTCCTCTAATATCAAGACCGAAATGGTTATAAAAATTCGCGTCCTCAGTCGCTATAACAGCTTGTATTAAGTGTTCAGGTATCTTGTCTAAAGAGACAATATTTCTTTTCTCTTCGCCGAAGATAGTAAAAAGAAGTACTTCGCCCGTCCGATCATATATCCTTGTCGGTTCGGAGAATGGTCTCTCAGTGAATCTTTCTGGTCGGGGAAGATCTTTGGCATAATATATGAATATTAAAAGACAGAGTATTATTCCGCCGATAAGAACGAGAAAGGAATAAGAGACGATCTTCTTCCAAAGAGGGTCACTTTCTCGACTATATATTTTTTTGTAGTGTTTTTTTCTCATCTTCAAGTTGAATTTTATAGGATTTAGTGTAATATGGCAAATAAAGATATGAATAAAATAGAAGAAGTTTTAACGAGAGCAGTTGATGTTGTGATTCCTTCTCCAAAAGATCTTAAAGAGAGGATTCTTTCTGATAAACTGCGAATATATAGCGGTTTTGATCCGACAGGACCCCATCTTCATCTGGGACATCTATTTATAATGTTAAAATTAGCCGATTTTCAAGCATTAGGTCATCATATCATAATGTTAATTGGAGATTTTACTGGAATGATAGGTGATCCGACCGACAAGGGTGAATTAAGAAAGAAACTTACTAGAGAAGAAGTTATATCTAATTCTACTAACTATATGAGAATCGCCGAGAAGTTCATTAATTTTTCTGGACCCAATCCAGCCAGGATACTTTATAACAGTGAATGGACAGATAAGATGTCATTTACTGACGCGATAGAGATAGCGTCGAAATTCACTGTTCAGCAGATGTTAGTAAGGGATATGTTCCAAGAACGGATTAAAAAGAAAAAGCCGATATATTTACATGAATTTCTCTATCCTCTTATTCAAGCTAATGATAGTGTGGTGTTGGATGTTGATCTTGAGATCGGAGGAAAAGATCAGTTATTTAACATGCTTTGTGGAAGGGACCTAATGAAGTCTATCTCTGGCAAGGATAAATTTGTATTAACAACTAAACTTTTAGTTGATTCATCGGGTAAGAAGATGGGAAAGACAGAGGGAGTAATGGTTGCGCTGGATGATGAGCCAGAGATGATATATGGAAAGATAATGTCCTGGTCCGATGAAATGATAATTTCAGGGTTGGAAGGATGTACTAGAATTCCGATGGAAGAAATAAGAAGGATTGATAAGGAGATGAAGAAGGGAACACTTAATCCTTTTAAGGCAAAGGCTATGTTGGCTAAAGAGGTGACTTCTATTTGTCATGATCCAAAAAAAGCGGAAGAAGCAGAAAGAGAATTTAGTAATATCTTTCAGAAAGGTGAACTTCCGTCTAATATAACGGAAGTAGAAATGGATAAAGGTGATCGGGTGTTGTTGGATGTTCTGATTGATTCAGGATTGATCTCTTCAAAGAGTGAGGGAAGACGGATTATAAAACAAAAAGGTGTAAAAGTCAACGGAGATACTAAGACCGATTGGAAAGAATTGATTTCTATTAAAAAAGGTATGGTTATAAAAGTCGGTAAAAGGAAATTTGTAAAGATATACTAAAGCTCTCATAAAGCTTGGGTTGAAATATGACAGATGGCGACTGCTAACGCATCAGATGCGTCATTTGGTTTTGGGATATCATTCATATTCAGGAGTATCTTCACTATCTCTTGGACTTGTTTTTTTTCAGCCCTTCCATAACCGACGGTCGCCATCTTTGCTTGGAGTGGCGTGTATTCATGAATTTGTAATCCTTTTTGGGCAGCAGACATTAAGATAACTCCGCGAGCTTGGCTTACTGGTATAGCGGTTTTTGCGTTTTTTAAAAAGAATAAACTTTCAATAGCCATAATAGTGGGTTTGTATTTGTCTAATAACCTGCTAAAATCCTCTTCTATCTTTTGGAGCCTATCTTCTGGCTTCCATTTCGGGGAGGTATTAATTGTACCGTAGCCTAGGCATTCATATTTTTTTCCCTCCGCTTTTATCACCCCATAACCGGTGGTTGCGGTTCCTGGATCAATACCTATAACAATAGTCTTGTTGATATTCATTTTTTATATTTAAGTATATCTTCTGTATATCTTCGTTTGAATTTAACTCTTCAATCATCTTCTCTATCTTCTTTTCATTAATTTCAATCGGAGTGGTTGGTATCCATACAAGAGACGACTCAACCTTAAATTTTCTATCTGTAAGATTTTTTCTGATTTTTTCTAAATCTTCAGCTTTAGTGATAATTTTGTTTTCTTTAACATCTTCAGCGCCTAATTCAATTGCGATTAGTCCTGCTTCATCATAATTTTTGTCGGTAATAACAATTAATCCTTTGCGTTGAAACAGCCATTTAACCGATCCTGGTTCCACCATCTTTCCTTTGTGGTTATTTAATATCTTTTTAAATTTAGCAATACTTCGATTTTTATTATCAGTTATTCCTTCAACAATAATAGCTATGCCTTCTGGGCCATAGGCTTCAAAAAGGAATTCTTCTAGATTACATCCCTTTAATTCACCAGTTCCTTTTTTAATAGCTTTCTCTATATTATCCTTAGGAACATTCATCTCTTTGGCTTTTTTAATCATACTCCTTAAAGCAGGATTAGAATCAATATTTCCATATTTAGCCAGAAGAGAGATATTCCTTCCTATCTTGGCAAACACCAAGGATCTTTTCTTTGCATCAGCGTCCTTAGTTCTCTTTACATTTTTTGCGTGACTATGCCCTGCCATATATCGCTCTTCTTAATATCAAGATTGAGATTGAAGAGAGAATAGCAATACTAATTCCGATTATAATAGGGGATGTTTTGCTACTCTCTCCAGCCCATGTTTTAATAAATTTACTTTCTGAAATATCTGATTTTATTCCAGGATATAGTTCAAAATCGTTTAAATTATCACCGGTTATTTGATACTTTTCGTCCGAAGAGATTCTTTTAATGATTTGATCTTTGGATGGGTTTGGTATCGGTTCACCTGAAAGGAATTGATTTTCACCTTTTCCCCATGCGACTGAATCAAGAATATCGCCTTCTGGAGAGACCAATGCGATACTATTATTATTTGATATTTCTGTTTTACTCCAGACATCTGCTTCAATCTTCAAATGGTGATTATTTTTTGAATTAGCCCAGGTAAAATATCCTCCGGCAGTTATAGTACTCCCTTTAGGGAAAACTCTTATAGAGGACTCTCTTCCGCTCGCTGTTTTTTTTCTCAATCTGAACCCAGAGATATCAAGATCCTCTGTTCCAGGATTGAATATCTTAATGTGGGATTCTCCATGAACTTGTACCTCGGTTATAATCAAAACTGGTGTCGGAGAAAGAACCATAGTGGTTATTAATATGATAGGAATCATTGTTTTTTCTTAGTCATATGTTGGTACGCCATTTCGGTTGCTACTCTTCCTCTAGGAGTCCTCTCAATCAATCCTTTCTGTATTAGATAGGGCTCGTATATATCCAAGATAGTATCCTCTTCCTCTCCCGATGAAGAAGAAAGGGTTTTTATGCCGACCGGTCCTCCTTTAAACTTATTTATTATCGTATCTAAAATCTTCTTATCTCCAGATTCAAGACCCATTTCATCTATGCCGAGAAAGAGCAGAGCTTCTTCTACGAATTTCTCGCTTATAGTTTTTTTATTCTTTACCTGAGCAAAGTCTCTTACCCTCTTAAGGATGCGATTAGCTACTCGCGGAGTGAATCTTGATCGGGCTGATATTGATTTTACAGCACCATCATCTATTTCAACATTCAATATCTTAGCTGATCTTTTGATTATCTCTTCTATTTCGTTATTATGATAAAATTCCAGTCTAAAGGTAGCACCGAATCTGTTCCTCAGGGGGGATGAAAGCATCGCCATCTTAGTGGTGGCTCCGATTAGGGTAAAGGGTGATATCTTTAATTCTACGGTTCGGGCCATTGGACCCTTCCCAATTATAATATCCAGCTTAAAATTTTCCATTGCTGGATAAATACATTCCTCACAAGACCGATTAAGCCGATGTATCTCGTCAATAAAGAGGACATCTCCCTCTGATAGGTTGGTAAGAATAGCCGCTAGATCTCCAGGTCTCTCTATAGCCGCTCCAGACGTAACTTTAATATGGGAACCCATCTCGCGAGAGATGAGATGAGCGAGAGTTGTCTTTCCAAGCCCCGATCCTCCACAGAGAAGCATGTGCTCGCAAGATGTCTCTTTTCTTTTCTTAGCCGCTTCAACTATGACTTTAATGTTTTCTTTGATTTGAATTTGACCTATATAATCTTCCCAGTTATAAGGGCGGAGGGTGGAATCAATTACTTCTTCATTGTTGGGGGTTGACAAATTTTTCATAGTCCTTATAATAACGAACGTTAAGACTTTAGAGCTGGGGGTCCTTTGGTTTTTTCTTAGTTTCGGATAATTTGGTCTTCGGGCTAAATTACTCCTCGGAAAAAAACTGAAAGCTTTGAGTACCAATTTTACTTTAGTTATTGAGGAGCCCCAGCTTTACAGTCTTAATCATTCGGACGAAACCCTTTCTACTTCTTCTATTGTTGTCTCATTCATCAATACCTTTATCAAGCCGTCTTGATATATGGTAAGCATACCGTCAGCGATAGCTTTTTCCTTTATTTCTGATGAGGACGAACCTGAAAGGATCAATTTCTCTATTTCAGGATTAACTTTTAAAAGCTCAAATATTCCGACTCTTCCTTTATATCCGGTTTGGTTACACTTTTCGCAACCGACAGCCCTACTTATCTCTGATTCCTTTGTGAAAGAGATGATATCCTTTGGAACATTACTGAGACCCTTTTTTATCTTTTCATATAGATCGTCTGATATTCTTTCTTTTATGGAGCACTTAGAACAGACCTTCCTCACCAATCTTTGAGCGATGATTGTATTGATAGCGGGAGCGATGTTGTGCGGTTTTTCTCCCAAGGACTGAAGTCGTGCGATTACTCCAGCAGCGTCATTAGTGTGTAGGGTTGTAAGGACCAGATGACCCGTGAGTGCGGCCTGTAGGGCGATCTCAGCGGTCTCAAAGTCTCGTATTTCACCTACAAGTATTACGTCTGGATCTTGTCTGACTATTGCTTTCAGACCGTTAGCGAAGTCGTAGCCCTTGTCGTGATGGACTTCGGTTTGAGATATGCCATCGAGGTGATATTCAACTGGGTCTTCTATGGTGATTATCTTTATCTGTGGGGTTTGTATATTCTTAAGTATCGCATAGAGGGTTGTTGTTTTTCCCGATCCGGTTGGTCCAGTGACAACAATCGTTCCATTAGGTCTTTTAATCTCTCTTTTGAAATCATCTTTTAACCCTTTTCGTAGCCCAAGCTTTTCTATTTCAACCAACTTCTTTGGATTCAATATCCTTAATACAGTGGACTCTCCGTATTCTGAGGGAAGGAATGAGGTTCTCACTTCAATATATTCCTTTTTCTTTTCTTCATTTGCAAAGAGTTTTCCTCTGTCGTTGGTTTCTATAACAGGGAAATTGACAGAGAACCGACCGTCTTGAGATATCTCTGTGATATTCAATTTAACTCCGGAAAGTAATTTCACTCTCGATAGAATTGACCTATATATTTTAGGATTAAATCTATTCACCTCCTGAAGTATGCCGTCTATTCTAAACCGGAGTTTTATCTCTGACTCCTCGGGTTCTAGATGTATATCTGAAACATTTAAGATAATACTGGCTCCCATAATTATCTCTAATATCTGTGAGGTACTCCTGCTAAGAGATTCGTCAATCAGGGATTGGAGAGATGAGATAGAATCGATATTCTTAGTCATATTCAGGAAGATTTGACTTGGAACAGTCATCTCTCCGATGATTTTCTTTGACGTTTTGTCCATAAAGGTTTAAAGTATAAATTATGTTATAAATTTAGCTTAAAAAGAGTTATTGGTCAAATGGAGGTAATAAGTAAATCGGCTTTTCAGACGGAAAAAATAGGAGAAGAGTTGGGATTAAAAATTTTAAAAGAGAAAAAAGAGAGTGCTTTTGTGATTGGATTGAGGGGCGATCTAGGAGGAGGAAAGACGACTTTTCTCAAAGGGTTGGCGAGAGGATTAGGAATTGATGAGATGGTCTTGAGCCCTACATTTATCATATTCCGCAGATATGATCTAAAGAGTGATAACTTCAAAAGGTTTTATCATTTTGATTGTTATCGGATAGAAAGCGAAGAAGAAATCATCGCTCTCGGTTTTAATGAAATAATCTCTGATTCGATGAATATAGTTGCGATTGAATGGAGCGAAAGGATAGAAGGAATCCTTTCCGATAATAGATTAAAGGTGGAGTTTGAATTTGTTGATGAGGAGACAAGGAAGATATCCTTTAATTGAAATTAAGGCAACCTCATGTTATCATATCCGTACTAGGGCCGTTGGCGCAGTTGGTAGCGCGCCTCCGTGGCACGGAGGAGGTCATCGGTTCGAATCCGGTACGGTCCACTAAATTCAATATAGTGGTATTTATTAGACAAAAGT
>CAZIZF010000005.1:0-24838 GCA_964543755.1 uncultured Candidatus Saccharibacteria bacterium
GCTCCGCGGGTAGGACTCGAACCTACAACATTCTCGTTAACAGCGAGACGCTCTACCATTGAGCTACCGCGGAATTAGTCTGTATTTTAGCAAAAATTAAGAATTTCTCAATACCCCTTTAGTTTCTTAACGAATTTATGCGCTCGAATCTTCTCTAACGATTTAGCCTCTATCTGTCTTATCCTCTCCCTAGTGACTTTAAACTCCTTTCCTACTTCTTCTAAGGTATGAGTTACTCCATCATCAAGACCAAATCTCATCGCAAGTATCTTTTGCTCTCTAGGATTAAGGTCACTCATGATATCGCTTAACCTCTCTTTAAGAAGGCTCCTTCCTGCCTCAAGGGAAGGAGAAATAGTCTTGGTGTCCTTTACAAAGTCAGATAAAACATTACTGTCAGTATCATCACTTACCGGTGACTCAAGGGAAGCTGTCCTCTGGAATATCTTGGTTATATAAACAATCTTCTCAATTGGAAGCTCCATCTCAGTAGCGATTTCCTCGGAAGAAGGCTCTCGCCCAAGATTCTGAAGAAGCTCTCTCTTTACTTTACTATACTTAGATATCGTTTCAATCATATGAACCGGAATCCTAATCGTCCTCGCCTGATCGGCTAAAGCCCTGTTGATAGACTGCCTTATCCACCAAGTAGCATAGGTTGAAAATTTATACCCCTTTCTCCAGTCAAACTTCTCCACAGCCCTAAAAAGACCGAGATTCCCTTCCTGGATTAGGTCTAAAAGAGTAAGATTATTAGCCTTTCCAACGTACTTCTTAGCAATTGAAACTACTAAACGCAGATTAGCTTGTATGAGCTTAGCCGTCGCCTGAGTATCAGTATTTTCTATTTTCTTAGCCAGTTCCTTTTCCTCATCAGCAGTTAAGAAAGATGTCTTAGATATCTCTCTAAGGTAGATTTGAATCGGGTCAACTTTGAGTTTGAGGTCTTCTTTGTAGTTCTTCTTCTCACTCTCAATTTCAAGAAAATTCCTCTTCTCTTTAATCTCTATTCCACAGGTTTCCAGGTCATCACAAAGCGTTTCAAGACCTTTAATGTCTTTCTCTAAATCGGGAAAGATCATAAGTATCTCTGCTAGGGTGACAAATCCCCTAGTCTTTCCTTTGTTAAAAAGAGTATCCCTTCTTTCCTTAGAAAAGACTTCTGGTTTCTTCTTCTTGGTCACTGATGTCTTCTTTTTTGTAGGCATATTTTTAATTGTTTAAAGCCTGGGACACAGAATTAAACTCCTTTGTAAGTTCTTCCGTCATTTTAATATCTTTTTTTGCTTCGGCCTCCCTGATCTTCTCGCTTATCTCTTTTAATCTACTCTTGAGAACGATAGAACGAAGCTCTTTAAGACACTCCTTATACTCCTTCTCAATATCAATTCCCTCCCCTTCGATATCCATCTTCATTCTTAAATACTCTATCCTCTCTTTTGTCTCTGTCTCCTCTCCCGACCTAAGCGAAGTAATAATCTTCAATCCCTCCTCTGAGAAGAGTTGTTCATCTTCTTTGGAAAAATTTTTTAAGAGTGTTTGATCGACGGCGACCAGCATAAGGAAGCGTTCTTCCAGTATATTCTTCCTACTCTCCCTCACCTCCTTTTTTCCAACCGACGCCTGTCTTAATGGTGAATCCGTTTTTATCTTCCTCATCGCATCAATAACCGCATCCTCTTTTACTCCAAGATCAAAAGCTAACCTCTGAATCCAAGACGACCTTTCAATATCGCTGGGTATCTTGGCTATCTTCGGCAAAAGTTCAGTAGCAATCTTCTTTTTGTTCTCTGGTATTGACGAATCCTTACCGGCGAATGCTCTTTGGAAATAGAAATCCATAATTGATACAGCACCCCCGATCACATTTTTCCATTCATCAGTACTCTTTAGTATGATATCGGCTGGATCAGATCCTTTGGGCATTATGGCTACTTTAATATTAAAGTCCATTGATTGGGCTATCTCTATCCCTTTCTGGGTAGCCAACCCACCAGCATCATCCATATCAAAGGCCATAACTAAATTATCAGTATATCTCTTTATTATCCCAAGCTGATCCTGTGTCAGAGCCGTTCCGGAAGCCGATACAGTATTAGAAAATCCAACCTTCTGAGACATTATCACATCGGTATAGCCCTCAGTCAGAATACAAAAATCTCTTTTTCTTATATTAATTTTAGCTCGATGAAGTCCGTATAACACCCGGCTTTTGTCATAAAGAATCGTATTAGGGGTATTAAGATACTTCGCCTCCTTTCGCTCTTCACCCCCCGTCTCAAATATCCTTCCACTAAATCCAATCGGTTGAGAATTTAGATCAAATATGGGAAAGATTATTCTCCCTCTAAACCTATTGTAATACTTTGACGATCCATCCTTTCTACCAGCTAGACCGGCCTTAGCAACCTCTTCGCCTGAATAACCCTTCTCTCCCAGAAAAAATATGAGATCATCCCAGCTCTCAGGAGCATAACCAATCCTCCATTCTTTAACCTCCTCTTCTCCTATTCCCCTCTTTGAGAGATATTCTAAAACAACCCCTACATTCCTCTGAAAAAACCTAGTGGCCCATTCACATATCTCATAAATCTTCTGTCTCTCTGACCTAATCTTCGGATCCTGTTTCTTCAGTTCAACACCCGCCTTGGTGGCCAATATCCTTAGAGCATCCCCAAATTCAACTCCCTCTATCTTCATTATGAAGTTAAAGATGTCCCCTCCTTCGGAGCAAGATCCAAAACAGTGCCATCTCTGCCTTCCCGGACTGACAAAGAAAGAAGGGGTCTTCTCTGAATGAAACGGACACAAGGCGCGATAATTCACTCCCGCCTTCTCTAGTTTAACATATTCTCTTACAACATCAACGATACTCAGCTTATTCTTTATCTCGTCTATTGGAGAATTTAGCATATTATGATACAATTGTTTTGTATTATAGTTAATTTTATCTTTTTTGCAATATGAAAAATAACTCATTGGAAGCCATAAAGAAGTTGATCCCTGGATCAAAAAAGCTGAAGATTCTTTTTGTTGCTAGTGAGGCAGCCCCATTCGCTAAAGCTGGAGGGTTAGGAGACGTAGTCCACTCGCTCTCTCTGGCACTAAAGGAAATAGGCCAAGATGTGCGAGTAATGATTCCCTATTACGGAACCATCAGTCGCGAGGAGTATAAGGTCTCCGACGAAATTAAAAAACTTAAGGTTCCGACCGACCAGCCGGGCAAAGATCCCTTTCTGGTTTGCGCCGTAAAGAAGTATGTCGGAAGAAAAGCCGCCCCAACCTATTTTCTTGAAAATATGGAGTATTACGAGAAGAGAGCCAATGTCTATGGTTATGCCGATGACCATATAAGGTGGATACTGCTCTGTCGGGGTGTTCTTGAGTTTCTCAAGATATCCTCTTGGAGACCTGATATAATAATGGTCTCGGACTGGCAAACTGGCCTATTGCCTAATTATCTTAAAACAAGATACCAAAACGACCCGATACTAGCCAAAATGTCGAGCGTCTTCGCAATTCACAACCTTCAATACCAAGGTATGTGCGACTTCAAGTTTATGCCTGAAACCGAAAAAGATTCGGGCAAAGAAGCAATTCCTGACTTCTTTAACCCACGACTAGCCAAACTCAATTGGATGCTTAGAGGTCTTCTTTACAGCGACATTATTACCACCGTTTCGCCCAACTACGCTAAAGAGATACTCACTCCCGAGCTAGGGGAAGGGCTTGATAAGATATTCCAAGAGAAGAGGGATAAGATGTACGGAATACTAAACGGGATTAATCAGGAACACAACAACCCAGAACTCTCTTCTTTTGTCCCTTTCCATTACACAATAAAGAATATTTCGGGAAAGGAGGATAATAAAAAATTTCTTCAGGAGAAGTTCGGACTTCCTCAAGATCCGAACGCTTTTTTAATGTGTATGGTCACACGATTTACTGAACAAAAAGGGTTTGACCTCTTTGAGAAGGCCGGTGAACCGATCTTTAAAAACCTACCCGTCCAGATGATCGTCGTCGGTGACGGAGAGTCAAGATACAAAGAGCTTATAAAATCCTTTTCAGATAAATACCCTGAAAAAGTGAAATACTCTTTTGAGTTTGACCCGAATATACCGCATCTCATCTTCTGCGGATCAGACGCCCTCTTAATGCCATCCAAATTTGAACCCTGCGGAATAACTCAGATGCAAGCAATGAGATATGGTTGCATTCCAATAGTTCGAAAAACCGGAGGATTGGCAGATACTGTTGATGATTTTAATCCCAGGAAAAACAAAGGAGATGGATTTGTATTTGAAGAATATGACCCAATAGCTCTTTACACCGCTATCATCCGTGCCAACACCATCTTTGAACTCAAGAACAACTGGAACCAGATTATAAGGAGAGCAATGAAAAAGGATTTCTCTTGGGAGAAGTCAGCCAAAGAATATTTGATTGTATTCCATCACGCATTACAAAACTCTAATTAAAAAAATAAAATGCACTGGGTAAACTTCCTACACATTTATCAACCATCAGACCAAAGTAATGAGATATTAGAAAAAGTGACGAACGAGTCATATCGACCCCTCTTTAAGGGGTTCCTTAAGATACCTGATATGAAGGTGAATCTAAATATAAGTGGAGCGCTTACTGAACTTCTATACAAGAAAGGATATCGCGATGTAATTGATAACATTAGAAAACTAGCCGAGACCGGAAGGTTAGAATTCACCGAAAGTGCAAAATACCACTCCCTTCTTCCCTTCCTGAAGAAGGAAGAGATGATTCGCCAGATTGAGAAAAACAAGAAGGTTAACCAAAAATACTTTGGTAAGGCATACAAGCCAACTTGCTTCTTCCCTCCAGAAATGGCTTATAGCCCCAATATCGCTAAGGTGATCGCCAAGATGGGTTATAAAATAATCCTTATTGATCAAATCGCATGTGCCAAAGCTCCGTTCAACAAACTCTCAAAGATAAAAGGAGTTGATATTCTAGCGGTCTTTCGCGAAAGAAGAGTCTCTAATTCAATTATGAGTGCAATCGTTAAGAATAAAGAGGAATTCTTACATCTAGTAAATGAGGATATCAAGAAGAACAAATATCTCTGTACCGCTATGGATGGAGAGACGTTCGGACATCATCGTCCCGGCTTGGAAAAGGCCTTATTTGAAATAATGGCAGAAACATCTCAATACCACACCTTCTTTTCCGATCTGTTGTTAAACTTTGAATCTTCGGGCGATGTCAATCCGATGCCATCAACATGGGCCTCAACAGCTGAAGATATTGAACAAGGAATACAATTCTATTCATGGAAGAATCCGAAGAATAAGGTCCACCGGGTTCAATGGAAACTACAAAACTATCTAACTGCAACGGCAAGAAAAAGAGATCTCTCTGATGCATTATTAGATAAGCTAGATCAGGCGATGGCCTCGGATCAATTCTTCTGGGCCTCTGGAGAACCATGGTGGAGTATTGAGATGATTGAAAAGGGAGCTTGGGCTATGCTTCAGGTTCTAAAATCATTACCCAATATTACAAAAAAAGAATTAAGTATTGGAGAGGAATATTATAAAGAGATACTCTCAATCGCCTTTTGGTGGCAAAGAAGCGGAAAGATAGATAGCTTGGCCAGGAAATACAAAGAAGCTGTTAGGATACCGTTCAAAGAGAGAACCCTAGAAATAGGAGGTGAAGAAGTTTATAAAACAATAATATCCCTTATTGAGGGAAAGATGGAAGAAGCGACAAAAGAGAAAAATTATGAAAAGGCAATCCTCTGGAGAGATGCTGTTTGGAAACTGGAAACGAAGAATGACATCTATGATCTCATGCACGCCGTAGACCGCCTGAGGATAGAATTGCCTAGCGAATTCAAGGAAATTGATCCTAAACTAAACAAATTGTTTAACAAATACAAAAAGAGATATGAAAAAATAAAGCCAGGACAACCGGAAGAAAGAAAAGCATAAATTATGATAAAAAATATCTTTAAAGGTACAGATTCCACCTTCATAAAAGAATACTTCTCTAAAAGAAAGGATTCTTTTTTTCCTGATTGTAAAGAGAGAAAGATAACAGATATAGATATCAAGCGTGTATCTCCAGAATGGGCAGAGGATAACTGTTTAGTCAGATACAAAATAGTTTTTGAGGGCAATCTTCAAAAGATCGTCCGAGGAACTGCTGAGGCAAATTCATCCAAGAAAAACGTCTGGTCTCTAATGGAATATCTTTATACTAACTCATCTAAAAACTTAACTATCGCCCGTCCCCTAGAATATATGGATGAAATAAATATGCTCTTCTACGAAGAAGCACCAGGTACGCCGTTGGCATCCATACTTCAGGATGGAGATATAAATGAAAAGATGAAGGCAGTAAAAGGAGTTGCTCTCTGGCTCTCGTGGCTACATAACCTTTCTCCAAGTAACGAAAAAATCCCAAACGCTATCTTTATCGGATCATCAGGGTATAGAAGAATATTGTCGGAGATAGAAGGCGAGATGCCAGAGCTTAAGAATGATCTCCCAGCTAAAAGTGAAGTTGATTTCATAGATAATATCTGGATCCTTGATAACAAGATAATCCATAACGACTTTTACCCCGGAAATTCGGTGATCAGAGACGACACTATCTTCGGCATTGACTTTGATAGAGCTGGATTTGGGCCTCCATTAGCGGATATTGCCGCGCTATCTAGTTTTTTTGATTTTTCGGAAAAGATGCGGCCGTTATACAAAATGTCCAAAAATGATTCTCAAAAACTTAAAAAGGTCTTCCTTGAGGAGTACTGTTTAAGCTGTGAGTTAAACCTTAATGAAACAACCGAGAGAATCTACCCCTTTGTTATTAAATCATTCCTTGACCAGCTTCATTATTATGTGGCACTATTTATCAGAGGACGCAAATTTATGGATAAAAAGACTGAAGAGAGTTTTTTGGGCACTATAAAAGAAATTTTAGTAGAGATAAAAAAATTACTAACCAAAGATCAATGAATAAAAAAAACAAGATACTTTTTGCTGCAGCAGAATGCGCCCCGTTTGCCAAGGTCGGCGGACTAGCCGATGTAACCGGTTCACTACCCAAAGCCTTGAAGGAATTGGGGGGTGACATCTCCGTCATCCTCCCCTACTACGGAAAGATATCAATCGATAAGAAAGATAGGAGGGTTATAAAAAAAAGCCTCTCTGTTAAGTTTAATGAAAAGGATATTAAGTTTAATATCTGGGAGTCCCGTCTTCCAAAAAGTGATGTTCCAATACTTCTGATTGACAACAAGAGATACTTTAGCGGTGAGCCCTATTCTACCGAAAAAGTAGATGAGGCGACCCGCTTCCTCTTCTTCTCACAGGCAGTTGTAAAGACTGTGCGATTATTGAAATTTCAAATAATACATTGTCACGATTGGCACGCTTCTATGATTCCATTTCTTTTAAGAAATAGTAAAGTAAAAACCATCTTTACTATTCACAATATCGCATACCAAGGAGTCTTTGATGCTGATAAGGTTAATTCTCTTCTTGGAACGAAGTTTAAAGGCACTGTCAATTGTATGAGAGAAGGGATTGAAAATGCCGACGCTGTCACGACAGTTTCTCCAAACTACGCCAAAGAGATACTTACTCCTAAGTTTGGTTTCGGCCTTGAAGGTATTCTTAAAGAAAGAAAAAAGGATCTTTTTGGGATTATAAATGGAATTGATCCGGAACAATTTAACCCCAAGACCGATGAGATGATTGTGGAAAGATACTCATTAGATACAGTTGAAAAGAAAGCTGTTAATAAAAGATACCTTCAAGAGGATTGTTTCGGAAAAAGCAATAAAAGTATCCCTATAATTGGAATGGTGACCAGAATTGCCGACCAGAAGGGTTTTGATCTAATTGAAGAAATCCTGCCAGAGATGATGAAGGAAAAACTTCAACTAGTTATCCTTGGCAAGGGAATGAAAAAATACGAGGATGTTATAAAAACCTTTGTTAAAAAGTATCCGAATAAGATCTTTGTCAAGACCAAATTTGACGAGGAATTTGCTCACAGAATATATGCTGGTTCGGATATCTTCCTTATGCCCTCTCATTTTGAACCATGTGGATTGGGACAGATGATAGCTATGACATATGGCAGTCTGCCTATAGTTAGAGGCGTAGGAGGCCTTAAAGATACGGTTATCCCTGTTGAGAAAAAGAAAGCGACTGGCTTCGTCTTTAATGAGAATTCCCCCGAAGCCCTTTGGACTGAAATCAAGAAAGCTCTCCGTCTCTTTAAGGATAAAAACCTCTGGTCTGATATCCAAAAGAACGGAATGATGAAGGATTTCTCCTGGAAGAGGTCTGCTCTTAGATATATAAAACTATACGACAAAGTTAATTAAGATGTATGATTTTCTACTTCAAACTCCTCTCAGAAAACAATGGGAAAAGATAGGCACCAGAAAAAGATCCGGTGCCGTTTTTCCACTCTTTTCTATTTACTCCCGAAACAGCGATGGAATTGGTGAGTTCTCCGATCTGAAGATGGCTATTGATTGGTGTAAAGAGACCAAGAATAGCATCCTCCAACTACTTCCCCTAAACGATACTGGATTTCAACCATCCCCTTTCTCGGCTCAGACATCAATCGGCCTCAACCCGATCCATATATCCCTATCAAAACTAATAGGATCAAAAAAAATCAAGAAGATCTTCCCTATCGCCAGGGTTGGTTATCGGATTGGACCGATGAAAATTAAGATATTAAAATCAATCTTCAATAAAGGTGTTGATCTTCCAAAAGAATTTAACGACTTCACTGAAATTAATCGCGACTGGCTGAACGACTTTTCGCTCTTCCGGGCCCTCAAAAGACATCACAACGAGAAATCTTGGAAAGATTGGGCAAAAAAATACAGAGATAGAATCTCTATTGAAGAATTCGCGAAGAATAATAAAAGTGAAATCACTTTCTGGAAATGGGTTCAATGGCAAGCTTATGAACAGATGAGCGAGGTCAAAAGGTATGCCGAGAGTAAAAATATCTTCATAAAAGGTGATCTCCCTCTCTTCGTCTCTGACGATAGTGCCGATTGCTGGGTCAATAGAGACTACTTTAGAATGGGACTATCTACCGGAACACCGCCAGATGACTTCTCTAAGAAAGGTCAAGTATGGGGAATGCCTCCCTATAACTGGGAAAGAATAATGGATGACGACCTTAGAATATTCAAGCAAAGAATCTCTTATGCCGAGAACTTCTATCATCTCTTTAAGATAGACCACTTAGTTGGACTCTTTAGGACATGGTCAGTTAAACCTAACTTAACATCAATGAGTGGATCTTTTGATATTAACGACCCAATAGAGCAAAAAAAAAGAGGTGAGGCGATATTAAGATTCTTAATAAAAGAATCAAATATGCTTCCCTGTGCTGAGGATTTAGGCACAGTACCTAACTTCTGCAGGGAAACCTTAAAAAAACTTGGCATACCAGGGATTGATGTCGGAAGACAACAAAAAAGATACCGACACTTAGCAGTATCAACCCTCTCAACTCATGATATGGATCTCTATCCAGAGTGGTCAGAAAAGAATAAGGCAGGCAGTATTGAAGAGGGGTTTGATGAAGTTCTCTCGTCTCCTTCAGTATTCAGTATAAATCTAATCTTTGATTGGCTCTTCTTATCCAAAGAAATAGATGCGAAGACCGCTTCCGCTTACCGAATTAACAGACCAGGTACAAATTCACCAGCAAATTGGTCTGTGAAAGTCCCTCTATCTATGGAAGAACTGCTTAAATCACCAAAAAACAAAGTCATAGAAGAAGCGGTCAAAAATCACCTTCGATCACCATCTACCTGATCTTTAGAAGAAATGTAAGCAATTTTATTCTCATTTTTAGATTTAAGACACCAGCTGATTAACCCGATCCTTAAAGAGTGTCATTAATTTTTTAGTGATATCGCCTACTAAACCTGAACCGATAACTAAATCTCCAATCTTTGTGACAGGAACAATCTCCTTATTGGTTGCTGTAATAAAGGCCTCATCAGCCATCTCAAGTTCTTTAAATGTAACATCCCTCTCTTCAACATCAAAACAATCTTTGGCAATATCTATCACAAAACCGCGAGTAATACCTAATAAAAGATCATCAATTGGGGTGATTAAAGTATTCCCCTTTACAATGAAAAAATTACTCGTGGAACTCTCAAGGATCTTATCGTTTGAAGTATAGAGGAGATCAAAAAATCCTTTTTCGTTAATATCCCGTTTCATCTTTATTGGGAAGATATAATTCAAGGTCTTAGCTCTGGGAAAAACCCTCTGATGCTCAACTGGAAAAAGAGATACCCCTTTTCTATAAACCCTATCGTCCAAACCAACGAACTTCTCAGCGATTATTAAAAACGTTGGCGAGTGAGGATCAAATGAAAAATCACCTAGCATTTGACCGCCAGTCAAGACAATTCTCAGCGAAACCTCCGTGTTAGGAAATCTGAAGATCAATCTCTGGATTCCGTCTGAAATATCCTTTCGCGGCGGATAATCCAAACCAAGAATTTGAGCTGAGTTTTCAAGTCGTTCCAAGTGCTTATCTAGAAGAAACGGCTTAGAAGAATAGGTTCTTAATACCTCAAAAACTCCATAACCACGCAAAAACCCGATATCATTGGCCGACACTTCCAAAAGATCTCCTATCTTTCCGTTGAAAAAATAATATCTTTTCATATTTATTCCTCCTTTATCCTCTCTCCCGGGAATATTTTGCGATAAGTTAATAACATTACGGTGGCCGAAACTAGTTTAAATATTCCGACCATAATAAATACCATCCCAAAACCAAGAAAACTTGCAATCACTCCTCCAAAGGCAGCCGTAAAGGCGAAGGCGAAGCCCAATCCAGTACTTAAAACGCTCCATGTGAAAGCCTCCCATCCTTTATTAATATGTCTGGTGAATATCCCAAGCATAGCTGGAACAACACAGGCCATAGCGATACCACGAATTATTTCTAGCGCAAAAACATGCCATATCTGTGTTGCAAAGAAATAGCCAAAAGGGACTAACGCCGCAACATACATGCCTATTATTAAAATTCTAAAATCGTCCTTCTCTCCCTTAATAACATCAAGAATATTAGCCAGGAACGGCTGAATCGCCGATTTAACAACCCAAAAAGTAGCTGTAGCGAAGGCAGCAACTTCAATAGTACCACCCTCTACCTGTTGGATTATGAAGATGGCAAAGATCGGCGCTACGAGACCCCACCCCGAATAAAAGAAAAATTCGGCCGTAATCAGTTTTATTATTATCTTATTCAGTCTTGCCATCGGTCTCTAGTAAATCGTTAAGCTCTTTCAGGAATTCCTCCGTATCAAGGTTGTGAACCAAAGCCGCCTCCTCTAAGCTCTCCGGTTCGGACATAGAACAACCAGTACAACCCGCACAACCCAATCCATACTTCATAAAGACACTGATAGTCTCAGGATAATCTCTAAGAACCTGACTCACTTTCATCTCTTTTTTTATCTTCATAATCTTTTAGTTTTATAAAAATTTAGTTTTATAAAAAAGAGAGTAGAATCTCTCTACTCTCAAGATACTACAAATTACAAACGATATCAAGAGGTGAAATGGTCTATCTTTTTTATCTTATAAATAGTCTTTATCGGTGAAGATATCGTGACCTCATCCCCCTCTTTATTGCCAAGAAGAGCTTTTCCTACCGGTGATTCTTTTGATATCCACCCTATATCAGGATTGGCCTCAAGGGTCTCAACTATAACCAATCTGTCGTCCTGACCGTTAACACTGACTGTCACCACAGTTCCAACATCAACTTTACCCCTGGCAGGCCTAATTGGTTTTGCATTCTTTAATATATTCTCAAGTTTAGCTATCCGAGCCTCCACAAAATTCATATCCTCTTGGAATTGAACAAACTCAGGATTCAATTCTTCTGAATGTAAAACCCCCGGCGCGTCTTCCCGACCACCAATCCTAGACTGTCTGATTCTCTTGAGCTTCTCATAATCCTCTTGGATCCTCTTAAGTCCTTCTTTAGTTAGGTAGTATTTTTTTTCACTCATAATTTTATACAAAAAATATCCCCCCTTTTTTTTGTAAAGGGAGGTTAGAAGTTTTTCTGTTTCTTAAAATTTCTTTTTCTAATCTCCCGGTATAGTTTTAATAATAAAAAAATAGGCGACGGTCATTAACCTTCGAGCTTTGAATTTAATACCGGAAAATTTAATTTGCCTCTTGTTCATATCCTTTAATTGAATAAGCCCATCTTATCGGTTTTTCATATAATGTCAAGTCCATTACTCACTACATACCTAAAAAGGTTGTCGCAATAATGAAATAGATTATTAAACTAGATATATCCGCCACGATCGTACCAAAAGGACCCGAACCCAGCGCTGGATCTTTCCCTATTCTGAAAAGCGTCCATACTGTCAAGAGTCCTACCACTATCGCCGTTATTATCGTTGAGAATATAGATATCGCGAGAATTGAAGATATCACTATATCCCCCGAAATGGCTAGGGTTGTCAGAAAAAGTATCACCGCTATCACTAATCCTATCAGAAGCCCTACCTTAATATCTCTTATAAAATAACTGCGACTTGAAAAACTATTAAGAGCGAGTGTTCTAATATAGAGTGTCTGGGTTTGAGCGGCAACTGCGTTGGACATATAGATGACGAGAGGGATAAAGGCCGCCAGTATGAAGTGAGAACTCAACGTCCCCTCAAAGAAGGTAATAATCTGTGCCGCTAGGATACCGCCAAACAAGCCAACTATCAACCAAGGAAGACGAACTTTAGCCAATAACCCTACTGGCGACTCCCTCGTTTTTACGAGGACGCTGTCCTTTCTATGGATACCAGCAGAAAGAAGCATATCCTCCATATGCTCCTCATGAAAAATGTTAAATATTGAATCAGAGGTCACAACTCCCAAAAGATGATGGTCTTCGGAAGTCACCGGAACCGCCTTGATATTATGCTTGATTGCTAGAATAGCGACCCTCTCCTGGTCATCCTCGGAACCGACCCTAACAACCTTCTTATTCATTATCTCCTCCGCCTTTATCCCATCATCTTTTATAAACAATTCCTTAATGGAAAAGACACCCTTTAACCTGTTCCTATCATCAAGAACATATACATAACCCAAAAAATCCAACCTAGAAGCCTCTTTGAATATCTTTTTTTTAATATCAATGATAGTATCTGAAAAGCTACAAACGAGAACATTAAGGGTCATCCTCTCTCCAGCGCTATTTTTTCTTTTCATATATATAATTCTATTAGATTACAGAAAAAAATCTAACCCCCTGCCAAATAAACACGGGGTGAGATCTTCAAGAGGGGAGATGGGCAACGATAAATTCGATCTACTCAAGCTTGTCAAGGTTGGACATAACCCAAGGGTACCCTCTAATCTCCTTTCTCGAAATCCCACTTGTCCTTAGAAGATATACTTCGCACCCCCCTCTCATTACTTGATGATAGAATTAGATCCATCTTTTGTCAACTTTCGCGCTATAATAAAAAGGTTAGCTCCCCTTTTTGAAGGTGCCCTACCACTCCGTATAACTTCAAGAACCGCCATTTTGCAGTTTCTGACTAAACCTCTAATACTAAAACAATGGAAATAGAAGTTATCAAAGCCCTACCAATTAAGTAACACATCTCCAATATCAAGTTTCGACAAACATAAAAGAGAAAAAGTCGCTTCCTTAACAACCTTCTTTTTCCTTGCAGTTTTTTTCCAAATATCCCATACTGTAATTACCACTATCCCTCCAGGTTTAAGAATTATTTAAATCTCTTGTAAAAAATTTATTCTTATCTCCTCGGATAGGATATGATGAAAAAAAGTGATAGTATAGACTTTATCAAACTCTTCGTCAGAAAAAGGGATATTTGATGCATCAGCAACCCTAAAATCACCTTTAGGATAGATGTTCCTCGCTATCTGTATCTACTTTGAATTATCAATTCCAACATAGTTAGAGACAGGAGTCACTTTTTCATAGAACCTTCTATTACCACACCCGACATCCAATACTCTGTCTCCTTTTTCTAAAAAATCATCAAAGAAAAAATCCAATTCCGACCGTTTTCCGGGAATCTGAAAAAAACTATTTGAGATAATATCATACCTCCGAGAAATCTCAGCCATTATACTTTTAGCATAATCGTTTTTCATGAATGGAAATTATGAAATAATAAAAGAGATACTTAGAACAAAGGATACGAGTCCCGAGTCTTTTGAACGTTCAAAAAGAAAGGTTATGAAAAAGATGCGCATCTTCGCCCCCAGTAAAATAACTTTATTGAAAGCATATCACAAAATAAGCGAACGAAGAAAGAAAATAATATCAGCTAGCGCTGGCATTGAATTTAACAAGGAAAGAGACGAAGAGATTAAGAGAATGTTAATTACAAGGCCCGTCCGCTCCTTATCAGGTCTAGTTAATATCTCTGTCCTTACTAAGCCATATCCTTGTCCGGGTAAATGCATCTATTGCCCTAATAAAAGAGGAATGCCAAAGAGCTACCTTAAGAGTGAACCAGCGGCGATGAGAGCGATGATGAACGACTTTGATCCCAAGAAACAGGTTGATGTAAGGATAAAGTCTCTTCAAATGACCGGCCATCCAGTAGATAAGATAGAGATGAGAATAGTCGGAGGAACATGGTCTTTTTATCCGAAAAAATATCAAGAAAAATTTGTCAAAGAACTCTTTGATGTCTGTAATAGAAGAGTATCCGAAACCCTTAAAGAAGCACAAAGGCGAAACGAAAGATCAAAACATAGGATTGTCGGTCTCTCTGTGGAAACCAGGCCTGACTTTGTTACTCCGGAGGAGATATCTAGATTTAGGGAGTTAGGAATCACATCTGTTGAACTCGGAGTTCAAACCATTGATGATACTATTCTCCGAATAATAAAGAGAGGCCATGATGTTAGGAGCATTATAACGGCAACAAAGCTTTTGAAGGATGCTGGTTTAAAGGTCTGCTATCAGATAATGCCAAATCTTCCCGGTTCTAATATCAAAAAAGATGAAAAGATCTTCAAAACACTCTTCTCTAATCCCGATTTTAGACCCGATTACTTGAAGATCTATCCAACAGCAGTTATAAAAGGCACCGAATTGTATAAAATGTGGAAGGAAGGAAAATACCTCTCTTATTCCAACGAGGAAATTAAATCACTTCTCAAGAGAATGTTAAAATCTGTTCCAAGTTATGTAAGGATACAGCGAATGATAAGGGATATTCCTATTCAGGAGATAAAAGCTGGAACAACAATTTCAAATATGAGGGAGGTCATCGCCCGCGAATCCAAAAACGAAGGATGGTTATGTGGTTGTATAAGGTGCAGAGAGGTAAAAGAGTTTTACAATAGCGACGAGAAGATAATCCTCTTTAGAGAGGATTACGAGGCATCACAGGGAAAAGAGATATTTTTAACTTTTGAAAGTAAAGACAGAAGAAAACTCTATAGTTTACTAAGATTAAGAATAAGTTCAAGAGCGATAATAAGAGAACTGCATACCTACGGAAGACAGTTGGCTATAAAATCAAAAGGGGCATCACCTCAACATAAAGGATTAGGTAAAAAATTAATGGCTGAAGCCGAAAAGATAGCTCACAATGAATTCAACTTCAATAAAATCTCCGTGATCTCATCTGTGGGAACAAGAGATTATTACAGAAAGATGGGATATCGTCTAAATAAAACCTATATGGTCAAGACACTTAAATAAGCTTTTTTATTAGATAAATAGGAACACTAAAAACAAGAACAAAGAAACCAAAGAATGCTCCGATGGCTAATATTCCTGAAAAAGATAAAAAGAATGGTTCTAGGTTAATCAATCCAAAGTGCGAAACCAGAAAGATAACCAAGAGAATAATAAAGGTAGCTACCGCAGAGTTTTTAAGATCTTGTTTAGAAGGAACTAGACAGATTATGACAGAGATTGTTAGATAGATAAAGAGCCAGAACGTCCATACCTCCCAATTAGCAGTCATAAAATAGAATAACTCTCTTAATCCTCCAAGTGATATTTCAAAAGAAGGAAGGGTAAAATTTAGTAGCTTAGTCAAACCCCAAAGAAATGCTATTCCCCCGACTATAGGGGCGAATGATATTACAAAGCTCCCTAATAAAGGAATCCTCGGTTTTCCATGCTTTACATAGGAGCCCTTGGACGAGAACAAGCTAATCTCGTCTATCTTAGCCCCCGAGATCAAACAACCCAGAGCATGGGAAAATTCATGAACTAAAACCCCTGGAAAAAGAAGAAGTTGATAATTCCTGCCCAAAATAGTGAACCATATCCGTTCCAGTAAAAAACTTACCAATAAAAGTAAAGATAGCCAAAGAATGAATTGTGTTAATCCCCCTTCAATCATTATTATTTACCAAGTCGAGAGACCCGGATAAGACCAGAGCAGGTCAACACTTCAATCTCTCTTTCTTCTAACCAGTCAAGAAAAAGATTCATACCTATTGAATCGGACGACATATGGCCAGCAATAACTACATTGATGTTAGCCTTCTCGGCCTCGGTACGACTCTTCTCAGAGATATGCATTCCAACCACAGTACCAATACCGGCCTGAGCGAGTTTCTCATAAATCTCCGATGAGCCCTCTGTCCCACCAGTCATATCAACTATTATATTTCCTGCTCTATTATCGGAATCACCTAAGAATATCGTCGGACCGGCTCCAATAGATATCGCCTCTCGATATTCGGGAATCTCCCGGAGACATTTTATCACATCTTCAACAAAATCCAATTTATTAGCTTTTAATTTATCGTCAACAAACCTAGCCGCCATATTGTCACAAGGAGTATGGGTGCACATCAATGGAATACCTAAATGTTTGGCAATATCAACTACCCTATTATGATTGGCCGGAGCAAGTCCTCTTGAAACTTCAGCTATCCTCTTTTTGAGCAGTTTCTCAGCAATATTGACCGGAACGCCATGAAGATTAAGCAAATCAACTTGTAATTGCATCACATCGTCCAGTCCAGCCAAAGCTTTCCCTCTCGGATGATGTGATATTACCAAATCAATTCCACCAAGTTCCTTTGCTAAAAGCATCTCATCTCCGTCAATATCTATTCCAGCCAAAACCTTCTTTACTTCTTTATTAGGATCACCAAATAATATTCTGCTGTCAGAAAAAGGGTTGTCCAGCCGTTCAACATCAAACTCCTCTTTCTCATCATCACTCATTTTCTCATATTTAGCCCTCAACCTATCCTGTGATTCTTTTATAGTCTCATTGGTTCTGAAATCAAAATCAATCCCCTTTGAAATCACCAAATCATATATCTCTTTTATTGTCATAATTTTTTATCACCTATTTTTTTGTAAACCTCCTCTATCTTTTCCTTAATCTCTTTAACAGAAAACGCCTCCTTTTTAATTCGGGCTTTTTCACTTCTAATATGTTTTCTTAAACCTTTGGGAAATTTTATGTTTTTCATTTTTTTATACTCTCAATTTTAACAATTTTTGAATTGAAGTCAAATATCTCTTAATCTAGAAAACTCTTCCTTCACAACTTTCCTGTCATCCCAAGGGATCTTCTTTCCTCCAACAACGCATATCCACGGTTCACAGCCTTTTCCGGTAATAATAACTGTATCGCCTGGCTGAGCCATAGAGATGGCTTTTGCTATCGCCTCCCTCCGGTCAATAATTTTTATTGCTTTTTCACCAACTCCCTCAGCAACTTGATTGATTATTTCAACAGGATCCTCGTCATAAGGATCCTCATTAGTTACTATTACCTCATCGCAATACTCTCCCGCAATCTTACCCAAGACTGGCCTCTTCCACTTATCTCTTCCACCACCACAAGCTCCTAAAACAGATATCAACCGTTTATCTCCTTTTATTGTTTGATAGACCTTCTCCATCGCATTCGGAGTAAAAGCATAATCAACAAAGACCCGAAAAGGGGATGATATTACCTCTTCCATTCTTCCTTCAACTCCGACAACATTTTCTAATCCCTTTTTTATCGTCTTAAGCTTTATTCCTTGAGAAAGGCCGAGTGATATAGCGGCTAATGCGTTGTATATATTAAACTTTCCTGGAATCTTCATAATAAAATCAATCTCATTAACCTTAAACTTGATACCCTGAGAAAGATCTATATTAACAGCTCTTACCGTCCGTTCAACTTCTCGCTTAAAATCAATACCATAACACCACTTTTCTTTCGCCTTAAACTGAAGAAAGTAATCAACATGTTCGTCATCTAGATTTAAGATATGAGTTTTGTCAGCCGCTTTGAAAAGTTTTCCCTTAGCATTCCTGTAGTTATCAAAGCCGCCATGCGCTTCAATATGCTCTGGCGAGAGATTAGTAATTATCACCGTATCAAAATCTATAAAAAAGTGCCGATACTGCTTTATCCCTTCCGAAGTGACTTCAAGAACCAGGTACTTACATCCCGCATTAACAGCTCTTCTTATCATCTTCTGAATCGTCATCCTCCCCGGCATAGTCATCTTGAGCATATTGGGTTCAGATCTACCTGCAATCTCAAATCTTATTGAAGAAAGCACTCCTACTTTGTATCCGGCCTCTTTAAGTATAGCTGACACCATCTCAACGGTGGTTGTCTTTCCATTGGTCCCAGTTATCCCAATTACCTTTATCTTTTTTGATGGAAAACGATAAATCAAAGCTCCTAAAAAAGGAAGTAACATATGATACCAGTCCAAAACAAAAGCAGGTATTACCTTTTTTAGTGCTTGTATCATGGTTTAGTTTTTAATATCTCTTTAATTTTATCTTCTAATTTAACAATCCCTGTCGGAAGCTTTAAGACCGCCTCCTTCGCTTCCGTCTTTGAGAAGCCGAGCTTAACAAGCGCTTGAATGGTTTCCTCGTCATCTCTTGAAACCTTTTTTACTTTGATTTTGCGAGAAACCTCAAAAATAATCGCTTGGGCTTTTTTCTGACCCAATGCAAAAAGCTCCTCTGTAAGTTTTGGATCGTTATTCTTTATCCCCTTCTTCATCTTCTCTAACGAACCGATACATGACGCCTCAAGTGCGGCCTTCGGACCTACTCCGGGAAGACGGATTAAGAATTCAAAGAGTTCAAGTTCATCAGCCGTCGGAAAGCCATATATCTCCCATAGATTCTTCTTTGTGTTGGTGTAGCAAAAGAAACTCACTTCATCTCTTAACTCCGGAACCCTCTTTTTTGAAAAAAACACCTTATACCCAACTCCTCCGACATTCAGAATAATGAATTTCTCATTTCTTGTAATAATCTTTCCTGAAAGATATGATATCATAGCACAATAATATCATATCAGCCCCTCTTCTTCAATCAAAGTTGCCAAAAAATCAATTCTCTGCTATCCTAGTAACTAATTAAAAAAACTTATGCCTATTATTAAAGCAAAGAAAAAAGATCTTCGCCAGAGCGCAAAACGAAAGGCCAGAAATCTAAAACGAAAGAAGGAGATGAAGGAGTTAATTAAGAAGATTAAGGATTTTTCCGTTCAAGGTAAAATCGATGAAGCAAAAGAACTTCTTCCTAGTGCTTATAAGGCAATTGATAAAGCCGCTAAGACGGCTGTTATTAAAGATAATACTGCATCAAGAAAGAAAGCTCGCATCTCTCGTCTTGCCAATCCTACAAATTGAAAATAAAAAGATCAAGGGCTGTTCCAGCTTCAATCTTTCCTGTTTTAATACCTGCATCACTAGAAACTATTCTACTATAGATATCTTTGAGCTCATCTTTTGAAAAGTGTCGAGACTGGTTTGTTGTTTTATTGAAGACATACGGATGAAGTTCTAACTCGGTTGCGGAACCATTGTCATTTTTGACTAAATTTAAGTTGCGAAATTGAAAACCAATCATTGATAAGATATATGAAACAGGAACGCCTTTTTCAAGGTGAGCATAGACCATATTTAGAGCTCTTCTTTTATCTTTGTTAGCTAAGGCATCAATTGCCCTAAAGATATCTGTCTCTATCTTGGGTTTAACCAAAAGCACTATATCAGCAACAGATGCCCTTAATCCTTTCTTATAACTCACAATCTTATCTATCTCGTTAGATAAGGCCCAGAGGTCATTCCCTGTTAGCATAATTAATTCCTTTAGCGCTAAATCATCAATCTCGCCCCCACGCGAACAAAATTCAGATTTAATCCAATTCTCTAACTCTTTACCTTTAATTGGATTAACATCATAAATCTTATCAATCAAATCCATCAGCGACTTCTTCTTCGGAATAGCTTTCTCCTCAACAAGAACCAATGTCATCTCGGATGAACCAGAACAATTTTCAAGAAATGAGAGGACCTCTTTTCCAGCCCCGATATTTTCTAATAAATTAGAGACAATAAAGAGCTTCTCTTCTTTAAATATTGATCTCTGTCTTGTTTTATTTATTAAATGATTGATGTTATCACTTTTAGAATTAAACTCAAAGAAAGATACCTTGTGATTCTTTATTATCTTCCTTAAAACCTCTTTTTGTCGATATCTATCCTTTCCTTGTAAAAGTATTATCATTTTTGGCACACTGGGCAGAATCTTAACGACCTGCTCCCAAGTTTTCTTCTTTCTATTATTCCTCCATCCTTTCGCAGACAAGACAAACCTTCTCTTTTATAAACCCTGTGTTCTTTTTGATACCCTCCTTTGGTTCCATCTATCAACCTGTAATCGCTTGTACTATCACCCTTGAGCTTAATCGCTTTTATAAGTATCTTTTTTGTTGATCTAAACAATCTATCTATATCAAGATCCTTCGGTCTCTTATACGGGTTTATACGGGCATCCCAGAGTATTTCATCGGAATAGATATTACCTATTCCCGATATGACAGATTGATCCATTAATACGGTCTTAATAATACTTTTCTTTTTAGTTATTCTTTTTTTAAATTCTTTTAAATCAATCTCCATCGGATCGGGACCTATCTCATTGTTCATCTTGCGGTCTAATTTTTTCCCGTCCCATATCTCCATTTTAGCAAACTTCCTGGGATCCGAAAGAGCTATCATTTTGCCGTCATTAAGAGTAATGACGAAATGTATATAGGAGTTGACTTTCTCGCGAAGTAATTCGTCCTTTGATATCCATTTTCCATCTTCAAACGACCACTCTCCAAAGAGAAGATGACCTGCTATCTTTTGATGGATCAAAATCTTTTTCTTGCTGGAAAGATCTAATATTATATTCTTCCCTCTTCTATAGACTCCCTTGATTGTTAAAGCTCTAACTTTTGGAAAAGAAGATATATCAGACCAAAGATTAATAATCTTCTTATTGATAACGGTTATTGAGAGATCGTTAACCGTTGTCTCCACTTCCGGAAGTTCAGGCATAGTTGCTACCCCCTATCCTTCATTATCTTTTCAATCTTCTCTATAATCTCCCCGGGAGTAAAATGTGCCTTGATTAGAAAATCAACAGCTCCGAGTTTAAGCCCCCTCTCAACATCATCTCTTTGTCCGAGATTAGAGAGAATAACTACAGGAATATTTTCAACCTCAGGATCCTCTTTTATCTTCGCTAGCACCTCAAATCCGTCAATCCCAGGAAGAATTAAATCCAAGAGAATAACGTCGGGCTTTTCCTCCTTCACCTTAACAACCCCTTCCTCACCATCCACGGCCTCTTTTACATCATATCCTTCCCTGGCAAGCTTCTGAGTTATCAGCTCCCTTAAAAATTTATCATCTTCTACTACTAATATTTTGTATGCCATTTTAATTTGCGAAAATACAAATGTATTCCCGATTTATTTACCAATTTGTTTTACTACTTTATCTAATACTTCTTGAGGATCAAAGTCTGTCTTTATTAGCCAATCATTCACCCCCAACTTCTGAGCCAGATCTAGTTCAACCGGTTGACCCGAATTTGATATGATTATTATAGGTATCTTAGAGAATTCTTCCTTTTTTTTCAACTCTTTTATCACCTCAAATCCTCCCATCTTAGGCATAACTATATCAAGAAGTATTAAGTCCGGTATCGACCTTTCTATTTGTTTCATCCCTTCAACACCGTCTCTGGCAACAGAAACGTCGTATCCCACCTGTGTCAACTTTTTCTCAAGCAAGTCTGTTAATATCTCCTCATCCTCTATTATTAATATTTTTTTAGCCATATTTTTATAATATTATTTATATTATTAATACTACAACTTTTTAAGAAAATCTGCAAACTCCTTCTTGTTTTTTACGGGAAGATTGAAATAAAAAGTACTTCCCTTCCCCTCCTCGGATTCAAACCATATCTTCCCGCCATGAGCCTCAACTATGTTTTTACTTATAAACAAACCCAGTCCCGAGCCTTCCGTCTCCATCCTAATTACATTAGCAGCTCGAAAGAACTTGCTAAACATTCTTAATTGTTGATTTTTCGGAATTCCAACACCTGAATCTTTCACCGAAACCCGAACTCGATTAATATCCTTGTCATAATCAATCGATATCTCAACACTTCCTCCTTTTGGAGTATACTTCATCGCATTATCAAGGAAATTTTGAATGACCAGTGTTATCTTTTCATTATCCACCGCGACCGTCGGTGTCTTTTCCTTGGGCTTCTTTATCTTAAAATCTATTCCCCTTCTCTCCATTTCTGTCCTATACGACTCAAGGAGTGGTTCAACTATATCCTCAATATGAACAAGCTCTGGTTTATAAAGATATTTTCCCTCTTCAATCCTACTCACATTAAGCAAGTCGTTTATTAGATTCACCATTCTCTCGTTTGAGATATAGACCTTATTAACTAATTCCATCTGACCTTCATTAAGCTCACCAAGATCACCCTCCAAAAGCATCTTCATGGTCCATTTTATAGCCGCCAGCGGAGTCCTCAACTGATGAGCGGCAATAGAGACAAATTCGCTCTTCATCGCTTCAACCATCTTCTCCCTAGATATATCATGTAAAACGACTAATGTCTCTCTCTTCTCTCCTGCGGTAATAATAGGAACAACCGACACCTCTAAAGTCTGTCCCTTTTTAAGCTCTATCTCTTTCCTTGATTCTGAATCATCTTCCCTCTTCTGTTTATCGTTAAATTCTCTGGTCTCAAAGAGTATCTTTGTCAGCGGATCGAGGTGTTTGTCATTTTTGAGATCCTCAACTTTCTTGCCTATAAGGTCATTGGCACTCCTCTCCAGAAACTTCTCCGCCTTAAAGTTTACTATATCAATAATATTATTTTTGTTGAATATAATCAACCCATCTGTAAAGTTACTAATGACTGCCATTGTTTTGTCCCTTTCTGCTTCAGTTCGTTTCCATGCCTCATCAGTCTCTTCAAGTATATTCAACAAAGCCAGTCTAGATTCAGCTATCTCATTAGTCTTTTTCTCCAGTTCCTTTGTCTTTTCTTCCACTCTCTCTTCTAGTCTTTTTTGAAACTCCTTAACTTCACTAATATCAGAGACCGTAATGAAATACCCTAGAAAATTACCACTGGCATCTCTTCGTGCCAAGGCAGAAACACTAACCAGAATCTCCCCCCCATCCTTAACTAAAAGTTTTACTTCTTCAGTTACCCTCTCTTTCTTGTTCGGAATAGTCTCTTTAAACTTCTTTATCAGCTCTTTATCAACAAAAAGCGAGTCTATCTCACTACCGATAATCTCCATCTCGCTATATCCAGTCAAATTCAAAAATGCCTGATTAACCCCAAGAATAAGATGAAGTGGATTAACTGTACAAAAAGCCAAGGGAAGAAACATCGTTAATTCATCAACATATCTCTGAAGTTCGTCACGATCCTCCTTTATTTTCTGAATCCTTTTCTCTACCAAAGAATCTTTTTGTTTTATTATCCCCATAAAGACAATTTTACCATTCAAAACAATTAAATTCCAGTCTTTTAAAAAAGGGAGAGATTCTCCTTCTTCACTTCTCTTATCCTCTTGATTAGAGTATCAAACTCCATCCTTCTGAAGAACTCTAATGCTTCAGAAGATTCAAACCCCTTCCAGTGAGAATGGACCAGGTCAAGATCGCCAAGATCAAGATCGGTTATTATAGTAGCCAAGTCTCTATTCATGAATACCCTATCTTTATTATTAAACAATTTTAAGTAAGCCGAAGAGGTTGTTGACCCCCGAGCAACCTCCTTATAGATCTCTTCTAAATTCCCAAACTTGCTGACTAGATTAAGGGCGGTCTTCTCTCCTATCCCAGGAACCCCAGGTATATTGTCAGAAGGGTCGCCCTGTAAGGCCTTGACCTCAATTAACTGTCGCGGTTCAAGGCCCTCATAATCCTCTTTAACTTTGGCAAGATTGTATTTTGTTATGTTTTTAATCCCTTTCTTGAGAAGATGAACCTCTGTCGTAGAATCTACTAGCTGAAGATTATCCCTATCTCCACTGAGTATAACAGAGAGTCCAAGCTTCTGGTTGGATATAATTTTTGCAACGCTCCCTATTATATCATCCGCCTCAAATCCCACTTTTTCTATAACCGGTATCTCTAGCGACTTTAGGCCCTCTTTGATTATAGGGAACTGACCTATCAATCCCTCTGGGGTTGGCGGACGATTTGCTTTGTATTCCTTAAACTTCTTGTGTCTGAATGTAGGTTCAGGAAGGTCAAAAGTAGTAATAATACAGTCTGGTTTAATATCTTTAACACTCTTAATTAATACCGAGAAAAATCCATATACGGCATTTACAAGGCCATTGCTGTTTGTAAGAGGAGGAAGGGCATGGAAAGCCCGATGTATTAGCGAATTAGAATCAATTATGAGAAATTTTTTCATTGTTTTTAATATAGCATTGAATTGA
>CAZIZF010000006.1:0-16410 GCA_964543755.1 uncultured Candidatus Saccharibacteria bacterium
CCCTTGACAATTTATTATCCCCATATTAAGATTAACTTACCAATCGGTAAGTTATGGTTAAGAAAAGCAAACAAGATATAATCAACAGCGCTTCAGAGCTCTTTTCCGAGTTCGGTTTTTGGGGTGTTTCAATGGAATCAATCGCTAAAAAACTCAATCTCACCAAACCAGCAATCTATCACCACTTTAAGAACAAAAGGGAACTATATTTCAAAGCAGTAGATAGCTCTTTTGAAGGGTTAATGAATGAGATGAAGATGATATTTGTTAACAAAACCAAAGAGCCTAAGAAGAGGTTGTTGGAGATAAGTCAGGTTTATCTTGAATTTGGACTGAAACAGAAAAGTTTTGCAAAGATAACAACGCATGGATTATTTGACAGAAGGGACGCAACTATTCCCAAATACCTAATTAAACTAAAGAATAAGATGATAGAAGTATTTGAGAGCACAATAGGCGAACTTTACAAAGAGAGAGTTTTAACTGAAAAAGATAAAACGAGAGAAGATGCAGTTTTGCTTGTTGGAGCGATAGATGGAATTATGATGAATGCTTGTCTTTCTGGTAAAAAAGAAAAAATTGGAGAACAATTGAAAAAGATCATTTCAATGATCTTAAAGGTCGATTAATAAAAAAATAATTAACTTAAATTTATGGTAGAACCACAAGATGTAAATCCTGTTGAGGCTGTAAACGGCTTGACCGAAACACTCACAGATCCGATAGCAATCGTAATCATTCTCGTTGTTCTTGGTATTATCGGATATCTTGGATATGCGTACACAAAAAAGAAGCCTCCTTTTGCAGAATAAGAAGGTTTCGGGAAAAGCCACCTCTTTTATTAGAGGTGGCTTTTATTTGGGTTTTAATCCAAAAAAAACGCGCACAACGCAAGTCGTGACTACGGTTCCTACCAGTAAAAAGAACCATATAGAGAAGATCCATTCCACTCTCTTTACCTCCTTCATTTTTAAGCTACTATTTTAATTGTACGTCCTCTTTCAAAAAAAAGTAAAATTGAGTATAATGATTAAATATGGTTCTTAAAAGAAGATTAAACAAAGAAACTCCCACTCTTGTTGGGGAAAAGGTTAAGATTGCGGGTTGGGTTCAGAACGTACGAGCGCATGGAAAGATAATATTTATTGATTTAAGAGACCGGACTGGAACAGTCCAGGTCGTTTTTACGCCATCATTCCCAAAGGTTCTTGAAACATCCAAAAGTCTTCATCCCGAATGGGTCATTGAGATAGAAGGAAAAGTAAACAAAAGACCCGAGAAGATGATAAATTATGAGTTAAAGACCGGCGAGATAGAGATTGAGGCCGAGAAGATTGTGATTCTTTCTAAGGCGAAGACATTGCCTTTTGCAATAGAAACAGACGGCACCGAATTAAATGAGGAGCTCCGGTTGAAGTATAGGTACCTTGACCTGAGAAGAAAACGGCTCACGAACAATATTAGAAAGAGGTTTCAAACTCTCCAATTTTTCAGAAATCATCTAGAAAAAGAGGGTTTTATTGAAGTTGAGACACCAATCTTGACTAAATCAACTCCCGAGGGAGCAAGGGATTTTCTCGTTCCTTCCAGATTTTCCGCTGGTGAGTTTTATGCTTTACCGCAAAGCCCACAACAATATAAACAACTCTTGATGGTTGCTGGAATTGAAAGATACTTCCAAATAGCGCGCTGTTTTAGAGATGAGGATTCTAGGGCTAACCGCCAAGCCGAGTTCACTCAACTGGACATTGAGACCTCGTTTATGAGCCAGGAAGAGATTATACAAATTATTGAGGAATTAGTAGTTAAGACTATCAGTCAAATCTTCCCAGAAAAAAAGATAATAAATAAATCTTTTCCGATAATGACCTACAAAGAAGTGATGGAAAAATATGGGACTGATAAGCCCGACATCAGGGAAAGTGATGATCAGCTGGCCTTCCTTTGGGTTGTGGACTTTCCGATGTTTGAATGGTCGGAGAGAGACAAGAGATGGAGTACGGTACATCATCCTTTCACAAGACCTAAGGAGGACGACCCAGAGAAGATAAAAGAAGATCCAGGAAAGATTCTTGCTTTTCAGTACGATCTAGTTCTTAACGGAGAAGAGGTTGGAGGTGGAAGCCTTAGGTCGTATAAAAGGGAAGTCCTTGAGGCCGTCTTTGAAGTCCTTGGACACAAAATGGAGGATATAAAAGGTAAATTTGGGCATCTTTTGGATTCTTTTGAATTTGGAGTCCCGCCACATGGCGGCTTTGCTCTCGGCTTTGAAAGATTTCTTTCTATACTACTAAATGAAGAAAATATCAGAGAGGTAATGGCTTTTCCAAAGACAGGAGAGTCAAGGGATATAATGATGAATGCGCCGACTAGTGTTGATGAGAATCAATTAAAAGAGTTGCGCTTAAAGATTGATAACAATGATAAATAGAAAGATGCCTAAAAAGATAGATAAATTACTTATAATTAAAACGGGAATCTTTATCTTATCAGGCATAGTAATCTTTCTGTTTTTTTCCATCATGAAAGAGATTGATCGTTTAGTAGATGAAGATCTTTTATATAAAACTGATCCAAGAATTGAATTCTATCAATCTTTCATCCCGTTAAGAAAATGGAAGATCGAAGCCCCGACAGTAAACGCCAATGCAGCAGCGGTTATTATTATTGATGAAAATGGAAAGAAATCCCTCTTTGATAAGAATGCGAATACAGGATTCCCTATAGCGAGTATAACTAAGTTGATGACCGCGGTTATCGCAATGGAGAAGTATGATATGGATTATCAATTAATCGTGAGTGAAGAAGCTTTTATGAAAGACCTTTGGCGTCACAATAATCTCTTCCCCGGAGAAACCTACAAGGTAAGGGATTTACTTTATGCTAGCTTAGTAGAGTCAAGCAATACTGCCGCCCAAACATTGGCTGAAGGAAGAACGATTTATAATTATAATAAAAAAGAGGATCAATTCATTTCCAAGATGAATAAAAAGGCCAAGGACCTGGGAATGAAAAAAACCTATTTTTCAAATCCGACCGGTCTTGATCCGACAACTCCCGGAGTTCCAATAAATCGATCATCTCCAAGAGATCTAGTAATATTCGTTGAATATCTCCTTGATCAACCTATGATATGGGAAATTCTTTCCACTAAGAACTATACTCTCAGAACTGCTGATGGAAGTTTTAAATATGATATGATTAATACTAATCAACTCCTTGGAGAGATAGATAATATAAAGGGAGGGAAGACAGGCACTACTGCTCGGTCTGGGGGAAATCTTCTTGCGGTCTTTGAAAGAGATGATTCTATTGTCGTTGTGGTCGTTCTAGGATCAAATAAACGCTTTGAAGAGACAAAATCTCTTCTAAACTGGATAGAAGAAGCCTATCATTGGAAGGTATTATAATAAAAAAAGAATGTACGAAATAAGTTCGGTTGATGTAATTAAGGTACTGGTTCTCGGCTCCATGGCTTTTATGATAGCCATTGCTTTCACGCCTCCATTAACTAATTTTCTCTATAAGAACAAGCTATGGAAAAAGAAGGCTAGGGATCTATCAATAGATGGTACTGAGATACCAGTCTTTAAAAAATATCATTCCGAAAAGGAGACCAATATTCCACGTATGGGAGGTCTTCTCATTTGGACAACAACTCTGTTCCTAGCTTTTTTCTTTTTTTTACTCTCAGAAATCACTAATATAGATTGGATAGATAAGTTAAACTTTTTGAGTAGGGAACAGACATGGCTTCCTCTCTTCGCGTTAGTGGTTGCATCTATTATCGGTCTTTTTGATGATCTTCTACAGACAGCAATTATACCGAAGGGGAGAATCTTTGGATCTCTATGGAAGAGAGCAAATAAGTATATCGGGGGTGGGCTCACATTGAAGTACAGGTTGTTAATGGTAGGAGGTATCGGTCTTATCGGTGGTCTTTGGTTTCATTATAAACTCGGAGAGAATATGATTCATATTCCCGGCGTAGGAGACGTTTTCATCGGTATCTTCTATATCCCACTCTTTATTCTCGTTATGATGGCTACATATAGCGGGGGAGTGATAGACGGTCTAGATGGTTTGGCCGGAGGAGCTTTCGCATCTATTTTTGGTGCATTCACTGTCATTGCTCTTTCACAACAGCAATTTGATGTCGCTGCTTTTTCTGCTGTCATAATGGGTTGTCTACTCGCCTTCCTTTGGTTTAATATACCACCAGCCCGATTCTATATGGGCGAAACAGGTATCATCGGACTATGCGCGGCCTTGACGGTTATTGCCTTTCTTACCGATTCAGTGCTGGTTTTACCGATTATCGCTTTTCTTTTAGTAATTGAATCAGGTTCGGTGATTATACAACTCCTTTCAAAAAAATACTTAAAGAAAAAAGTATTTTTGGCCGCTCCGATCCATCATCATTTTGAAGCTAAAAATTGGCCCCACTACAAAGTAACGATGAGGTTCTGGATAGTTGGACTTGTTGCGGCTATAATAGGAGTAACTATAAAGCTATTAGGTTGAAGCTAATACTTGTTTTATCTTTGCAAGTATTTCATTTGGAGTATAGTTGGTCTTGATTAAATAATCCTTTACTCCTAACTCAAATGCCTCTTTTTTTATTGCAGATCCATCGTAGTTTGAAAAAGCTATTACCGGAATAGAAGACAATTCTTTCTCCTTCAGCCATTTCAGAAAACTAACACCATTTGCTTCTGGTAATAAGATATCAAGAAGTATTAGATCTGGTTTTACTTCATCAACAACCTTAATTCCTTCTTCGGCCGAATGAGCCTAAATAATGTCAAAACCAGACAGAATAAATTTATCCCGATATATCTCTCCTAAAATTTTTTTATCTTCTATTATTAAAAATTTTTTTCATTTAATTGGTATTTCTATATAAAAAGTTGAGCCTTTTCCTTTTCCTGGGCTTTTTGCTTGAATTTTTCCATTATGTAATTTAATAAAATTTTTTGCAACATAAAGGCCAAGTCCAATTCCTTCGGTCCAAGATTTGGTTCCAGCTGTTCCTCTGGAAAAACTTCCGAAAAGATAAGTGATTTCCTCTTTTGTCATCCCTTCTCCTGTATCAGAAATAATAATCTGAATCTTTGTTTTTAAGTTTTGAATCTTCACGGTTATTCCTCCTTTATTTGTATAACGGATAGCATTATCAATAATATTCATAATTACCTGTCTTATCTTATTCTCATCAATCATAATATTAGGGATCTTTTCAAATTCTTCAATCTTTAAATAGATGCCTTTCTTTTTGGCCATACTTTCTAATTCTTCTATTACATCGGCAACGACTTTATCAAGAGCCACTTTTTCTAAATTCAATTCTGTCTTTCCTGTCTCAATTCTGGAGAGATTTAAAAGATCATTAACTAATCTTATCAATCTCTCATTGGAAGCATAAATATTTTTTAAAGGTTTTTCTAATTTTTCTGGCAGCTTACCGTAGATTCCTTCTAATATCATTGAAATATATCCTTTGATAGCTGTTAAAGGTGTTCTTAGTTGATGCGATGCGATGGATACGAATTCGGATTTTGCTTTGTCTAATTTTTCAAGTTTTTCATAGGATTTTCTAATTTTTTTTGTCTGCTCATGAACTTTCTCTTCAAGTTTTTTAGTCAATTCTATCAAGTCATTTTTAGTTTTTCTTTGGGCAAAATAGGCCTTAATAATTTTTTCTGTATTTTTATTAAAAAAATAACCATAAATAATAACCAAAGTAAAGATAGAGATAATTAATAATCTTGAAATCTTCCCTTCAATTAAAAAAGAAAGTGTGAAAAAAAAGATAATTGAGATCAAGCTGATTATTAGATATTGAGAAAAGAAGCATTGGTAGAGCTTTAACTCGCAATATCTACAACGTTTAGTTGAAGGATAACCAATGGCTTTGACTAGCCAGCAATTTTTATTGACATAATTAGTCGTTCCTATCTGAATTTTTTTCTTCATTAAGTTTGTGGATTATCTATTTGATCTCTTATCTTCTTTAAAACCGCATATATTAAAGAAGTTGCGCAAATATCAAAAAAACAACTTAAAATTAATAAAAAGGACATTATTAAAACAAAAATCCAGGCAAAATTAATATTAAAATAAAGAAGTAAAAAGATAACGAAGAAAAAACTTGATCCAAAAATGTAAATAAATTTTAGTTCTCCGGATTCTTTCTTAATTAATTTAGATTTCCTTTTTAATATTTTCTTAAATAAAATATATATCTGATAGGGGATATTAAGTTTTATAGAAAAAGCGCTACAAGCCATTAAAAACCCCGCTATTAAAACCAACCAGTGATTATCAATTAAAAAGGCAAGAAGAATTAATGCTACTAAAACACATCTAGAAAACTTCAACGAATTATTACAAACTAAGCATTGCTTCATATCTGTCTTATTTATTTATAAATGAAGCAGCGTCCAGTTTCATTTTGTTTATTAATTTTAAGAGATCACTTACGCGGGCAGGCGCGCAAGTTTTTGTTAATTCTGTCTTGTCAATAAAATACAGGTCAGAATTCACAATATCTTCTGGTTTTTGACCAGATAAAATTCTTTTTAATACAACAATTATTCCTCTTATCAACATTGAGCTGCTGTCAATATCATAATAGACTCTTCCATCTTTAAGTGTTGAGTGAATCCATGTTGTTACTCGACAATCTTTGACCAAATAGTCCTTTTTTATATATTCCGAATCAATCGGGGGTAAATCTTTTCCCAATTTAATCAGATGGTTATATTTATCTATCCAATCATTGAGGTTCTTAAACTCCTCAATAATCTCTTCTTGAGCTTCTCGTATAGTCATTATTCTTATTTTTTATTAAATAAATTGGTACTCAAGTATTTTTCTCCTCGATCTGGGAAAATAACTACAATTGTTCCTTGTTCTATCTTCTTAGCAACTTTAAGCGCCGCATACATAACGGCACCACTGCTCATTCCAACAAAAATTCCCTCCTTTTTTATAATCTCTCTCGCCATCTCATACGCATCTTCTGTTTCAACCATTATTGTTTCATCAATTTCTGAGGGGTTATAAATTTCAGGCACTATCGCTTCTTCCATGTTTTTTAATCCTTGTATATAATGACCTTTTACTGGATGAGCACAAACAATTTTTATTTTAGAATTATACTTTTTAAGAACTCTTCCTACTCCCATAATTGTATCTGAGATCCCTAATGCAGAAACAAAATAATCAATTTTGCCCATTTGTCTATTTCCAAATCTCTTCACCTATTGTTTTATAATGCGCAATCTTATTATCCTCATTTGAAAACTGATCTGGCATAAAATATTTTTCAGGATTTGCCTTAACCAGCTCTCTTGCCTTAGTTATTGCTCCATCGGTTCCTAATTTTGCATCTGTTAATATGACTTTTGCTCCAAAAGCCTCTATCATCTTTACCCTTTCAATAGATATTGCTTTACTCATAACAATCTCAATATCATACCCTTTCGCTGCCCCAACTATTGCCAATCCAATACTTGTATTTCCAGACGTTGGCTCAATTATCGTTTTTCCCTTCACTAACAGACCCTCTGTTTCTGCTTACTCAATCATCTTCAAGGCTATTCTGTCTTTAATACTACCAGTGGGATTATTTCCCTCAATTTTAGCATAAATGATAATATTTTGACTTGAGTTTAATCTGTTTATCTTAACAAGAGGAGTATTGCCAATAGTTTGTAAGATGTTTTCATATATCATAATACAATATTATTTGAACATTTCTTGAATCTTCTTTAGCGCCTCACAAAAAAGATCTATTTCTTCTTTGGTATTATAGAAAGATAAAGATGCTCTTACACTACCATCAATTCCGTAATGTTCCCAAAGAGGTTGAGTACAATGATGTCCAGTACGCACAGCAATACTCATTTTATCTAAAATTATTCCAACATCATAAGAAGGAATATTGTCTAATAAAAAAGAAAAGATACAAACTTTGTTTTTTGCAGTGCCATATAATTTTAACCCATCAAGAGCGGTAATTCTTGCTGTCATATAATCTAATAACTCTTTTTCATGTCTCACTATATTTTCCAGCCCTACATCTATCAAATAATCCAATGCTACCCCCAAACCAATAGCGCCAATATAGTTGGGAGTACCAGCCTCAAATTTAGAAGGCAGACCGCTATAAGTGGTACGCTCAAATTTTACGCTTTTAATCATATCTCCTCCGCTCTGATAGGGAGACATTTCATCTAACCAACGTTCTTTACCATATAAACCTCCTATTCCGGAGGGTCCATATATTTTATGCCCTGAAAAAGCATAAAAATCACAACCTATGTCTTGTATATCAATACTACCATGCTGAATTGCCTGAGCTCCATCTATTAAAACAGGAATATTGCTTTCATGAGCAATAGCTGTAATCTCCTTAACGGGATTGATGGTGCCGAGAGAATTTGAAACGTGAGTAATAGCTACCAATTTTGTTCTAGAATTGATTAACTTTTTATATTCATCCAACAACAACTCGCCCTTATCATTGATAGGAATTACTTTCAGAACAGCGTTTTTGCGCTCACACATAATCTGCCAAGGAACAATATTACTATGATGTTCCATTTCAGATATAATAATTTCATCATTTTCTTTTATATACGCCTCCCCAAAAGAATAAGCTACCAGATTGATAGAATCCGTAGCTCCTTTAGTGAAAATTATTTCATGGCTATGTTGAGCATTCAGATAACTTTGAACTTTTTTTCTAGCTGTTTCATACCTTTCGGTCATCTGTTCACTTAGATAATGAACCCCCCTATGAATGTTGCTATTGTCTTTGGAATACAATTCATTTATCGTGTCTATAACAACTTTGGGTTTTTGAGTGGTTGCTCCGTTATCAAAATAGACAAAAGGCTTTCCATAAATTTTCTGACTAAGAACCGGGAAATCATTCCTTATTTTTACTATATCCATATTTTTTATTTTAAACACTTTTTAATCTCATCCACTACCTCGCTGGGAGTAAAATGTGCTTTAATTAAATATTTAACAGCTCCCAATTTTAACCCCTTCTCTATCTCCTCTTTCTGACCAAGGTTAGATAGAATTATTACATAAAGATCTTTAAATTGAGAATCTGTTTTTATTTTTTTAAGAATTTCCCAACCATCCATATTAGGTAAAATAATATCTAAAAGTACTAAATCGGGTTTCCTCTCTTTTAGTTTTATAAAAACCTCCTCGCCATTCGCTGCTACATCTACTCCAAAACCAACCTCTTTTAATCTGGTGGTATAGATATCAGCCAAGAAAAAATCATCTTCTACTAATAAGACATGCTTCATATTAGTTAATAAGTTTATTACTCAACCATCTTTATTTTCCCTTTTTTAAATCTTTTTGTCAACCCTAATTTTAAAAATTGTTATTCCCATATGATAATGTACTAGTAATCCCATTTAGAAATGTCCTACCTATAAATTTCTTGTGTCATAATAGTTTACTATATTATCAAAATAAAAAGCGAATATTTGATTTAATAATTTTAAGAAAATAGAACTTAAAGTCGGTCAAATAGAGAAAAAAAATCGCTTCAAAGATATCTCAGAAAGCTTTTTTTAAGAGAAAGCATCCAATCTCTTTAATCAATAAACAGTCTAGCATTGGCTGTTTTTTTTCCCTCCGAAATATGATACCCTATACTTGTGGATATAAAAGAATTAAAAGGTAAGAAGGTATTAATTCTCGGATTAGGCAAAGAGGGGAGAGACACCTTGGAGTTTCTTTTTCGTTTGCCTCATAAGAGTATTGGAATCGCTGATAAGAGAGAGGATATAACTCCGATAGAAGGTGTAGAACTTCATCTCGGACGAAATTATCTTGAAAATATTAAGAGATATGACATAGTCATTAAATCACCGGGAATTCCGATGAGCACTATTGCTCCTTATTTGAGAAAAGATCTCTTTATTACATCTCAAGCCGATCTCTTTCTGGATAACGCTAAAGGTCGGGTTATAGGAATCACTGGGACTAAAGGAAAAAGCACGATCTCATCTTTGATATATAAAATGCTTCTCAAAAAGGGGATTAACGCTACTTTGATTGGAAATATCGGTGAGCCAGCGCTTAAATATCTAGTTAATGACAAGCCAGATAAGGTTTATGTCTATGAGTTATCCAGTTTCCAACTGGAGACAGTTAAAAAAAGCCCCCAGATAGCGGTAATACTAAATCTTTATAAAGATCATTTAGACCACCATAATAATATGGAGGAATATGGTAATGCTAAGTTCAAAATCACTAAATTTCAGACCAAAGATAATATCTTGATATTCAACAAAGCAGACCCTGTCGTTAAAAGCATGGCTGAAAAGTCAAAAGCGATAAAGATGCCCTTCAATCCTAATAGAGATCCGTTGGGGATAAGAAAGGATATCACTATACCAATAGAAGCTCTTCTTCATATTGCCAAAATATTTGATATATCAAAAAACGATATCCTTGAAGTAATTAAAAGTTTTACTCCTTTACCTCACAGATTAAAATATGTTGGGGAATATAGAGGAATAAGATTCTATAACGACTCTGCAGCAACTATACCCGAAGCCGCTATATTGGCTATAGATAAGATAGGGGATGACCTTGATACTATAATCACCGGGGGAGTGGATAAAGGGTTTGACTTAAGAAAATTGGCTAAAAGAATAAATAGCAGTCCAATAAGAAACCTAATACTCTTCCCAGAGACAGGAGAGAAGATAGCGAAGATAATAACAAGAAGGATTAAAATATTCCATACTAAGAGTATGGAGGAGGCCGTATCAATATCATTTAGAGTTACGAAAAAAGGAAAAGTATGCCTTCTCGCTCCAGCGGCCTCAAGCTTTAATATTTTTAAAAGTTATAAAGAGAGAGGCGACTTATTTGAAAAATATATAAAGAATGAAAAAATTCAACATTAATAGTTATGCTCTTGTTGCGACTGTAGGGGCGCTTCTTATGATCGGTATAGTCATACTGGCCAGCGTTTCAACTATTTATTCCCAGAAGATCTTTGGCGAACCATACCATTTCCTGATACGCCAAATAATACACATAATCTTCGGCTGTTTTTTAGGACTTATTATGTATAAGATAAAATTGGAGTTGATTAAAAGATGGTCCTCTTACATCCTCATCGCAAACTTAATTCTTCTTGCCGCAGTATTTATTCCTGGTATAGGGTTTGCCGCAGGAGGAGCCAGTAGATGGATTAAATTAGGTCCTTTTATGGCACAACCAGCAGAATTCCTTAAACTCTCTTTTGTAATCTTTCTTTCCGCATGGTTGGCTAATATAGCTGAGTTAAGGTTATCTAAAAAGAAAAAGAAGAAAAGAAAAATCTCGGACTTCCGCCCGATCATTATTTGTCTATCTTTCTTCATCATAACCGCTACCATTTTATACTTCCAGCCCGATATCAGTAATCTTGCAGTTATTGTTGCGACAGCCCTCATTATTTACTTTTTCTCTGGAGTATCAATATGGCACACAATGGCGATTTTTGGTATGGGACTTGCAGGATTGGGTTTGGTTATGAAGATGGCACCGCACACGGTAAATAGGATACTTGTTTTTATAAACCCAGGACATGATCCTATGGGTTTAGGTTGGCAGATAAAACAGATCTCTATCGCCATTGGATCGGGTGGTTTATTCGGCCTGGGTTTAGGTATGAGCAAACAAAAACTCGGATTTCTTCCCGAGATTATGAGCGATACACCATTTGCTATCTTCGCTGAGGAGACCGGTTTTATCGGAAGTATAATTCTCATATCACTTTTTATTGCCTTTCTTTGGATAGGTTTTGAAATAAGCAGAACTTCTACGGACAAATTTTGTTCCTTGGCGGCTGTAGGAATAACCAGCTGGATTATTATCCAAACATTTGTTAATATAGGAGCAATGTTAGGAGTATTGCCAATGACTGGGATCGCCCTGCCTTTTATAAGCTACGGTGGTTCACATTTGGTAACTGAGTTAATGGCCGTTGGCCTGCTTCTTAATATCTCTAAGAATAGAAACAATATAATTAAGACAACCTGAAAATGAAAGTACTATTTGCCGGTGGAGGAACAGGAGGTCATATTTTCCCCATAATAGCCATTGCGAGAGAATTAAAAAAGGGGAATCCATCTTTGAAACTTTACTTTGTGGGACCAAAAAAAGGAGTTGATCTTGAGCTCTTCAAAAAAGAAGAGATAAAAGTAAAAAGGATTTTTAGCGGTAAAATACGTAGGTATAGCGGCTTCAGATCAAGACTTTCTGATTTTATTGATATCTTCTTTAAGGTACCTCTTGGTTTTATTCAATCTTTCTTCTATATTTTTATGCTTTCACCCGATGTAATTTTTAGTAAAGGTGGTTATGGCGCGGTACCCTCAACCCTAGCTGCTAAGATACTCCAGGTCCCCATATTACTCCATGAATCAGATATAGTCCCGGGTATGGCTAATAGGTTTTTGTCCCGATTCGCTCTTGAGATATTCACATCATTCCCCAAAACAAAATTCTTTCCTAGTGAAAAGATACTTTGTGTAGGTAATCCCGTGAGAAAAAACCTCTTTATTGTTCCTTCCAGAGAAGAAATATTAAATTGTATTAAATTAAAAGGAGAAAAACCAGTCATCTTTATATTAGGCGGATCACAGGGAAGTGAAAAAATAAACGATTTTGTATTACAGATTATTCCGAGACTTCTCTCCACATTTGAGGTTATTCACCAGTGCGGAACCGCAAACTACAAAAATATATCAGTAGAAGCAGACTTTTTAATACCCCAAAAAGAGAAAGATTCATATCATCTCTTCCCCTTCCTTGATGAGGAGGAGATGCGTTGTGCCTATCACTCTGCCGATATTATAGTAAGCCGGGCTGGATCAGGAAGTATATTTGAAATAGCCGCTGTAGGAAAACCAAGTATATTAGTCCCTCTTCCTGGATCTGCTCAAAACCATCAATCAAAAAACGCTCAATTATATTCCGACCTCGGATGCGCTATAATAACAGAAGAAGAGAATCTCACACCAAACCTTTTTCTTCAAAAGACCGTCGCTCTTATGAAGAGTCCGTCTGTAAGGCAAAATATGACCAATCAAGCAAAGAGGTTCGCTAAACCGAGAGCAGCAAAGATTATTGCTGAGTATATAATTGAATTCCTTAAATGAGATGGAAAATATAATGCCAAGAATGAAATCAAGGTCGCTTGACCTAATATGCCGTGAAGAGATCCGTGTAAGATATGCTCCTTCACCAACTGGAACCCTTCATATTGGAGGAGCCAGAGCGGCGTTGTTTAACTATCTCTTCGCTAAAAAGAACAAGGGTTCATTCATTCTTAGAATAGAAGATACCGACCTTGAGCGATCAAGAAAAGAATTTGAGAAGGATATCTTTGATGGTTTAGAATGGCTTGGTATTAAATGGGATGAGGGTCCAATTCCAAGGTCCAATGAGTATTCCGGATTGTTTGGTCCTTATCGTCAAAGTGAGAGAGGGGAGATATATGAGAAATATATTAAAAAGCTCTTAGATGACAATAAGGCATACTATTGCTTCTGTTCCCCAGAAGACCTCGCAACCCAAAGACAATACCAGATGGGAAGAGGGGAGACGCCAAAATATACTAAAACCTGCGTAAATATTCCCAAAGAGGAAATAAAAAGATTAAAAATGGAAGGTAAAAAATCAGTAATTAGATTAAAAACTCCCTTAAAAAAGATGAGATTTAATGATCTTATAAGAGGTAGTGTAGAAATAGATTCCGAAGAGATAGGGGATATCGTCATAGCTAGAGATCTAAAAACCCCGTTGTACAACATGGCCGTCGTCATAGATGATTTTGAGATGAAGATAAGTCATGTCATAAGAGGTGAGGATCATATATCCAACACTCCCAAACAGATGATTATAGCCGAGGCGCTAGGGATACCATATCCAATCTACGCCCATCTTCCTTTGGTATTGGGGCCTGATAAAAGTAAAATGAGCAAAAGACATGGGGCGGTTTCGGTCACAGAGTATAAAAAACAAGGATATCTTTCTGATGCGATGATAAACTTTATGGCATTTTTAGGATGGAACCCAGGAACAGATAGGGAAATCTATTCAATAGATGAATTGATTGAAGACTTTACTCTTGAAAAGATACGGAAATCAGGCGCGGTCTTCAATATTAAGAAACTTGACAACACTAATTCATTATATATCAGAAAAAAGGATATAGATGAACTGGTTGAGCTTTGTATTCCGTTTCTTTTGAAATCAGGACTAATAAAGGAAAATTATGATAAAATATTGATAAAGAAAGCTGTATTACTATACCGCGAAAGAATGAAAACCCTTTCCGAGATATCAGAATTAGCTGATTATTTGTTCAAAAATAAAATTATTTATGATAAAGAACTCTTAAGATGGAAAGGAATGAATGATGAGGATTTGCGAGAATCCCTTGACATAATTTATAATATAATGTTTAAAATAAAAAATGAGGATTGGAACGAAGAAAACCTGAAAAATGTTTTAATGCCTGAAGCCGAGAAGAAAGAGAGTAGGGGAGTATTGCTTTGGCCGTTAAGAGTAGCCCTTACCGGAAAAAAGGCTTCCGCAGGACCATTTGAGGTAGCTGATGCTCTAGGTAAAGAGAAAACTTTGGAAAGAATTAAAAAAGCTAAAGAAAAAATATGAATTGGAAAAAGATTATTCTATCAATACTAATCCTCGGAATTGTAATAAATCCCATTCCAGTAGTAGGTCAAGTTGATGATTTAGCGGTAGAAAAGTTTTCGGAAGATGTTTCAAAATCATGGAAAGAAGCTGAGACGATATGGGGTCAAGTGTATAATATTGCAAGATCTTTTTGGGATCAAAATATAGGGTGGAGAGTCACTCCAATATGGGATACTATTAAGAGATGGGTTGATGACCAAGTAACTATACTAAAAAATGCGTTCAGGGAAGATACAGAGAGGGTTGAAGAAGCCGCTAAAGAAGCGGGAAAAAGTGTTAGTAAAAGTATCTGGCAGATGATATTAGAAGCAATCGGTATTCGAGAGAAGACTATACCTTGACAACCCCTAGGGGATTTGATATCTTTATTATAATATACTTCGTATAATGATACTTTATCGAAGTTTAATACAATGAAGACCTTAAAAGAGTATGTAAAACCATTTTTAGAATATCTTGATATAGAGAAGGGTTTGAGTAATAAAACCCAGGAGACCTACTCTCGTCTTCTCAACACATTTTTTAAATGGCTTAAACAGAATGGCTTGGAAGATATGAAGCCTCATGAGCTTACAGAAGATAAGATATGGAATTACCGGGTCTATCTGTCCCGAAAGATAAATTATAAAACCAACGAACCACTAAAGCGAACCAGCCAGAACTATTATCTCATAACTCTCAGAAACTTCTTGAAATTTCTTACCGAGAGGAATATAAGGTCTTTTCCTCCTGAGAAGATTAAGTTAGTAAAAATTAAACCGAGTGAAAGATCAATCAAGTTCTTAACGTTGGATCAAATAAAAAAACTCTTAGAGAGCCCTTGCACATCTAAACTTTCCGGACTAAGAGACCGAGCCATCCTTGAATTATTCTTCTCTACAGGACTACGTATAGCCGAGCTAGTATCTCTCAACCGAAATCAGATAAAGATAGGAAAAGAAGATGACTTAGAGGTTGTCGTGGTCGGTAAAGGAAACCGCTCCCGACCCGTTTATTTCTCTCCTAGAGCCCTTAAATGGTTAAAAAAGTATCTACAATCCCGTGAAGACAAAGAAAAAGCTCTTTTTATTAATTACAAAGGGCCGAAAAATGCCGATAAGAGACTTTCTATTAGATCAATTGAAAATATTGTAAAAAAATATGCGATTATGGCAGGACTCCCCTCTTTCACAGTGCCTCATACTATTCGCCATAGTTTTGCGACAAATCTCCTCGCTCAAGGAGTGGATCTAAGAGAGATTCAAGAGTTTTTAGGACATAAAAGCATTGGGACGACTCAGTTATATGCTTCGGTGACAAATAAAAGATTAAGAGATATTCATCGTAAGTTTCATAGTGATATTTTAGAATAATGTTTTTTTTACTTCCCAAACCTTCTCTGCCTTCGTTCATACTCTTTCAAAGCCTTATCAAAGTCATCCTCAGAAAAATCAGGCCAGTACTTGTTAGAAAAATAAAGTTCAGAATAAGCTGATTGCCAAATAAAAAAATTAGATAGCCTTTGTTCGCGACCTGTCCTTATTATTAAATCAAGGTCAGGGACTGAAAGATTCTCTTTCATTACCTTCTCATTAATCTCATTAAGGGGTATCTTTTTTTCTATTATCTTCTTTATTGCCTCAACTATCTCCATTCTACCCCCATAACTGA
>CAZIZF010000006.1:16510-22736 GCA_964543755.1 uncultured Candidatus Saccharibacteria bacterium
AGGGTGGAAGACCTCTCTCTTTAGCCCATCTCCTGTTCCCATCAAGAATTATCCCAATATGTTCTGCATTATTCATTTTTTTTATACGTTGTAGGTTCTTCAAATTGAAGAGGTTCTTTTTCTCCTGTTTTGTCAATAATATAACCAAAAGCAAATGATATTGATGAAATAAAAAAAACCCCTATCAAAAGAACTAACTCTTTTTGATTTTTTTTGACAAAGACATTTATTTTTGATAACATGCAGTATAAAATAATTTTTTAATTATGGCAACAACAAAAGCGTCAGGAACAACTAAACTAGGAAGGGACTCGCGACCCAAATATCTGGGAGTAAAACTCTATGAGGGACAAACCGCCAAGGCTGGATCAATTATCATCAGACAAAGAGGATCAAAATTTATACCCGGAAAGAACGTTAAGAAAGGAAAAGATGATACTCTCTTTGCTCTCAAGGAAGGTCTTGTCAACTTTGCGACTATCAAGAAAGAAAGATTTAGTGGTAAAAAGAAACTCGTCAAGGTTGTAAGTATTAACCCTTTCTAGGAACGGTTTTTTCTCTTTATGCAACTCTTAATGAACTCCTTAAAAAGTGGATGTGGTTTAGTTGGTCTTGATTTAAATTCAGGATGAAATTGAACCCCGACAAAAAATGAATGACCTTTAATCTCAATTATTTCAACCAGATCCTTGTCTGGATTCACACCAGCAATAACCATCCCTTTTGACTCCAATACTTCCTTATAAGCATTGTTTAATTCATATCTATGTCTGTGCCTCTCGGATATCTCTTTTGCCTTATAACTCCTGGCGCTTATAGTCCCAGGTTTCAGTTGGCATCGGTATGCCCCTAGTCGCATCGTCCCCCCATAGTCTTTTCCCCTCATTAAATCTTTCTGTTCCTCCATCAGATCGATAACTGGATTAACACAATCAGGATCCATCTCAGTGGAATGAGCATCCTTAATATCACAGACGTTCCTAGCGAACTCTATAACAGCAAGTTGCATTCCAAGACATAAGCCAAATAACGGTATATTATTCTCTCTACAATATCTGATGGCCTTAATTTTACCTTCAATTCCCCTACTACCGAATCCTCCAGGAATTATTATCCCATCATATTGAGACAATTCTTTAACCAACGAAGAATCTTCCTCATATTTTTCAGCAGAAATTGTTTCTATCTCCGGCCTTCTCAATAAATCCCAGCAAGCATATTTTATTGATTCATTAACTGAAAGGTAAGAATCGGAAAGAGTGAAGACACCATTTTCAAAATACTTACCAACAACCCCAATCTTCAATGGATTACTTAATTTCTTTATCTTTGCAACGAAATTCTTCCAATCATTAAGATCATTCTTGCGAGTCCTTATACCGAGTTTATTTAATATTCTATTGCTAAGATTATCCTTTTCAAAGTTAAGAGGTATCTCATATATTAGATCGCAATCAGGAGCCGAAATCACATCTCTTGAATCTATGTTACAGAAAATAGATATCTTTTTCTTTCTCGGCTCATCTAAAGGAAGGATAGACCTTCCCATTATTATGTCTGGTTGAATTCCTGCCTCATTAAGAGTTCTGACAGCAGTTTGGGTTGGTTTGGTTTTCATCTCGCCAATCATACTAGGAACAGGCAGATAACTTACCAAAATAAAAAGAACCCTTTTGGGATTTCTTAAACGCATCAATCTTGCGGCCTCTAAGAAAAGAAGATTTTGATATTCACCAACGGTACCTCCAATCTCAACAAGGACAAAATCGGACTTAGTCTTCTTTCCAACCTTCTCTATTCGAGATATAACCTCGTTGGGAACGTGAGGGACAACCTCAACACACTTACCGCCAAACTCAAGATTTCTCTCTTTTTTTATAAGCTCAAGATAAACCTTGCCAGTTGTCATATAATTCGCCTTAGAAAGATCCCTTGAGAGAAATCTTTCATAATTACCTATGTCTTGATCGCATTCAACTGCATCATCAGTCACAAAAACCTCTCCATGTTCAACTGGATTCATCGTTCCCGCATCAACATTCACATAGGGGTCTATCTTCACCGCCGTTACTTCAAACCCCCTTCCTTGTAGTATCTTCCCAATACTTGAAGTGACTATCCCCTTCCCTATTCCTGACATCACTCCTCCTGCAATGAATATAATTTTAGACATCTCTACTCTTCTACAATTACAACCTTTATAACACTTTCTAAATTGTGATCAAAATTGATCTTGACTGAAAATTCTCCCAATTCTTTGATTGGTTCCTTAAGTTGAATTTGCTCCTTCAAAATCTCAAACCCCTCTTCCTTGAGAGCATCTTTAATCTTCTGAGCCGTCAATGATTCAAAAAGTTGACCCTTGTCTCCCACTTTCATAGAAAAACTTAACTCTCTTCCATCTATCTCGGCAACAAGTGCCTGGGTCTTCTTGAGTTCATCTTCCTGTTTTTTTTGGGTTATCTCTTTTTGGATACTAAGCCATTCCAGCGTCTCTTTAGTCACAGGTCTGGCTAAATCATTAGGGATCAGATAATTTCTCGCATATCCCTTTTTTACGTCTTTTACATCAAGTCTCTTTCCTAATTTTTCTATATCTTTTAGAAGAATTACTTTCATAATAATTATCTTAATTTCTCAATCATTTTATATTATTTCCTTAATAACTTCAATGGCCTTGTCTAATTGCGGATCCCTATCATTTTTATAATCCTCAAGCGTTTTTTCAATATCTATATCCGGGACCAATCCTTTGTCAGAAATAGTCGTTCCTTTTGGAGTCAACCATTGAGCTACAGTCACCTTAATTGAAGAACCATCACTTAATCGTTCTAAACTTTGAATAGAACCTTTTCCAAAAGAAGTTCTTCCGATTAACTGAACTCCCCTATTATCTCTCAACGCTCCGGCGAGTATCTCGGAAGCCGAAGCCGATCCCTCGTTTATGAGAACAACTATTGGATACTGAGATAATCTACCTGTTCCAGAAATAAACTCTTTTCTCCGTCCTTTTTTTGAATATTCAATGACAAAAACCTCTCCTTTTTCCATAAACCAACCACCTACTTCTTTAGAGATATCTAGATACCCTCCCGGATTATCTCTCATATCTAAAATTATTCCTTTTGCTGGGCTGTCTAAAATATCAAGAGCTATTTTTCTAAACTTTGAATCAACGTCCCCGGAGAAATGATAGAACTTTATATGCGCAATATCACCATCAATCAATTCCCATTCTAGGGAAATAAGTTCAATTACATCTCTAGTAATAAGGATATCCTTCGGATCATCCCACCCATCCCTTGCGATAGTAAGCGTAACATCAGTTCCTTTTGGTCCTCTTATAAGATTGACGGCCTCGTTAATAGATATCTCTTTGGTTTCTACCCCATCAACTTTCAATATCTTATCTTTAGGCAAAAGACCAGCCCTATCAGCCGGCGTTCCTTTTAATGGGGCTATTACTTGAAGTTGATTATCTTTTATTCCAATCTCCATCCCAACTCCCTCAAATTTACCCTCTGAATCCTCAATAAATCTTTTAGTGTCATCTGGATTAAAAAAAACCGTATGCGGATCACGTAAAGAGTTTACCATCCCACTCACCGCGCCATGTATTAGTTCTTTATCATCAATCTCGCCAGAATCAATAAATTTACTCCTAAGAAGTTGGTATGCTTCGTCCACTAAAGTGAAATCGGTAGGTTGGGGCGCAAAAAAGAATTTCGATTCAATATCCCTTACGACATAACCAAAAACGAAGCTTGTAAAAATAAGCCCGACTACTACTATAGATATCGTTATTCCCTTATAATTTCTCATTGGACATAATATATCAGAAAAATAGATATTAATCAATTTTAGAAAAAAACTAACCTAAAAATAAAAACTTTCCCGAGGAAGTTTTAATACTTTTTTTATTTGTCAAAAGAGAACTTAGTAGATAGCAAAAACCTTATTCTAAAATTACTCTAATAATTCTGAAATTTATCTCTTAAGTTTTAGAATATTTTTGTTTGCAATTTTTCAAACAAGATTGAGCAACGTTTTGTCTTCTTCCGAATTTACCAACAAGTCAATATCACTTTTCTTTCTCATTTCACTTCTAGCTAAAAAACTATCTTAGTAAAAAAATATATCATATTATATCATCATATTCTTTTTTTGTAAATTCTATTTTCATATTTTTTCTTTGTCTGTAACGCACCGAACAGAAAAACCACAATGCTTATACCTCGCATCGCGATCAACTAATAGACTATCAGAATGTAGGTGCCGACTCCAAGCGTTGATAGTAGAGTATTCAGAAGAAGACCAAAAATGCGCAAATGCAGATAAACCACGAAAACTACCGATAGATGCTCGGCGACCCGCTGAGATAGCGGTAAAACCGGAAGAATTAATCCCTCCCAAAACAGATGCCATCAAAGCCGTTCCAGCAAAATTGCAACCTAATCCAGATCTATCAGGATCACAATCCTCCGTCGCAAAACTATTCTCAAGAACGTGCCATTCCTCATCAGTCGGTAATCGTGTTCCTGGAGGACATGCCTTCATAGCAGCTGGCCAGTTATAGAGAACGCCTTTCTTCTGAAAGCTATTTGTTTTTTTAGCTTCCTCTATACTAGTTCCCTGATATCCATAGACATAATAATATGGATCGGTTGTTGATCCCTTTAATGACGGAGAGACGCTGGGTAGGTATCTGAGGTTCTCAGCCATCCAGCATATTCCCCCTATCTCTACAGTGTTGTAACGATTACCTTGAATATCTATTATCTGATCTTCTCCACAAACCAAAGACCGATTATGGACTTCAACATCTTTTTTATCTTTTCCAAAGATAAGAAAGATGTTAGTTAGAAAAAATAAAACAACTATTATTACAAAAATAATACTCTTCTTTTTGCAAGATTTAAAATAACAACTATTCATAATATCTTTTTTACTTCTTTAAGAATCTTTTCTGAAATCTCTTTTTTGGACAAAATACTATTATTTTCCGTGCATTTAATCAACTTAAAACAAGGAAAGGTATCGGCAATTTCCAAATATACTTTTTCTGCTTTCTTTAAGTGATTTAAATTTTCTTCATGAATATCTCTCTTTTTACCAATCCATTCTTTCTTGTTACGTTTAGTGCATAATTTTTGAGAAATTTCCGGCTCAACATGAAGAATTAAAGATAGATCGGGTTTGGGAATCTTAAACAGATTATATTCAAAATCATAAAGCCACTTAAAATATCTCTTCCTTTTAATTTTGGAAGTGAACTTTGAACCCTGATGCCCCATATTGGCGGAGACATAACGGTTTGATAAAACAATTTTTCCTTCTGCTAATTGTTGCCCTATCTTAAAACTAGCATCAAAGCGGTCAACCGCATAAAAAACGGAAGCTTGGTAGGGGTTTACATTTTCAACCGAGCCATATTTACCGCTTAAATACTCCTCAACCATACCAGCTGATTTTTGATTATATTGAGGAAAATCAACAATCACGATTTTGTATCCAGATTTTTTCAACTGTTCGGCTAGAATTTTAACTTGAGTTGCCTTACCCGAACCATCAGTTCCATCAATAACAATAAATTTTCCTCTTTTTTTCTTCATTAAATTATCAAATCAAGTTTTCTCTATAATATCCTGATCCCCTCTTCTTATATCCCAATCACTTGGTTCAAGGTCAGAATGAATCACTATCCCTGGGAATAAATCTCTTAATGCTTTATCCATTTTATGCGCAACTTTCCTTAAAGTAGGATGGACCGCTCTTCCTGTGCGGAGCTCAATCACGTAAATAGTGGTTGGTAAGGCATAGGTCGTTCGGCAAGCAACATTAAACCCCATAGCAATATAGTATTGTTTTGTTTTAGAGTCAACTTCTAATCTATCTATGCGGGAAATTTGTATCTTAATTAGATCTTAGGCTTCGGTTTTTAAGTCTTTTGGTAGTTTATCTAAATACCAAGAATTGAAACCAAAAGAAGTAGTTAAGAGAGGCATACGGCAAACACCGTTTCGGTGTCTTTGAATGTCTCTGAATGATCCAAAGTCAAGTAAAAAATCAAAAGTAATTACTCCAAGCTCACTTAAAAAAAATGGGGTAAATTGGTTTTTAATGGACGACTAACAATTAATTCTTTGCATTTATCTACCTCCGAAGGAGATATATTGCTGTTGTACAAAAAACCAACTTTTAATGTCGCTAAATAGTAATAATCCTT
>CAZIZF010000006.1:22836-24755 GCA_964543755.1 uncultured Candidatus Saccharibacteria bacterium
TGATTGCTTTTTCATAAACTTCGTCTTTTTCATCATCCTTCTTCTTGTACTTACGTTTTAGAAAATTTCTAAGATCTTCTTGATTTTTAATATAGAAATCCATCCAACTTTTTAGTATCTCTTGCGATTGTTCTGTGTTCACAGGGTCAATAATCGGTTGTTTAGACATATCAATATATCGGGTACTGGTCTCTTGTCCAGAGTAGAGTGGCCAATCCTGAATCGCTTTAGCACCAAGCATACTAATACCTTCAATAAAAATAGTGGTACTACCACAATCAGCAATACTTGAATGTCCATATTGGACATAAAATTTTTCCATAAATTTAACCGATCCTGTCTCTTTTACTTTCTCAGCATGCTCAGCTACACTTTTTGGACTTCGTGAATAAAGCGCCTGCATCATAGCAGTGTCTTCAGGTGAAAACTCGTCGTAAATAAAGGTTTTGGGAGGTATAATCAAAAATTTAATTTATTAATCGGAGTATATTGACGATATTTCACGCCAGCAGAATCTAAAAGCCTCCTAGCCGCTTTCCATGGATCCTTGTCATGATACTTATCAGAATCATATATAACCTCCTTAATTCCTTTTTGGATTATGACTTTAGAACATTCATTACAAGGGAATAAAGTGCAATAAAGTTTTGCTCCTTTTGTGTCAGACGCACAATTTAAAATTGCATTCATTTCAGCATGGACAACATAAGGGTATTTTGTATCACAAAAATCGCCCTCTCTCTGCCATGGAAAATCATCATCTGAACATCCTCTAGGAAAGCCATTATAGCCAACACCAATAATAATATTATCCTGATTGATTAAACAAGCTCCGTTTACTGTATTAGGATCTTTTGATCGTTGAGAGATAACATAGGAAATTTGCATAAAGGTTTCGTCCCATGAATAGTAGTTTTTTCTTTTGTCATTTTTCATATTAAATATATTTTAACATAATAAGAAAAACCTGTAAAAAACTCGCAATTGAGTTCAATCCTGAACTACAACACTTATTATGTGTAGCTATAACACCATCTTCTTCTTAAAATCCTCCACTAATTCTACTGGGGTTGGATCTACTCCATACTCCAAAGCTAAATAGTAAGATATCCAATCAGCTAACACTAAGCTAGAGAAAATTTTAGTGAGTAAATCCTCATTCCTAAGTTCCAAGATAGTTACCTCTATTCCTTTTGATTTCAGTAAATCAGCAGTAATCACCATTCTCTTCTGAATTCTTGGATGGTCATCTTTATCTTTTAAAATAATAATATGAAATTTACTTTGTGGATTGGTAAAACCCACCATTTCATTATGATTTAGTTCTGGAAAATTATTCCAAAAAGCTTGAATTTTTGAGTTTTCATTAAATTTAATTTTCCAAATCTTGGCCAAAGCTTTAAACCTATTAGAAGTATAGATGATTATAGTTTTGTCCACTAAATCTCTTGCTAAATCTTTCCCCTGATCTTCTAATGCTAATCTTTTTAGATTATCAGCCATCTCCAGAATCTCTTCACTCTTATCTTGGATAATTCCAGAATTCACTAAAACACTAACTAATGAAGTAAAGATATATCCTGTTGCGCATCTTGGCTGAAAAGTAGATGATTCTTTGATTAATTTCACCAGAGGAATATTATCCTCACTAGCTATCTCTTTTAGTTTTCCTCCGTAGGTTATAATAACTATTTGTGCTCCTTTAATTTTAGCATCCCTGTAAGAAGCAATAGTTTCTTCTGTATTCCCGGAAAAAGAGATACAAAAGACCAAAGTTTTTTCGTCTATTGGAGTAGTTGGGTTATAATCTCTATTTACTTCAATGGGTATAGTTATATCTTTTAGGTATAGTCCCAGTAAATCTCCAGATAAAGCGCTCCCACCCATACCAGAAATAACTATTTTGTTTATAGGTTTTT
>CAZIZF010000007.1:0-10523 GCA_964543755.1 uncultured Candidatus Saccharibacteria bacterium
AAAGATATCCTTTCAGGACTAAGCCGTTAAATTGAGTGTCTTCTCTTAAGAGAAGGAATTCGGGTGGAACCGCGGAGAAATTCGTCCCGATGTAATAATATAATTATTGCATTAGGACGGGTTTTTGATTTATACAACCAATATGGAACAAAAAAGACATTCATTATCGCATATAATGGCTCTTGCAGTCAAAGAGATATGGCCTGATGTTAAGTTCGGAATAGGCCCATCAATTGAGAATGGTTTTTATTACGACTTTGATTTTGGAGACATCAGCGTCGGTGATGATGATCTGGGCAAGATAGAGGAAAGAATGAGGATTATTATTGATCGAGATATTCCTTTTGAAAGATCTGAGATGGATATTCATAAAGCTATTAAGATAGAAAAAGAGAGGAAACAGGATTACAAGGTTGGGCTTTTAGAGGATCTTAAATCCGAAGGTGAAAAGGTTGTTTCATACTATAAACTTGGTGAATTTGAAGATCTCTGCCGAGGACCGCATATCATATCAACAAAGGAAATAGATCCAAAGTCATTCAAATTAACCAAGGTAGCAGGAGCATATTGGAGAGGAAGCGAGAAGAATAAGATGCTGACAAGGATATATGGTTTGGCTTTTGATTCTGAAAAAGAACTAGAGGATTATATTAACCTTATTAAAGAAGCCGAAGAGAGAGATCATAGGAAGTTAAATAAAGAGCTGGACTTCTTCAGTAGCAGTGATAAGGTCGGTCAAGGTTTAATATTATGGCACCCTAACCTTTCAAAAGTGAGAGAGGTTTTGGAGACTTGGTGGAGAAAGATTCATAGAGAGAACGGATATGATTATATCTATACTCCTCATATAGGGAAGGCTCTGTTATGGAGGGAGTCTGGCCACCTTGATTTTTTCAAGGATTCAATGTTCCCTCCATTCTCTGACAAAGAGACTAAGGATGAATATTATGTAAAGCCGATGAGTTGTCCTTTTCATGTTGAGATATATAAGTCAAAGAAGAGGAGTTATAGGGAGCTTCCATTGAGATGGAATGAATTAGGAACCTGTTATCGTTATGAGAAATCGGGTGAACTACATGGCCTTGCGAGACCGAGAGGATTCACTCAAGACGATGCCCATATAATCTGTACTAAAGAGCAGTTTCGAGATGAGTATAAGAAAGTAGTTGAATTAACTCTTAATATTCTTTCCCATTTTAGATTTAAAAACTTCAAGTATTGTTTAGCTGTAAGAGACTTTAAAGAAAGAGAAAAGTATATCGGAGATCCAGAGGTATGGGACCTTGCCGAAACGACAATAAAAGAGATACTTGCAGAGAAAGAGATCAGTTATGAACTTGAGGAAGGTGGAGCGAAGTTCTATGGGCCAGCTCTGGATATCAAGATATTTGATGCCATAGGTAGGGATTGGCAGTGTTCAACCATACAACTTGATATGAATCTCCCTTCTAAATTCAAGATGAACTATATTAACAGTGATGGACAAAAAGATACTCCGATTATGCTTCACAGGACTATATTTGGTTCCTTGGAAAGATTTTGCGCTATCTTGATAGAGCATTATGCTGGAGCTTTTCCTCTCTGGCTGTCCCCTGTTCAGGTCAAGATAATCCCTGTTTCAAATAAAGAGAATGATTATTGCTATAAAATGGTAAAAGAGTTTCTCATAGAAGACCTAAGATCAAAAGTTGATGATAATAACGAAAGTGTCAGTAATAAGGTAAGGAAAGCTGTACAAGAAAAAGTCCCATATATCTTAGTTATTGGTAAAAAAGAGATAAATACCGGAAGTGTTACTATAAGAGATAGAGGTAGTAAGGATGTCTATGTTTTAAATAAGGAAGAGTTTCTGGCTAAATTAAAAAAGGAGATTAAAGAAAAGTACTAGAGTGATTCTAACATCTTGAAAACCTTTTCATTTTGGATAATCTCTTTTAAGTGAGATCTTAATTGACTCAGATCTATATCTTTTTCATTGGTTCTGTCTAGGTAAGATGTGACTTGTTCTTCTAATTCCTCCTCTGTTACTTCAATATTTTCTTTTTTAGCTATCTCTAAAAGGATTAAGGAGGTAATTATTCTCTTCTCGGCTTGATTTTCCCATGCCTTCTTTATCTGCTCCTCGGTCTTCTCACTTTTAGCGAGATAATCATTAAACGATTCTCCATTTTGGGTGAATTGATTTTTAAATTCGTGAAGCATATTTTCCGTAACTTTATCAATTAAAATTTGAGGTACGTCAACTGAGGTATCCTTACTTATCTCTTCTATAATCCTAACCCTAATACGCTTATTTTCTTTATCCTCTTTCTCTAATTTTATACCCTCTTTGATCTTTTTTTTCATATCATCAATTCCAGAGAAATCGCCAAGGGATTTAGAGAACTCATCATTGGCTTCAGGTAACTCTCTTTCATTCACCGCAATGATTTCTAGATTAAACTCAACATCTTTGTGGCCACCTTCAGTAAAAGGCATCTTCAAGATAAAATTTTTCTTCTCACCTTCTTTGGCTCCAATAATCGCATCTTCAAAATCCTTAATAAGCTTAGTTTCTCCTAATATTATCGGCATCTTTTCTCTTTTCAAACCCTCTTGCGCAATTCCATCAATCTTACCCTGAAAGCTTATTACAACCTCATCACCATTCTTGGCTGCCCTTGATACTCTAACTGCCTTCGCTCTTGAACTTCTAATACTATCTATCGCTTTATTAACCTCTTCAACTTCTACCTTTATTTCTTTTTTCTCAATGAGTACTTCTTTCGCCTTTTTCTTATAATCAGGCAAAACTACTTCAGGTACAACTGAAACCAAGGCTTTATACACCAAAGGTTCATTCGCTTTCATCTTAATTATTTCTAACTTCGGAGCAGAGATAATATCAAATGTTTCTTTCTTGATTATTTCCAGGTAGGTTTCGTTAATCGCCTCATAACAAGCCTCTTGCCATACCTTTTCTTCTCCGACAATATCTTTAACCATCTCCAGAGGAGCTTTCCCGGGACGAAACCCTTTTATCTTAATCTCGGAAGAAAGTTTATGAACCGCTTTCTCAAGATGCTTCTTTATATCTTCCGGAAGAATAGTAACTTCTATCTCTTTTTGGGATTTTGGTTTATCTTCTATTTTGTATTTCATATTATATAATCTAAATCTCTGTAACGGTAAGAATAAAACCTGCTATATTGGTAGTCCCGATAATTCTTTTGGAATAAAATCTAATAAATTTAAATCAATTAACTCAGGAGGTAAAACGCCTTCAAAAATAGCTTTTCCGTCAAAGATTTCAATTCTATTAATCTTTAAGTTCTCCACCATTTTTAAGTTTCTATTGATTTGCTCTTCTATTGCTCTGCTTAATTTATCTTCAGTAAAAAAGATTCTAAGATTTCCGACATAAACTTTTTCAAATTCTAGACGAATACTTTTTTCATCTTTTCTGAAAATCTTACCAAAAATAGTAATATTAACTTCAGTCGGTTCAAGGATGCGAATTGATGTTATATATCTTCCCTGTTCAAATTTAATTTGAAAATTTTCAGCTGTGCATCTTAATTTTGGAGTGCATACTTCCTTCATTCTTTCATTAATCCAAGAAGTTAACCCAACATCAGTAATCTCAATAATTCTTGGTTCTAATGGATTAGGCCGAAGAAAGAGACCTTTAGGAGTGAACCCTATCTCTTGGCTAAACTTTTCTGCCGCTTCAGGATTTCCTTGAATTCCTAAATCAGATATCTTTTTCTGATAAAAGATATCTGAGAAAACAGGAATATTAACAAGACCTGTTGTTGAAATCATGGCAGTAGCCCCGCCTACTCCCAAAACTAAAACAATACCAAGTATGGCTGTAATCGGCACGAATCCTTTATTGCTATATTTTTTCATAAGTTATTATCTTGTACTTTAATAACCTCTTTCCCTGAATTATCCTATCACATTAACAAGAGAATGAAAACCGATTATTCCCCAATTATCTGTATTTGGTATCTCCTAGCTTTTGACTTATCTAATTCAACGAAAAGTATATTCTGCCACTGACCCAACTAAAGTTTGCCATCAATCAAGTTTAATGTGATATTTGGAGTAAGATATATCGCTTTACAATGGGAATGCCCGTTATCACATTTATCAACACAGATATTCACAGTTCTTATCTCAAAATTATCGTGTTCATACTTAACAGAGGTCGGAACTATTCTCTCAAGATTCTTTTTTAATATCTTCCGGTAAGAGAGGTTTATCTTCATTCAATATTATCATTGCGTTTGTATGCATCGTTTGGATATTTATGAGACCACTAACTATACCCGAATCTTCTATAAAAGACCTTACGTCCTTAGTAATGTTTATAAAATCAAAGATTCCTTTAGTCTGTAGATTAACTGTCTTATTGGCTGTTTTTTTATAATATTTATTATAATTATATTTATAGAAAAGGCAAAACCACCTTTTTTTGGCGGTTTTGGCTATAGGGTTACATTCTTTGATCTTTACCTGGCTCCTCCTTCTCTGGGACATCCGACTCCTCTTTCATTGTCATCGGTTCTTCTTCAATGACATTGGTCTTGGATTCCTCTCCCTGCCTCTTTGTTCTGAGGTAAAAGAGAATTCCGAGAAGGATTAGTATCAGAACTATCATTATCCAAGTTGTCTGATCCATGTTTAAGATTATGTAGTTATTTTTTTAAAAAATCGACCTTGTTCTTATACAATTATCTTCCTATTTCCCTTTTTTTGTCAAGGAAATATTCTTTCATTTCAAGAAAGAGATCATAAATATCCCCTGCTCCCATTATGATAATCAGATCGCCTTCTCTTGATTCTCTTATCAGATATCGCTTTATCTCTTTAAAAGTTTTTTTGTAATGAACCTTCTTTCCCGCGGCCAGAGCGAGTTTTTGAGAGCTCACTTTTTTTACGATATCCTCCCCTTCTCTCCCGGCAACACCATATATTTCAGAAAGAATAATTTTATCTACCGGAGCATTTCTTAATACAGAGACAAAATCATCAAAAAGATAATGCGTTCGCTTGTATTGATGAGGTTGAAAGACGCATCTTATCCGTCTCTTGGGATATTTTTCTTCCGTTGCCTTGAGGGTCTTTTCAACTTCAATCGGGTGATGAGCGTAATCAGAGATCAAGATAATGTCTTTGTATCCTGTTTTGAAAACCTCAAATCGGCGCCAGGCTCCTTTGTATTTAGAAAGGGAGTTAATAATCTTCTGACTATCAATACCAAGAATCATTCCTGTATTATGAGTAGCTAACGCATTTGAGACGTTGTGGTCTCCGGGAACCTTTAGAACCTTTTTAATTTCTCCAGCCACCTCGTCATTAAGAGAATAATATCTAACATTCTTCTTGCTTTTCAGCGCTGTGATCGTCCTTGGATCGTCGCCATTAGCAATAATCTGTCCGCTATTTTGGAGATTACCAAAATACTTTTTGAAGGCCTTCATAATATTCTCCATATTGCCATAATAGTCTAGATGATCTTTATCAATATTGGTGAGAACTATTATCTTTGGATGGTAGTTTAAGAACGACTCTTTGTATTCGTCAGCCTCTATCAAAAGGTATTTTGAATTTCCCAGGCGAAAGTTGGAATTTCCGAACTCTTTGAGTTTGGTCCCGATAATAACGGTTGGATCCAACCCAGCATCTATCAAAACCAAAGCCAACATGGCAGTAGTTGTACTTTTACCATGAGTACCAGAGACGGCTATCGTAAAGTAGTTCTTAGTTAATTCTCCAAGAGCTTCGGGATAACTTAAGATTTTAATCCCCTCCCTTTTTGCCTTTCTTATCTCTAAGTTATCTGCCTTAACGGCGGGGGTATATATTACAAGATCAGTTCCTTTCGCAAGATTCTTTGCCGAATGAGGACCAATGACCAGTTTCATACCCTTTTTAACAAGATATTGAGTCAATTCTGATTCTGCCATATCAGACCCAGAAACCTCATGCCCCTTGCCCAGGAAGTATCCAGCCAAAGAAGAGACGCCAATTCCTCCTATTCCTATGAAATGTATCTTCATTTTTCGTTCAATTTGAATTTTTCTAATAGTTCATATTTAACACTACCTTTTAAAACCTTACTTTCCATTAATTCCACTGATTTTGTTGTGAAAGTCATACCCTCTCTCTCAATCTTCGGAATCTCTTCCGGCTCCATTTTATTGAACTGCCAACTATTAATCTTTGCTAATGTAATATGGGGAAGAAATTCCCTACTACCAACTCCAACTTCTTCATGAAACCTTTTTCTTAGGTAATCAAGAGAATCTGATTTTATAATATTAGCCCATATCATTTTAGGAGGATTTAAATTTGGAGGAGCGTAAGATATATCTTTTATTTTAATCTCAAAAGCTTTAACTTTCTCAACGACCCTCCTTATACTTAATTTAAGCTCATTAATCTTATTATCATTAATATAGCCAATAAAGAGGAGAGTTATATGAATATTCTCCTCCTTAATCCATTTAGCTGGAAGATCAGAAAGATTATCCTTCAATAAGAAGAGGTTTTTTTTGACTTCTTCGGGCGGACTAATAGATATGAAGAGCTTCTTTTTCATTATTATTATTTTAGCAAGAAATATGCTATAATAAAAGTATATGAATATCGTTTTTGCTTCAATATCTCCTCACCCTTCAACTGCTCTTCCTTCTATGAGATCGGAGTCGGATATAAAGAGAGTTGGGAAGACGATTAAAGGAATGAAGGTCTTGGCCCAGGAACTTAATACTTCCAAACTATATCTTATTATTGTAATATCCCCCCACATGCCAGTCAATTTCACATCGTTTTCAATAATAGAATCATCTGAACTAAAGGGATCTTTAGATAAATTTGGTGATTTCAAAACGGAGATGAAATTTGATAATCATCCCGCAATGATATCGGCGATAAAGAAGATTTGCGCTAAAGAAAGAATACTTTTAAAGTCGTTCAATGACCCTAAGATGGATTATGGGACGACTATCCCGCTTTATTTTTTCTCGCAGGAGAATCCAAAGATAAAAGTTGTTTCGGTCGGCGTCTCGGGCTTAAGCCCAATAGAACATTTTAACTTTGTAAGAACTATTGCTAAAGCAGTAAAATACTGTAAGGTTAAAGTCGTCATCGTCGCTTCAGGAGAACTCTCTCATCGCCTAAACCCGAGTTCTTCAGAGGGTTATTCTCTGAAGGGCAAAGTATTTGATCAAGTAATAGTGAATTTACTAAAAAAAGGAAATAACTCCGCGATATTAGAGATTGATCCAGAACTACTTGATGAGTCCAAGGAATGTGGTTATCTACCGATGACGATTCTCTTCGGCGCTTTAGATGGTATATCATGGAAAGGAGATATTCTTTCTTACGAGAGTTCATTCGGGATTGGATATTTGGTAGCCAATTTAAAAATATCAAAGAAAAAATGAAAGGTAATCTGGGCATGATTGAAAAAACAGAGATAGTTAACCTAATGAGGAGAGTTGGGTATCTTTCTCTTGGAAGAGGTAGAGATGAGGCAGAATTCTCCTTTGTCCGACCACTCGGTAGAAACGGTTATCCTCGATTTCATCTCTTCGTAAGATTTGACAAAGGAAAGACAGCTGTTTTTGATATTCATCTTGATCAGAAAAAAACTGTTTATGCTGGGACGAGGGCTCATATGGCTGAATATGATGGACCTCTCTTAGATGATGAGATAGCTAGAATAAAAAATCTTTTAAAAAGATGAAGAACAAGGAGATTTCTGAAAAATTAGAAAGAATAGCCGATCTTTTAGATGTAAAGGGGTCTATGGCAGGTAATGAGAAGTTTCGCAAGAGCGCCTATCGTAAAGCAGCTAAGATTCTACTAGAGCTTGAAGAAGAGATATCAATAGTGTATAAAAAGAAAGGATTGAAAGGGATTAAATCCATAAAAGGTATCGGAGATAGTATCGCTTGTAAGATTGAGGAATTCCTTAAGAGAAAAAAGATAAATTATCTTAAGGAGCTGGAGGAAGATACAGCGATAAGACAGATAGTTACTCACTATTTTGAGACCAAAGGTCTCAGTCTTGAGCAGTTAAAGAAAGACGCCAAAAAGAAGAATATCGTCTATTCTAGATTCACAAAACCAGCCAAACAACTCATAGAACTTGCTGGAAGCGTAGAAAAAGCTAAGAAGGCGATAAGTATTGTTTCTAAATGGGCAACATCAAGGAACCTTGATTATGCGATAGAGACCGTATTCAAGAAATGGTTGGAACTTGATAAACTTAAACCCAAGGAGATTGTCAAGAAACCATTCTATAACGGCAATCCTCTTGTCTGGTCGGAGACCAAAAAGAAATGGTTTGTTATTGACAAAACTAATACTTGGCTTGAGTTTGCTGATACAGAGGATAAGATAGAATGGAAGATTGTAAAATAATATAATAATAAGATGAAAATAATCTTTATGGGAACTCCCGAATTCGGGTCAGTGATTCTAAGGAGGATGGTAGAAAAAAACTACAAACCTACGTTAGTAATAACCAATCCTGATAAGCCGTCTGGCAGAGGAAAGAAGATTACAGAATCAGATGTTTCAAAAACAGCGAAAGATTATAATCTCCCTTTACTGAAACCAGAGAAGGTTGCCGATATTTCTGATGAGATAAAAAAGATAGATCCAGATTTAATAGTTATCGCCGCATATGGACAATATATTCCAGCTTGGATGATTGATATTCCTAAGTATAAGGTTCTTAATATTCATCCTTCATTACTTCCAAAGTATCGCGGACCCTCTCCTATTCAATACGCTATCTTGAATGGAGATAGAAAGACAGGAGTTACAATAATGTTGATTAACGAAGAGATGGATAAGGGAGATATTCTATCTCAAAGAGAGTATAAATTAACAGGAAAAGAAACATACCAAGAACTTCTCCCTATTCTTGCTTCAATTGGGGCTGATCTTCTGATAGAGACCATTCCCAGGTGGATAGAAGGAAAGATTAAATCTGTTAAGCAAGATGAGTCAAAGGCGATATATAGTAAGATACTTACCAAGTATGATGGTAAGATAGATTGGAAGAACGATGCAGAATGGATAGAGAGGCAAGTAAGAGCCTTTAATCCCTGGCCTGGATCTTATACATTCTTTAATTTTAAAGAAACAAAAGAAGAGAAATTATTGAAGGTTCTTAAAGGAGAGGTTCTTAAACAGACCGAGCATGGTCCTTTTGGTCCACCTGGAAAGACATACGCGGCGACTAACGGTGATATTGCAGTCCAGACCGGAAAAAACTTCTTTATTATTAAGAAATTTCAAATAGAGGGTGGTAATCCGACAGTAACCGCCGACTACTTAAAAAACAAACTTGATTTAATAGGATTAATATTAAAATAATATGTTGTCATTTAGTGAATTGAGAAAGGGCACAAAGATTGTGATAGATAAAGAACCCTATGAGATAATGGAAACCAGCCATATGGTTAAAGGGAGAGGTAAATCAGTGCTTCAAGCCAAGTTGAAAAACTTAAAGACCGGTAATCTTCTATTAAAAACGCTCCGACCCTCGGAGAAGTTTGAAGAGGCCGAAATATCAAAAATGACAGTTAAATTTCTCTATCGTAATAAAGGGCAGTATTTCTTTTGTGAAGAAGGAAAGCCAAAGAATAGGTTTTCTCTTAGTCAAGAAAAACTCAATCCTGGAGTCAGATTTCTTAAAGATAAAGAGCTAGCCGAAGGCATTCTTTTTAATGGAGAAATTATCAACATAATTCCTCCGATAAAAATTATCTTAAAAGTTATAAACGCTCCTCCCGGGATTAAAGGAGATAGGGCTCAATCGGGCACTAAAGTTATCGGCCTTGAGACAGGCGTGGAGATAAACGCTCCTCTCTTTATTAAAGAAGGAGATATGGTAGAAATTAACTCAGAAACTGGGGAATATGTAAGACGGGTTTAATTAATTAAAAAACTAGAACCGTGACCAGGATAAATTCTCATTCTGGGCTTTATAATCCTATATATCTTCTCCAGAGACCTCTCTATATCTTCTGATGAACCACCTGCCAGATCAGTTCTTCCGATGCCATCCTTGAATAGTGTATCCCCTGTGATAATAAAATCATCGTTTAAGAGACAGATTGATCCTGGGGTATGGCCGGGACTATGAAAAACCCTTAGTGTCTCATTCCCTATCTTTAAATATTCTCCACCTTCAAGATACTGGTCTATCTCAAGATCAGATAAAAATTCTTTTTCCGCAGAATGAATTAAAGATTTTGTCTGAAAGTATTTTCTGACATGATTACCAGCCGAGATATGGTCAAAGTGATAATGAGTATAGATTATATATTTTAAGTTTTTTCCGATATATTTTATTTCAGATATTATCCTTTCCGCTTCATCTCCCGGATCAATCACTATCATCTCGTTTCCAGAGATAATAAAATAGCAATTAGTCTTTATTGCTCCGACAACTAATATTTTTATCTTCATAAGACATTCTATAAATGAGAGAAATCATTAAAAAATCATCATCA
>CAZIZF010000007.1:10623-22881 GCA_964543755.1 uncultured Candidatus Saccharibacteria bacterium
AAATTCAAAATCTTGATTTTTAAAAGATATAAGCAAAAAATAGAACTCTAAAACATACCCATCTTCTGGGCGGCTATGACCTGTATCTTCTTGAATGCTTCATTAACACCATCTTTAACCGCTCTCTCCTGCTCCTGAATTGATATCTTATCATTAAGAGTGATGTTTATAACCTCCATCTTGCCGTTTATCATTATTTTAACGCCATTCTTTTCAATTTCAATAATCTCTTTTTTCAGAGAATCCTGTAATTCCTTAAGTTGTTTTATCTGTTTCAATTTATCAAACATCTCAGTTTTTTATTATTTATTTTATTAATAAACGCCATATCTTTCTTTTTTAACTCGTCTAACCCTTTTAACTCAGGATCAACGCTCAATATTTTGCCTAGATATTGCCCTGATGAATAGTGAGGTACGAAGACATAATCTGCTCCCCTTTCGTATAAAATTTTAGCATCCTCACCGGATTGTGCCCTTAGGATTATCTTACCTCTCTTGCCGACCAATTTCATTCCCGTGACTAAATTAATATTATCCTCAATATTGGGACTTGTTGATATGACAACTTCTGCTTCGTTGAAGTTAATATTATCAAATATCAACGGGTCGCTAACATCACCATAAAAACAAAAATATCCCTGCTCTTCCAACTCCTTTATTATATCCGGATTAAAGTCAATTATTAATAGCTTCTCTTTGGACAGCATTGACGCGATACTTCGCCCAGTCCCGTCATATCCGATAAGTATAATGGGTTTAGAGAAATCATCAAATACTATATCATCTCTAGTACTCTTTTTTTCAAAGAGAGATAATAAAGGAGAGAGGAATGAGAATATCTTGTCCGAATAGAGTACCATGTAGGTGGAAGTTGTAATAGTTATTATCCCCACAGCCGCAACAAGACCAACTATTTCCTCAGTCAAATGTCCCAATTTAAGACCAAGTGCAACAAGTATTAAGCTAAATTCAGATATCTGAGCTACGGTTATTCCAGCCATAAAAGAAGTTCTTTTTCGGTATTTCAATCCTAGTCCCATTATTATCATAACAATCAGTGGGTTGCCGATTAGCACGAAGAGCGAAAGAGCAATTATCGGGAATCCTAATCCACTGAAGTCGTAGAGGATTATAGATGACCCTAGAATAACAAAGAACATAAGGATAAAGAAATCCCTCAATGGTTTTATTCTATTCGCTATCTGGAAGTGTTCTGAGGAGTTGGCTAATGCTAATCCAGCTAAGAATCCAGCTACTTCAATTGAAAACGCGATACCAGTTAACTTTTGAATATAGTCAACTAATCCGACCATACTAAAGACCCAAGCTAAGCTAACTAAAAAGAGAAGTTCTTGCGATTTCGCTATTTTACGGAAAAGATAAGGAAAAATCTTCCTTCCAAGTATCAACATTATCCCAAAAAGCGTAATTCCGATGAGTAGTGTTTGGATAAATCTATCAACTCTCAATCCTTCGCCAGCATCTATTCCAGCGAGCATTATTAGTATAAGGATAACTACAAAGTCCTGTACTAAAAGGAATCCGATACTGATCTTTCCATAGAGACTATTGAGACTCTTTTTATCCGACAATAGTTTTACAATAATAATCGTTGAAGAGAATGTAAGGGCTATGCCGATATAGGCGGAATGTAGTGGCTCAAATCCAAGAAGTGTAGAGATAAGAAATCCGAAGATAAAAGTAAAAATTATTTGTCCCAGACCAACTATGATGGATGTCTTTCCGACTGTCTTGAGTGAGGTATAGTTCATCTCAAGCCCAATTAGGAAGAGCAAAAACATAATTCCCAGTTCAGAAAAAAGATGAAAAATATCATCGTTTCCAAAACTAAAGAAGCCCGTACTTTTTTGTATTAACCCTATAACTACCCCGGTTCCTATGTAGGCCAGAATTAAGGGTTGTCTTAATATTTTCGCCACTATCCCTAAGACAGCGGCGATACAAATAATAACAGCCAGTTCAATTATTCCACTCATAGATTAACTGATTTTTCCAATATAATTGTACGAGTTGGAAAGGCCATACTAATCCCCTCTTTTTCAAAATATTCTTTAATCCCAAGAAGAATCTGTTCGTGAGCATCCATATATTCATTAAAATCAGAAGAATTGCAGAAATAGACCGCCTCAAAGTTTAACGAGGAATCGGCAAACTCACAAAAATTAATTCTATCTGGCTCAGCAAGTTTAACTTTCATTATAATCTCCTCAACGGCCTTCGGAATCTTTTTCATCTTCTCTACAGATGTATCGTAGGTTACACCAAAGCGAAAGGCAACCCTTCTCTTTCGGAGCTTCTTAAAGTTTTGAATCTTAGCGCTTGTTAATTCTGCGTTAGATATTACTATCTCCTCCCCCTGAAGAGCTCTCAACCGAGTTGATTTTATCCCAATACTCTCTACAACACCAAGATGTTCTCCAACAACAATGAAATCACCCACCCTAAAAGGTTTATCAAAAAAAATAGCAAAAGAACTAAAAAGGTCGCCCAATATACTCTTAAGCGCGAATGCTATGGCTATGCCACCAATACCTAGACCAGCCATAACTGAAGTAACATTTATCCCTAAATTAGAGAGAACAAAAAGGGCCGCAAAAAACCAAAGAATTGCTTTAACGAACTTGCCAATGCCGGATATAGTGGTTTGACTTTCGGGATCTTCCCTTTTTTGAATAAATACCTGTAATCCGTAATCAATAAAGACCTGGAGTATTTTGACCACCTGATAAGTAACCCAGACGATCATTATAATCTTGATTGACTTTTCAATCAACGGATCAAGGTTAAGTAGATTAACACTCAAAAAGAATGCGACATACCAATAGAAAGGCGGTTTAATAGTATCAATCGCTAATACAATCGTTTCGCCGGTCGTCTTACCTACTTTTTTAATATAATCCTTAACTCTTTTAAGAGCTATTTTTCTAAATATTCGCAATACTAAAAAAAGTGCTCCGAAGAATAGGAGGAATATGAAATAATCAATCATAGTGTTCCCCAAGAACGAAATATTCCAGAAGATATTATCTCCAATGAGGAACCTTAATTGTTCTGCAATAGAAGCTAGCATAAGATTAGTATATCAAAGATATTATCTTATTGCAAATTTTTCCATCTCCTCTCCATTTCCGAGACCTTCTCTTCATCAAAACCGAAATGATGGGCAACTTCGTGCCAAACTACATCTCTTATCAATTTCTCTTTATCCTTCGGATTGACGGCCATATTCTCTATCGGGACCCTGAAGATAGTGATCTTATCGGGAAGATTATTTCCCAATCCTCTCCCCCAGACATTCTTCGGAATCCCCTCGTATAATCCCAAAAGAGTATTTTTATGTTTTATACCAACACTTTTTAATTGTTCTCGCGAAGCATTATCTTCAATACAGATAACAACATTCTCCATCTTAGTTCTTATCCTGTTTGGGAGTTTTAATAATGCCCTACCTACTAATTCCTCAAATTCTCCTGTTTTCATATTTTAGTTAGTGAAAATAGATTTAAGAGATTTGGATTTTTTTTGTATTGACCATGGAAAACTGCTACGATATCTCCTTCTTTTAGGCCAGCTACTCTTTTGACATTATCAGCAACATTTTTTGGTATCTTTAAATTACTAAAATCTATCATAGCATGAAAACAATCAACCCCATATGAAAGTGAAAGTGTTTCAGAGATATCCTTATTATTTGTTATTGCCAGAATATTAATTTTAGGTCTAAGGGCAGAGATAATTCTAGCAGTATATCCTCTCTCAGTGAATACGACTACCGCTTTTATCTTCAATTTATTCTCTTCTAATCCTTTAATTATAGATCCAATAATAAACTTCGTCGGACTAGAAGATCTGCTTTTAATATGGCTAAAGACCGAGTTTTTTTCGTTAAATTTTAAAATTTTAGCCATCTCAATAACCGATTTAATAGGGTAATCCCCTATTGCAGTCTCCCCGGAAAGCATAACTGCATCAGTGCCATCAAGCACTGCATTAGCAACATCGGTGACTTCAGCCCTTGTTGGTCTAGGATTTTTAATCATAGAATACAGCATCTGCGTTGCAACTATAACTGGCTTACTTTCTGCTCTACATTTTTTAATTATCTCTTTTTGCCAAAAAGCGAGTTGTTCAATAGGAATCTCTATTCCTAAATCACCCCTAGCAATCATAATAGCATCCGATTCGTTTATTATCTCATCAATATTATTTATTGCATTTTGATTCTCTATTTTTGCAACTATCAATGCGCCCATCTTTCTTTTTTTCATCTCTTCTTTCAATATCTTAATATCGTCCGACGACGACACAAAAGAAAGCGCAACAAAATCTACTTTATTCCTAGCAACTGAATCAAGATTATCAAGATCTCTTTTAATTAACGAAGAAAACTTAATATTAGCTCCGGGGAAATTAACACTCTTTCTATTTTCTATAATTCCTCCGTGAACCACCTTAGCTTCTATAATATCTGATCTTTTTTTAACTATTCTTAGTTCAATTGAACCATCGTCAATTAAGATATTATTCCCTTTTTTTAGTTTATTAAAAACACTCTGATCAGGAATAGCAACTAGAGCTTCCTTAAAAGAAGATGTTGATTCAATGCGAATAATATCATTCTTTCTAACAACGATACTTTTACCATCTTTAGTTTCAATTCTTATCTCGCTCCCTTGAAGGTCAATCATAATACCTATATTTTTTTTAGCTTGCCGAGCTATTTTCTGAACTCTCTTTATTCTCTCGTTGTGCCACTCAACAATTGAATATTTAGTGTTAAACCGAAAAACATCAACTCCTGCCCCAATCATCTCTTTTATTTTAGATAATGAATCGGAAGCCGGTCCAATGGTTGCAACTATCTTTGTTTTTTTATTAATCATCATCTTTTAGTTTATCATAAAAACGTTTCATAAAAAACCCGAGAATTTTATTCTCGGGTTTTTTATCTAGGACTATACCAATTATTTATTTTCCTTCTGAAACATCTTCATTAGCTCCATCGGAAAAAGAATAGTAGTGTTAGGTTCCTTTGCCGCATCAATTAATGTCTCTAGATATCGCAAGATAATCGGGTCAGCTCTAAGCACCTCACCAGCCTCTTTCAGTTTCTGAGCAGCGAGGAATTCCCCCTCAGCCATAATTATCTTTCCTCTCTTAGCTCTTTCTGCCTCGGCTTGCTTGGCTATTGATCTCTGCATTGAAGTTGGTATCTCTACATGCTTTATTTCAACCCCAGTGACCTTAATACCCCACGGATCTGTTGCCTCATCAATAACCTCATGCAACTTACTATTGATCTTTATCCTTTCAGAAAGTAATTCATCAAGTTCCGACGCACCAACGACACCTCTTAAAGATGTCTGTGATATCTGGGAAGTTGCCTTTCTGTAGTCCTCAACATCAATAGTTGCTCTCTGTGGGTCAGTGATCTTGTAATAAACCACGGCATCAACTTTGGCCGGTACATTATCTTTGGTTATGACGTCCTGCGGAGGTACATCATGAGTGACTATCCTTAAATCCGCCTTCACCATTTTATCAATGATGGGGATGATAAAGAAAACTCCCGGTCCTTTTGTTCCAACATATCTACCTAAACGAAATATAATACCTCTCTCGTACTCATTGGTAATTTTGATTGCCTGAGGCAGTATTATCACCAAAACCGCAAATATCCCTAATAACAATGATAAATCCATACTTTTATTTTTTATTTTTTGAAACTATAAGCGTATTTCCTACGACCTTTGTAACCACAACAATTGAATTCTTTTCTATTCGCTCGTCATCTTCGCTTCTAGCAGACCATGACTCTTTATTAACATCAACTCTTCCGAAAGGTGAGATTGTTTCAATAACCTTACCCTTCTTGTCTAACAATGATTCTGGTCCGAACGTCGGTTTTGTCCTGAAGGTAGTAATAACTCCTCTACTGGTTATTATAATAAAGATTAGTAGGGAAATCAATACTCCGATGGTAAAGAGGGTTGCGAAATCAAAGATACTAGGAGCAAGTAGCGGTTCAGCTCCAAAATTTAATATTCCCAACAACAGAGAAATAACTCCTGATACACCTAGAAATCCAAAGCCAGGATTACCGAAGAATTCGGCTGCTAGTAGGAATACTCCTAGAAGAAGCAGAATGATTCCTAAAACACTGAAATTGATTACTCCAGTTCCCCATAGGCCTATCGCCAGAAGTATCAATCCAATAACACCAAAAATTTCAAATTCTCCGGTCCGAAAAGCAAAAATTAACCCTAGTGTTCCCAAGGTAAGGAAGAGAGATACCAAGTAAGGATGAGATAAGAAGTCAAAAACTTTTTCAAAAAAGTTCTGTTGAACTGGTATCATTTCTGGATCAACAATATCCATAACAGAGAAGAGCTCATTAAGGTTAACGGCTGTTCCATCTATAACACCCGCAGAGAGGGCTTCCGATCCATTCATAGTGAGATTCTCTGTAACAAATCTCTTTGCCGTATCGGCATCTCTTTCGTTTCTGATGGCAAGATTTTCCATCCACGAGGCCATCCCTTCAATCATCTTTGTATCCCCCTCGCTTTCACCCATAACCCTTGGTTCAGCTGCTCCGATTGAAGCCTCGGGGTGGACAAAAGCATAATCAGCGGCCATAAGAATAAATGTGCCAGCAGAATAAGCCCATCCACCGCTTCTGCCAACGAAGACCACCGTCTTAACATCGGTTTCAATCATTGAATTGATAATCCTCCTAGTTGAATCAACTAACCCCCCTGGCGTATCAATGATTATCACAAGATAATCGGCCTTGCCTATTTCAGCTTCAATTATTGCTCGGTTGATATACTGAACCGTCCCAGCCTTAATTTCACCGTCTATTTCGGCTAGATATGCGCGGGGAGAAGCATCAACAAAGAAAGGAATGGTTATAAAAAATACTGCTAATAATAAGATGTATCTTTTCATATCTTTTTTATTCTTTGAAAATCTTCTAAAAGCAACTGCATCTTTTTCTTGTCATATATCGCGCTGGCTGGATGGAAGATTGGCAGTATCTTTATGCCATCAACTTCAAAAACCTGTCCCCTTATTATACTTATCGGTTCTATTGCTTCCTTTAAGCCAAATTTAGCAAGTATATAATGAGAGGAGAACCTTCCCAGAGTCACTATCACTTCTGGTTGTATTATTTCAATCTGACGGTCAAGAAAAGGAGCGTAGGCATCAATATCATCAGGAAGAGGATCTCTATTAGCTGGAGGTCTATCCTTAACTATGTTTGTTATATAAACAGACTTCCTTTCAATATTGATTGATTTTAACAAACTATCAAGTATTTTTCCAGCAGTTCCACAAAAAGGACGACCAGTCAATGATTCGTTTTTCCCAGGAGCTTCCCCGATAAACATTATTTGTGCATTATCTGATCCTTCACCGATGACTGGCAATGTTCCGTTTTTCCTTCTTTCTATAGCTAAAGAAGATCCCTCAAAAGATATTATCTCATCCCTTATCTCTTTTAATTTTTCTGCGTTGCTCATATCATATATCACTCTTTGACAATTCTTTAATAAACGCCTTAAGCTCTTTTGAAGAAAGATTATCCTTTATTTTTTCTTTAATATTTAAAACAATCTTTTCCGTCTCTTTTTGACTCATCTTTAGAATTTCTTTAATATCTCCATTATTCATCCTTATCTGAAGTATCTTCTTCTCTTTGTCGTTAAGAAAATCTTCATCATTAATCTTCCTTATTACTTCTTCGCCATTTGTTAGATAGTAAAGATCTTTACCTCTCTCATCGGTACTGATAAACTCGGCTCTTCCAGATATAATACTTTCATATTTACGACACCAGAAGCATCTCGGATAATGAGAATTGCATAAGAATTCGGATCTTTCAATAGCTTTCTTAATCTCATCGGCCTTATCTTTTATCTCAGAAAGAGAGTTATTGATTTCTCCTATCTCCTTTGAAGTTGGTTCTGATTTATCTTCAAGATACCAATAGCTTAATTTTTTAACTTTTTGGCTATAATTGTTCTTGGCTAGTATATAATAAATTGGTAATTGAAGCGACTTTTTGTTTTCTCTACCTCGACCAGTCTTGAAATCTATAATATGAAGCGAATTATCGGGAAGAACTTCAATCCAGTCAAAGCTTCCCACTAAGTCAATATCCTCAGAGAGCGGCATCCTCGGTAATTCCTTTTCTCTTTTTAAAGACCTTCTAGAGAGCATCTCTGATCCCTCAACTTTTTTAAGCATCTTTATTCCCCTCTTCTTGAATTCCAATTCCTGTTTTCTTGAGATAAATCCACCCTTCTTTCCTTCATACTTTTCCCATATCTTTTCAAGACGTCTAGTGAGGGACGCATTTATTCTCTTTGACGGAGCAAGATCCAATAACTCATCAATGGCATCGTGAACCGCAGAACCGAGGGAGATATATGGATTCACGATCTGTACTCTATTTCCCGTCTTTGGATTACGATATATGTTCGTGAAATAATAGAGTCTTGAACAGTTATCAAAGTCTTTTATCGCAGAATAGGAGATTTGTATCTTCTTGGATAACTTCTTCATCTCTCTTCTTTGGTCTCCCCTTTTTCATCCTGCTCTTTTTTGCGATTGATCTTCAATGACCAATAAGCCATAAAAACAGAAAAGATAATAATTATTCCACTAAACCAACCTGGGATTGACCATGAACCAATAGAAACATCTAGTTCAAATGTTAATCTTAAAAAATGAAGAATTGCGACTGTGACGAAGATGATCGTGACTGTGAAAAAAAAGAATGACTTTGTCATATTTTTATCTTATTTATATTACAATATCACACTTGACTCTTTATGACAATCAGATTTTTTAATCAAGTGTTAAAGATAATTCTTCTGTAAAATCAGCTACCCTTATCCTTTTAAGCGAACTCAAGTATGCACCAGTGCCCAACTCTTTTCCGATATCTTCGGCAAGCGATCTAATATAGGTTCCTGGACCGCAGACAACTCGTATAGAAAGAATCGGATAATCATATTTCAACATCTCTATTTCTTTTATAACAACCATTCTAGGTTCCATCTCCACATCCTCTCCCCTCCTGGCAAGGTCGTACGATTTTTTGCCTTTAATTTTTATGGCGCTAAACTTGTGAGGTCTTTGCATTATCTTACCCTTGAATTTGGCGAGGATTTTATCTATCTCATTATCAGATGGTCTTCGATTACTCCCAGGATTAATCGGTCCCTCCTCGTCCCCTGTTATACTAGTCTCTCCCAATTTGATTCCGCATATATATTCCTTCTCGCTATTAACTACTGTGTGAAGTCTTTTGGTATTCTCTCTTCCAACAGCAATAACCAAAACCCCTTCAGCTAAAGGATCAAGTGTTCCAGCATGCCCTACTCTGATCTCCCCAGTTATTCTTCTTACTTTATTAATTATATCATGCGATGTCAGACCCTTTGGCTTGTATATTCCAAATATTCCCTTCATAATCACACAGATAGAATCATTAGTAGTCCAAAGATCAAAGATACAACGGCTATTATACGGATTTTCTTTTCTTCCAAAGCCAGAAACCATTCTAGTTTTTTCTTAATTTTTCGTTTAGGAAAAAAGAGAGTAAGTAAACCCAAGACAAAGAAGAGTATAGATATGAGGTACGATAGGGACGGGAGTGATGAGATTGTTCTGTAATACCATATCAAAGCCGACAAAAGAAGGATTAGAATCCCCCAAATCCAAAAAGGAAGAAGGTATATTGTATTATAGACAACTTTTTTTCCTTTTTCAGGTTGAAAGATTAAGACAACCGAAGATATCCCGATCACTCCTCCTACAAGATATAAGAAATATTCCATATTATTCAGTTTATTATTTCAATCTAATTATACCTATATTAACTATCTTTTCCAATAGCTTATAAACAAAGAGAGGAAAGTGTATCGCATTTTCCTCTTCCTTTCTGCTACTTGACTGGCATATAAGATCGGTTATTGTAAAGACCTTCAGATTGTAATAATATAGAGCTATGAAAGTGCAAGATATAATTAGTTTAATGAGGTCACCATCCAAAGAGGATACTAACCTTATCTTTAAAGCCTTTAATTTCGCGAAATCAGCACATTATAATCAAAAAAGGTTCTCGGGAGAACCATATTTCGTCCATGTATATGAGACTGCGAAGATCCTTGCTGAACTTGGTATGAGCTCTATAACCATCTCTGCCGGATTACTCCACGACTGCCTTGAGGACGGGGTAGCCGAAGAAAAAGAGATAGAAGAAATCTTCGGCAAAGAGATACTCTTTCTAGTGAAGGGTACGACAAAACTTGGAAAATTGAAGTACAGGGGAGTCCAAAGACATAATGAGAGTCTCAGAAAGCTCTTCGTCGCTGTGTCACGTGATATCAGGGTTATTATTATCAAACTAGCAGATCGCCTGCACAATATGAAAACCTTGAAGTACGTTCCCGAGCACAAAAGAAAGAGAATAGCAACCGAGACGCTTGAGATATATGTGCCTGTCGCATATAGATTAGGAATAAGAAAGTTAAATAGAGAACTTGAAGATCTCGCCTTTCCTTTCGTTTATCCCAATGAGTACAAAAAAACGAAAAACCTTTCCAAAGCTAAAGTCAAAGAAGACCAGACTAATCTTGAAAAATTCCAAAGGGCAGTGAAGAAGATATTGGTGAAGAAAGGAGTTACTGATTTTACCGTTGATTATAGATTAAAGACGCTCTATAGCCTCTTTCGAAAACTAGAGAGGAAAGACTGGAATATAGATAAAATATATGATATGTCGGCTTTACGCATAATAGTTCCCAACGTTGAGAATTGTTATGTTATTCTTGGTATAATTCATAGTACATGGAGACCACTTCCAGGAAGAATAAAGGACTATATCGCCTTCCCAAAACCCAATAAGTATCGCGCTCTGCATACAACAATATTCACAGGATACGGCAATGTTATTGAAATACAGATAAAGACTAAAGAGATGCACCAAGAGGCGGAGTACGGGATTGCTTCTCATATTAGTTATAAAGAGACAAAAAAGAGAAACAAGGTAAATAATTTCCTTTGGATCCGAAGATTACTCCCCTTCAAAAAAACCTTTGAAGAAGGAATAAAAGATGAAATCAATTTTGATGACATTCCTTCCTGGATAAAGGGTCTTGTTGATTACCAAGAGACGACCAATAAAAGTATAAACGTTAAAGAGGAAATGATGACTGATTTTTTTCAACAGAGAATATTCGTCTTTACTCCGATGGGCGATGTCATTGATCTGCCAATATCTTCAACTCCTATTGATTTCGCTTATGCAATACATTCGGATATCGGTAATCATATTGCTGGAGCTAAAGTCAACGGCAAAATGACATCCCTGTCGTCCCCTCTTTTGAACGGTGATATTGTAGAGATATTGACCAAAAAAACAAAATCACCAAGCAGAAAATGGCTTAAATATGTGAAGACCGCATCAGCACGAAAACAGATTAAATCGGCCTTACAAAAACATTAGACAATTAAAATTAATCTGATTTATTAGAGTACTCCCTTCTTTGAAAATATTCCTTTTGGGCTTTAAATATCATCTCTTTAGTCTTGTATGGTTCTGGTATTTGCTTGCATATAAATTCATGAAATTGACCTGCAGTCTGTATTTGCAGATCACCATACTTTAAGATAGTTGGTATAATTCCGTTCACACTAACAGTTATATCTTGTATCTTTGCATGAGGAACACTAGATAAAACCCTGTTAAACAGAGCCCTAAGTTCTGTATGTATAGTCCGTTCATTAGTAATAATCCAACAATCAAGATAGTAATTAGCAAAGATTACAAATGCTATCTGCCATATTATAACCATACTGATGAATATGAGAAAAAGAACAAGTAGCCGCAGTTCCATATCCATTAGTCCTGGCATAATTCGAGTTATTATTTCTGGAAGAGAAAAAGAGACAAAGAAGGTTATAATCATCCCAATAATTCCTGCGACAAAAAGAAGGGCCAGCGGAGCCATCTCAATTAAAAGTATCACAAAATGACGCCTCTTTACCTGAAGTATCTCTTCATTTTCTCTGAGGATTACCATATAATTATCATTAAAATAATAAAAGAGATGGATATTAAGAGAATCGATCCCCACTTGTATATAAAAAGAAATCTCTTGGCCTTATCATTATCCGGGAGATCAAACTTCTTAAAATGATAAAAAACAATCAGGCCAAC
>CAZIZF010000008.1:0-2666 GCA_964543755.1 uncultured Candidatus Saccharibacteria bacterium
AAAAAAACATCTATAGCTGCCGGGCTAGGACTCGAACCTAGATACTCGCCTCCAGAGGGCGATGTCCTACCATTAGACGACCCGGCAATATATTATACTTTCAAATATTTTGCGACAGCTATCATACTAGAAACCACCGCAAGAACAATAGCCGTGCCAAATTGAATTAGTAGGAGAGACTCCATATTAATAATGAAGTATTCTTGAAAATTTAATCCTGGAATAAATCCGGCAATTTTCTCTCCAAAGATCATGGTCGTCGCAATTAGTATTAGAATGGTCGCTAAAACCCCAGTAATAGCTGTGATCACTCCTTGAAAGATAAAGGATGAAACGATATACCTCCTTGATACCCCAACCAACCTCATTATGGATATCTCCTCCCTCATCCCATATATCGCCAACCTAATAATATTAAAAACAACTAGAATTGATACGAATGCCATTATGATCGCTACGGTTAAACCGGTCTTCTGAATAATAGATGTTATTCTGAAAATATCCTCAATTATCACCTTCCTTTGGTCATAATCTATCTTCTCAAAAAAGACCCTAGATGGACTCTCTTCAAGAAAAGCAGCTACTCTTTCGTATCCCTCGGCCGTCTCCGATATTATACTTAATGAAGGAAGAAAAGGATTTCCTACTTCGGCTAAAGCTGCCATTAAGACCACATTATCCTTATGTCTTGATATGAAATTATCAAACGCCGCTTGTTTTGATGTATAGTTAACTTCTCGAACATCATGGATTTCTTTTATCTCTTCCTGAATCATAAGAATCGTCTCCTCATCAACTCCGTCCTTGAAGAATATACTCACACTTACCTGATTTCGCACATCAGAAGAAAGCAACTTAGCAAAATCAGTGGCGATGAGAGCGAATGTCAAAAAAAGAAGGGTTATAATTATAGCGAAAACTGCTACTAAAGAGAGTCCTATATTACGCGTAAAGTTATTCCAAGCCAATTTCAATATTCGTTTTAATGTGATAAGCATTGTTTTTTATAATCTAAACTTTCCAGACAACTCATCCCTTATAATCCCCCCATCATCTAGGGTTATAACTCTTTTATTAAGTTTATTTATTACTTCCTTGTCATGCGTCGCTAGAACCACCGTCGTCCCCATCTTATTAATCTCCAATAAAAGATTTATTATATCCATCGTATAATATGGATCAATATTACCAGTCGGCTCATCGGCGAGTATCAAATCGGGTTTAGATATCAAGGCACGAGCTATGGCAACTCTCTGTTGTTCCCCTCCGGAAAGTTCACTAGGAAAATGATATGCCTTACCTGATATCCCGACTATCTCTAAAAGTTCGGGAACATTCTTTATTATCTCTTCATCGGATATCCCAAGCGCCTCCATAATATAAGAAATATTCTCGTAAACATTCTTAGATGGGAGAAGTTTGTAATCCTGAAATATCACCCCTATCCTCCTTCTTAGTTTATGGATATTACCAGGACCAAATTTAGATATATCTTGGTCATCAAAGAGTATTTGTCCCCCTGTTGGACGCTCCTCCCCTAGGAGCAACTTGAAGATTGTTGTCTTGCCGGAGCCAGACTTACCAGTGATTAAGACAAATTCTCCTTTCTCTATCTTAAAGAATATCTCATTAAAAACAATCTCCTCCTTCTTCGCAAGATGGGCCGGATACACCTTGGTTACTTTGTTAAAAAAAATCATTTTGTCTTAATTATTCAATTTTATTCCTGATTCTATAAAATCATCTAGCTTCCCGTCAAGGACACTCTCTACTTGTGATGTCTCAACTCCAGTTCTCAAGTCCTTAACCATTTTATAAGGATGAAGGATGTAAGATCGTATCTGGCTCCCCCATCCAACTGAAACTCTATCTCCCTTTATCTCACTCAACTCTGCTTCCCTCTCCTCCTCTCTCAATCGAACCAACTTAGATATCAATATACTCATCGCCTTCTCCTTGTTTATCCCTTGCTGTCTCTCATTCTGAGAAGAAGCAACTAATCCCGTCGGTAGATGTGTAATCCGAACAGCGGTCTCTCTCTTATTAACATTCTGACCACCAGGACCAGATGCCTTGTAAGTATCAACCTTTATCTCATCTGGATTAATCCCTATCTCTTCATCTTTAACGGCTATCTCTGGGATAACATCTACCATCGCAAAAGAAGTGTGCCTCAAGTTTTTAGATGAGAAGGGGGATATCCTAACAAGACGATGAACTCCTCTCTCCGCCTTCAGTGTCCCGAAAACCCACGGTCCCTTCACTTCAAGGGTTACCTCTTTTATCCCAATTCTTCCATCAGGACCTCCTCCCTCACCGAATGACTGTTCAATAATCTTGACTGTGAATCCCTTAGAGAGAAAATATCTCTCATACATCCTCAAAAGCATCGCGGCCCAGTCTTGGGCATCCTGACCTCCGGCTCCGGCAAATATCTGAAATACCGCGTTCTTCTTATCATATTTACCCGACATAAAGACTTTTATCTCCTCTTTATCAATTTCCTTCTCAAGACATTCCCCCCTACTCTTTAATTCCTCCTCATTATCAAATCCTAACTCCGCTAATTCCTTCAGATCTATAATCTCTTTTCTAAAAGAATCAATCTTTTCTATCTCTTCTTTTAATTCAGAGAACTCTCGACGAATCGCAGTGGCCTTATCTTT
>CAZIZF010000008.1:2766-6670 GCA_964543755.1 uncultured Candidatus Saccharibacteria bacterium
AAATTTATTTGAATTCTTCTTTTTTCTTATCATCTTTCTCATAATCAGATCTTAATCCTTGAATACTTTGAAGAAAACCTCAGAAGGAACCTTAACTCTTCCCATTCTCTCTTGAAGCTTCTTCTTGCCCTTCTTCTGTTTTTCTAAAAGCTTCCTCTTTCTGGTGACATCACCTCCATAAAGGGCTCCCGTGACATCCTTCCTTCGGGCTTTGATTGTCTCCCTAGCTATAATCTTGCCATAAACCCGAGCCTGAAGCGGCAATGCAAATTGTTGAGGGGGAAGTAGCTCTTTCAGCTTTTCAACAATTTTTCTCCCTTCGGTATAGGCATCGTCCTTAGAGACGATTTGAGAAAAAACCTCCTCAACATTTCCTCCAATCAATATCTCTAATTTTACCAACTCTCCCTCCATAAAATCATCTAACTCGTAATTAAACGAAGCATACCCTTGTGTTACACTCTTTATCTTGTCATGAAATCCAGTAACTATCTTCCTTAGTGGCACTTTATAAGTTATGAGCATCTTGTCGCCCTTAAAATACTTGTTTTCTACTAGTATTCCACTCATAGTTCCTAAAAGTTCCATAACTTTACCGATATACGATGATGGAGTTATTATCTCTAAAAGAACCCATGGCTCAAGAGATTTTTTTATAAACGACGGGTCGGGCCAGTCAGCTGGAGACATAACGACTGTCTCTTCATCTTTATTATTAATAGTCTTATAAACCACCGAGGGTGATGTTATAACTAAATCAAGGTCAAACTCCCTATGAAGCCGTTCAGATATTATCTCCGCATGAAGCGACCCCAGAAAACCACAACGAAATCCTCTTCCAAGAACCTCTTTGAATTCCGGTTCAAAGGTTAGAGCCGGATCGGACAACTTTATCTTTTCCAGAGACTCTCGCAGAGTCACAAAGTTATCCGTATCCTCAGGATAGAAACTCACAAAAACAACCGGATTGAGCTCCTTGTAACCAGGCAAGGGAAGTACCTTCTTATCATCATACTTCGTTATCGTATCCCCAACCCGAACGACTCCAGGTTCTTTAATCCCTGTTGCGATATATCCTATTTCTCCCTCATTCAGAGAGTCCTTCGGCGATTGCGAGGGAATAAAGTGACCAACCTCCTTGGCATCACCCTTAACATTAACTGCCATGAGATTAATCTTATCACCCCGCTTAACTGTACCCTCCATAATCCGACAATAGGCGATTACACCCTTGAATGAATCATACTTAGAATCAAAAATTAAAGCCCTAAAAGAACCCGAAGAATCATCAAGTATTGCAGGGGCTGGTATCCTCTCAATTACCCTCTCTAAAACCTTATCAATATTGATATTTTTCTTGGCCGATATCCTTAGAATCTCATCACTATCAATACCTAAAAGCTCTGCGACATTATCAACCGTCTCCTCCACCATGGCATTATGAAGATCTATTTTATTAACCGCCGGAATAATGACTAAGTTTTGCTTCTTGGCAAATTCAAGATTGGCAAGGGTCTGGGCCTGTATCCCTTTTGTCGCGTCAACCAAAAGAACTACACCCTCAACCGCCGCCAAGGAACGAGAAACCTCGTATGAGAAATCAACATGTCCCGGCGTATCTATCATGTTTATAACATACCCCTGATAAGACATCCTCACCGGTTGAAGTTTAATCGTTATCCCCCTTTCCCTCTCAAGATCCATCATATCCAAAAACTGCTCCTGCATCTTATTTTGAGAGATAGTTCCTGTCGCTTCAATCAGCCGGTCAGCTAAAGTTGATTTTCCATGATCAATATGCGATATTATTGAAAAGTTCCTTATACTATTCATATCTTTTTGTTAATCTAAAAAAGTGTCTGGTGGCGGACTTAAGTTCATGCGAATCAAGTAGATAAAGAACCGCTAAATAAACTGCTACTCCTAATATGAACGCAACAGATGCTTGTAAAAAGACTGCCCAGAAAGTAGTTAATTGAACAAAGTATACCACAATTCTCAAAGCGAGATAAGTTACTAGAGCCATAACCAATGTTGCCGTCAACGTCTTACCAAATGACCCCCCTATTTCTCTCAAAGGAAGTGATATTTTTTTACTTAAGATCCAAAACAAAACCAGTAATTGAGATGCTATTGCGATTGACATAGCGATGACTAAACCAATAACCCGAATATCATCAATACTAGTCAACTTAAAAATGGATGATATCAGATTATGAAAAAATGATCCCTCCTTCATTATGAAGACAAGAAAGAAAGAAAGAAAGATATTCAGAATAACCGATGCAACACTAACTATCGCAGGTGTTATTGTGTCCTGAAAAGCGAAAAAAGCCCTTATTACTAACGGAAGTAAAGCCGCAAAAAGCATACTAAACGCAAAGACCCCAAGAGCAGCCGCCGTCAATCTCGTTTCGGTCCAGCCAAACTCCCCTGTCCCTAGAACCAATCTGACCACCTGCGCCCGCAATATCAGAATCATAGCGCTTAAAGGAACAATCACAAAGATTATCTTCTTGAATGTCACAGAAAAGTTAGCAACAAACTCTGATATCCTACCATTTGCTATTGACCGAGAGAAACTAGGAAAAGCCGCAGTTGCGAACGACACCCCAACAATCGCCACTGGAAAAAGATAGAGGTTGTTGGCAAAATTGAAAACTGCGACACTGCCGGCAGCAAGAAGTGATGCAATTGCAGTTATAACTATGAGATTGATTTGGGACGAGATCTGACTTATCATTCTTGGACCAACCAACCTCAAAATCTTAATAAATTCCGAATCTCTTGGATTGAAGCGAAATTGATATCGCCAACCCGAACTTATAACCGAAGGTATCTGTATCGCAAGGTGCATCAGCGATCCAATTACTACCCCCCAAGCAACACCATAAATCATCTTATTCTCCTCAAAGAGACCTGAAAGAAAAAGGATGCCAAATATTATACCTAAATTATATAATATCGGAGCCATAGCATATGATATAAATCTATCAAAATGATGGAGGACACCTGAAAATATGGCTGAAATAGCAAAGATCAGAGGACTAATAAACATAATCCTGACCAATGAAACAGTAAGCTCTTTTTGATCATCAGGAAAGCCAGGAGCAATGAGATCAATTAGCTGATGAGCAAAGAGCCATATTATAGCGCAAATAACAGCCAGAGCGACAAAAGAGATATTTATCATATTATTCATCAACTCCCAGGCCTTTTTTTTGTCCTTTTGAAAGTGCTCCGAAAAAAGTGGTAGAAAAGAGACTATTATACCTCCGGTAATGATAGTTGCCGAGATTAAATCAGGTATTCTGAAAGCGGCAAAATAGCTGTCTAACGTGAATCCGATATCAAACTTTTCAGCCAGCAACCTTAATTTTATAACCCCCAATAGACCACTGACGACAGTCGCTCCGCCAACCAGAATAGCGGCAAAAGTTATCGTCTTCGCTTTGGAATTAAGTATCTTTTCAACCATCTCATATTAAAAAAGTCCAGAAGGGTGATAAGCCGAATTCTGTTCCCCTTCCGAAGAAGGAGTGGTAATCATTTATCTGCCCGATCCGTTACCGAAACGGGTCAAGCGAACCACTTTTTCTTCGCCAAAGCGAAGTTTGTTCTTGCACTCAATAAGGATTTAGCCGTTTCACTCCCGATGTTGCCATCGGGACTCACCCGATCAAATCGGGTGTCCTCCACCTTTCAGTTGAGAACGTCTCTGTTCGCACCTCTATCCCGTCAAAGACGAGACGACGGGTATTACCCGCTATCTTTTTATCCCGCATAAATACGGGAGAGTGTTCGGACTTTCCTCCCCTTTAATAAGGAGCGATTACCTTCCCCTCTAGACTTGCCCATATAGTATCAAAAAAAATGATTTCGTCAACAATTTGACATAAATAAG
>CAZIZF010000008.1:6770-20610 GCA_964543755.1 uncultured Candidatus Saccharibacteria bacterium
GTAAGGGTAACTCACCTAGAAAACGGTTCCTCGGTCGTTGTGCGAATCAACGACCGAGGTCCGTTTATCGAGGGACGGATTATTGATCTCTCTCTGCGAGCCGCAGAGGAGATCGGTATGAAATCCCAAGGGATAGCTAAGGTGAAAGTAGAGATAATTTCACCTTAGTTATCTCAAGTCCCTTCTTAAAAAGAAGGGACTTTTTAAATACTATTTTCAAAGCAACGTCTTTTTGCCCGCCTCGTCTAATGCCATATTAGCCATCTTATCCGCCTCCTTGTTCTTTTCACGAGGAATAGCCTTAAATGTAATCTTTCCAAAATCAACCCTAAGATTCCATATCTGTATAAAAAGCTCTTGCATCCTAGGATTGCTTACCTTATACTCCCCCTTCAATTGTTTTACTAAGAGCTCGGAATCGCTTCTTAAATCAATCTGCGAATTGGCCGCTAATTTCTTACCGAAGACCGCAATAAACTTTTTCAGCGCTATTATTACAGCCTGATATTCGGCTTCATTATTAGTGACCTCATCTCCTAAATACTGATGATATGTCTTAACTACCTCCCCTTTCTCGTTACAAAAAACTATTCCTGCTCCTCCAGGACCAGGATTTCCCCTTGATACTCCGTCGGTGTATATGATTACTTTTTTCATATTATTTTTTAAAATATTCTCTTAAATTCTCTTCAAATTCAGCAAGTTTATCGTTATCTATATTGAATCCAGCTGCTGGAGGATGTCCTCCATACTCAATCAGGATATCAGAACTTTCAGCCATCACATCAACTGCATTAATCCCCTTTGGCATCCTCACCGCCCCGCGACTAGTCGTCTCACTCTTGCTATAAAGAAAGACCGGTTTCTTAAAGATATTTTCAAGTTTTGAGCCAGTTGAACCAAGTAACGGAATAGCCCATCCTTCCTTCCCATAGAAGATTATCACATCATCTGGAGAAACTTTCTCGCTTACTTCTTTAACCATCTCAGCAACCAAGGCTTGTTTTTGATTATTCTTCTCTATCAATTTTATGATCAGATTTTTTATCTCATCCTTGTCCTCTGATGTAAGTATAGTGTAAGCTTCCGTCTTATGATCAACTACATCACTAGCTCCCAAAACCGATACTATCTTCTGAGCAATATCCTTTATTAACGCTTCCTCCTTAAAGATCCTCTCTGTCCAGAAAACCTTCAATCCAAGTCTCTCTGTATCCTCAAGATTCTTAAGCCCTTCTTTAATTATCTTCTTGTTATCCTCTTCCTGCCTCATCATATCGGCTATTGTTGCTAATGCGGCAAGCTCGGAGAAACTCTTTCGTAGAGTATTAAATATATCACCGGTAAGCTCCTCAGCAAGCTTAAATATTATTCCAGTATTAGCAAAATCTTTGAACGGATATTCATCGCCTTCTTGTTTCGGATCAACAATGATTAACGCCTCAGGTAACTTGTCATGAGGTTGATGGTGATCAATAATGATAAGGTCAATACCTAACTTCTTGGCCGTCCTGGCCTCTTCAAAATTACTTATTCCGCAGTCCATCACTATAAGGAGAATCTTGTCATCGCCGACTTTATCCTTGATAAATTTAAGCGCCCCATCATTAAGTCCATATCCCTCCTTTCCCCTATCTGGGAAATAAGAGTAGAAGATTTTTCCGCCAATCGCCTCAATACTCTCTTTTAGTATCACTACTGATGATGTACCATCCATATCCGCATCACCATAAAGTACTATTTTTTCCTTCTCTTCTATCGCCTTCCTTATCCTATTAGCCGTCGCTTCTATATTCTTAATCTTCATCATAATATCCTAATGCTTTTAATCCCGGAAGTTCTTTTCCTGCCATGAAATCTAACATCGCTCCCCCTCCGGTAGAGATATGGTCTATTGAATCTCTTACATGAAACTTAGTCATAGCTATCCCTGTTTCCCCTCCGCCAACTACTTTATAGGCCTTATGATTCATAGCTATCGTATGGGCTATCTCTCGCGTCCCTTTTTCATATCTCTTGTCTTCAAAAAACCCTAAAGGTCCAGCCCAAACTATCATCTTGGCTTCACTTATTATCCTAGAAAAGATCTTTATCGTTTCCGGGCCTATATCATAAATCTCTTCTTCTCTCTTTACACTGCCTGGGGCATCTGTTCTAAAGCAATCTTCACAATCATGAGAAGAGATTACCACGTCAACTGGAAGATGAATCTTGTTAGATGTCAACTCCACACCTTCAACCTCTTTAATCACCTCCTCGTCCGGCCAAGGCCTATTCTGAGTTATACCCTTAATAATTAAGATCTCGTTAGCCACCTTTCCACCGAGTAAGACGTGATCTGATTTTTTAAGAAATGTTTTAACTACTCTAATTTTTGAAGCGACCTTCGCTCCTCCAATAATAATCACCATCGGATGCCAAAGATTATCCCTCACTCTAGAAAGAACCTTTACTTCCTGTGCTAACCTAAAGCCGGCACAATGAGGAAGTAATTTAGGAAGATAAAAAATTGAAGCATGTTTGCGATGACAAACAGAAAATGCTTCATTAATGTAAAAATCAGATATCTTAGCAAGCTCACTGGCAAAATATTTATTGCCTTCCTTCTCTCCTTTGAAGAGTCGAAGATTTTCTAGTAAAAGAACTTCTCCAAAGATTGTTTCTTTTACTACTCTCTCTATCTCTCTAATCTTGGGAATAAATTTAACCTTCTTTTCAAGAAACTCCTCAAGTAATGGAATGGTCTCTTTTAAACTCTTCTTACCCCCGGTATGACCGATTAAAACGGCTTTACCTCCATTATTGATAACCTCGCGGATAGTCGGAATTGATTCTCTTACCCGAAGGTCATCCAAGACATTCCCCTTTTCATCAAAGGAGATATTGAAATCACACCTAACCAATACTGTTTTATCCTTGAAATCAAAATCAGCTGGAGTCTTCATTGTTTTTTTTATCAAAAGATTTCTGCAATGCTTCTCTTAACTTCTCTATCTCGATTGACCTCCTCTCTTTCTTCTTTGAATCCGAAAAAAAGATTGGTCGTTCTAACGCTACCTTCTTAAGAGAGATATTCTTCTCCTCTGGTTCTTTTTTTATACTCTTTCTGCAACTCTTGCAAAAGATAGGCCTTCCAGGTTGCGGTTCAAAGACCACTTTGGTCTTTTTTCCACAATTGGAGCAGACGGCGTCATAGAGCGATTGAGAGCCAGAAAAGGCAATAGGAAGGGGCGTTGAACCAAACCATCTCTTAATCTTATCCTCAATCACCTCTCTCGGAGTACTATATCTCTCTCTTGAGATATTGATAACTTTCTCTCTTGATGTCTCTTCCGGAACATCCGGCGGAGTCAAGGTCTCGGCCGAGAATGGAGTACTGGCAAGACCATCTATCATCAGTTTAACATAAATATTATGTTTAGGAAGATTGACCAAGTCAGTCGCAGTGAACTCTGGATTAAATTCCTTCTCAAGAAACTCAGCATCCTCAGGACCAACCCTAAATGAGACTAATGTTCCGATATTACCAAATATGGCATCTCTTACCTCTTCTTCCATCTGTGCTATATACTGATGACCCAAGATCAGAGAGAGTCTATACTTCCTGGCCTCCGAAAGTATTGTCACAAACGAGCTAGTAGCGAAATTCTGAAACTCATCAACATAAAGAAAAAAATCCTCTCTCGCGCTCTCAGGGATATTAACTCTTGACATCGCCGCCAGTTGTAATTTTGTTATAATCAGAGAACCAAGCAATTTAGAGTTGTCCTCTCCTATCCTTCCCTTAGATATGTTCACCACAAATATCTTCTTCTCATCTATTATCTTCCTTATATCTAATGTTGACTTGACCTGTCCAATAATATTTCTAATTAAAGGGTTGGATATGAACTGACCGATCTTATTCTGTATCGCTCCAGTCGCATCGGACTCGTATTGTTTACTATATTTCGCATACTCATGAGTCCAATAGTTTTTAACTATCGGATCGCTGATATTGTCAACCACCTTTTTTCTGAATTCGGAATCAGAGAACATCCTGTTTATTCCTAAAAGGGTTGAATCAGGATATTCCAAGAGAGCTAAAATGGCATTATTTAGAATATATTCCATTCTCGCTGACCAGACATCAGGCCATATCTTCTTAAAGACGCTCATTAATCCCGATGATACCAAGTGTCTATGAGCCGGATCAACATTCTCCATAACATTAAAAGCTATCGGATAGGAAAGATCAGCCGGGTTAAAGTAAACAACGTCATTTATTCTCTCGGACGGAATAAAGTTAAGTAATTTCTCAGCGGCCTCTCCGTGGGGATCAATAAATCCCATTCCATTCCCATTCTTGATATCTTGAATAGCCATATTCTCCATCACAGAAGTCTTCCCGACTCCCGTCTTACCGAGGACATAAAAATGCCTCCTTCTATCATCAAGTTTTATTCCAAATTTCTTCCTTTTGTTTCGGAAAGTAGTCTTTCCAAAAAAGATAATCTCTTTCATAATTTTAATCTTCTATCGGAAGGTTAAGAGGAGCTTCTCCCTTCTTGGCCTCAACCCGCGGTACCTGCGAAGCCGGAGTTAATGTTTTGGATGGGAAGTGCCATATACTGGCCAACTCCTCCGCATTAAGAACAAAGGTACCACCCGGAAGCGGGAAATTATATGGAAGTCGACCGATATACTTTCTAAATATCCTTCTCTTTTTGATATAGAGTCGTCTTTTAGGAAACCAAAATGGATCATACCATTTTTTACGAACTTTCGGTATCGTCTTCCCATCCGGAACTAGCGCATTGATATTGGTGCCAAAATTAGTAAAATAACTCATTGGTAATCTAAGATTCGGTTTAACCATAGCATCCTTCTGAGCTAAATAAATATATCTTATCCCAACTTCGTATCCAATCTTGCTTATCTTCTTCTCAATCCCAGTAACGATATCCCTCTCTCCACGAGTAAGCTTCATCTCGGGCGGCATCGTCTCACTCTTTTTTTCCTCCCCCTTAGGGGGTCCTCCTATAATAATAGTTATTATGTCCTCAAGAATTGAAGTTATTCTTAGAGGCTTCTTCCTACCAACCAACCTGTCTATCTCTTCTTTACCCTCTTTGATCCATGGCTTCTCATTCATTATGGGTCTAGCTCTTATTTGAAGCCAGATCTGTTCCCCTTTCTTTAGACTCCCCATACCTTCAAGAAGGGAGCTTATAGGGTCAATTCTCTTCTCCTCTTTATCATCCTTTTTCTCCATTTCAAAGTCGCTGTAAGTTTTAATCGGATAACAATTCTTGTTGGTTAACTTGTAATCGGTGCCCCAAAGATCCCACTCTTTATTAGGAATATCTTGAGGAACTTTTTTGACATAGTCATCAACTTCAAATATCTCGGCCTCCGGGAATTGAGAATAAATATGAGTCTCAACTATTCCTTTAGTCGACTTATTGCATCTGATATAAAAGTGGGGTATCCCATCCACAGAGACGACATCAAAAGAATATGAAAGAAGACTCTGTCCGTCCCACCATTTTTCAATCCAATTGGGTTCAGCCCATATCTGCCAAAGACCAGTAAAGACCAATTCCATCGCCTTTACCGGTTTGGGATTCTCTCTCGGGATTCTTATCTCAAGTATAATATTCTTCTGTTTACTAGACCAAATCTCTTTCCTCCACCAGAGCCAATAAAAAACAGCAGGTTTCCACAAAAGAAAAGGGGGAACAAGCCACCACCAGTTAAGGAATATTGCCCATGCGATTTTAAGGTAAGACATCGCAACAGCCAGATACTCGGGTGCGATGATTAAGACGTTTTCCAATGTAAGCATCTTTATTAACTTAACAGATATCTACCTTCAGAATCCTTTTTAAAGTATTCTTTATTACTCAGATTCTGAAGTATTGTATTCTCTTTAACAATTCTTTTTTTAAGCACCTCATTGATTATCTCTCTTTTGCTGAGTGGCCTACCTTGCTCTAAAAGTATTTTTTTTATAACCTCCCTTGTGTCTCCCGTCTCATAACCCCATTCCCTTAAAGCATAGATACCCCTCCCAATTAAAACAAATCTGGAGTCCTTTATCAATTCATTATGAACGGTCTGGGGAAGAGTAGAATCGCCTATCAACAGAGCTACCTCCCTAAAATGCGATGGTTTTCCATTTTTTTTTAACGCCATATATGCCTTATCCTTTATGCTTCTCGGGTTTATCTCAGGCCAATGTTTCAAGCCAAAGAGACCTTCCTCGTTCAGATGAATGTGCTTGGATATCTCAAGATACGAGTTTATCCTCGGCGCCGGAGCTGACGTAATTAAATTAGTACAATGCTCAATAGTCAAAGACTTTTTCTTTTTATAAAGCATATCCTTTATTGATTGGATTGTTTGATTGGCACAATTAAAATAACTAGTATCAATTGACCAGAAACTATAAAAATCTTTATTCTCTGGAAACCTGTGAAAAGATTCACTTACCGAGAGAAGGAATAATATGTGATTAATCATCTCCTTCTCGCCGATAGCTTCAATATAGAGATCCTCCTTCTTTAAGCCGCCAAAATTTACCATCTTCTCTTTGAGTTTAGAAACAACTTCCTTGTACTTGCCAATTTTTATCTTTGAAAGGCCATCTTTCTCTATCTGGCGAACCCTCTCTCTGGTGATACCATAGTCGCGGCCAATCGATTCCAAGGACTCACTTCTGACCCCTCCATAGGAAGTGTTACTTTCAAGCCCAAACCTCCTCGATATGACGTCCTTGGTCCTTTCAGGAAGTTCCTTAATAAGGTTGGTTGATATTAAACGATAATCAAACATTTTATTTATTCCTTAAAGCTTTTAAATTCAAATTAGACCAGGAAACTAAAAGTGGTCCAGCGAGAAATAATGATGAATATGTTCCAAGTGATATTCCTATAATCATCGCGAGAACAAACCAGCGAAGAGTCTCCCCTCCAAAGAAGAGTATTGCGGTCAAAACAAAGATGGTGGTTAGAGAAGTATTAATTGATCTTCCTAATGTTTCATTAAGACTTTTATTGACTATATCAGAGAAAGTAAGCCGGGGATTCTTAAGAACATTCTCCCTTACCCGATCAAATATGACAACAGTATCATTAACTGAATAACCGAGAACCGCCAGCAGAGCGACAATAATCGGAATAGTAACCTGAACATCAAGGAAATGACCAAGTAAAGCAAAGATTCCAAGAACAATTAGAACATCATGCAGAAACGCTATTCCTGTCGCAATTACTCCATATTGCCATGATTTAATCGTCTTTCCACTGGAGCCACTGAAGGTTATCGTAATATAAATGACGATGGCAAGAGATGCCAAAATAATGCTTATTAAGGCCCTATTCTTTAATTCATCTCCAATGGTAGGACCAATTGAATCAAAGCGATGTTCTATCGTCCCAACCAATTGATTCCTTATCGCCTCATAATCCTCCTTGCTTACATCAGCCATTCGGAGAATAAAACCGCTCTCGCCAGTCGGTTGGATAATAACCTCTCCAAGATCAATATCCGAAAGTAATGCTCTTAACTCATCAATTGATGGTCTTTCATCTAGATACTCAATCTCCATTATACTCCCACCAGTAAATTCAATCCCTAAATTAAGACCCAATACTCCTAATGAAAAGATACTCCCGATAATAAAAATCAATGAGGTGATATAGTATATTCTTCTATGTTTAAGGAATTTTATCATATTTTTACATCCAAAATCCTTTCTTTTTTTCAAGTGATGATTCTTGAAAAGATCTGAGGAAACATTTAGTAATCAACATGGAGGAGATAATACTAATTAATATTCCAATTATTAATGTTAAAGCAAAACCCTGTACAAAGCTGGTTCCGATAAAAAATAGTATAGCAGCGACTGTTAGTGTAGTAAGGTTTCCGTCCCTTATTGAAGTCCAAGCTCTCTCAAAACCATTATCAATGCTCTCTTTCAGATCTTTTCCCGATCTCATTTCTTCTCTCATGCGAGAAAAGATTAAGATATTAGCATCTATAGCCATTCCAATAGAGAGGATAAATCCCGCAATACCAGATAGAGTAAGAGTAACTGGTATTAACTTAAAAAGAGTAAGTACTACAACCGCATAAAGAAGGAGACTAAGTGATGCTAAAAAACCAGGAAAACGATAGATTGTTATTACAAATATCATAACTAGTAGGAATCCGATTATTCCAGCATTAAGTGAATTCATCAACGATTCCTTTCCAAGAGCAGGTCCAACATTCTGATGCGAAACTAATTCTATCGGTACCGGAAGAGCTCCAAGCCGAAGGCGATTAACTATAGTTCTTGCAATCTCTCGATCAAGTTCCCCGCTTATAACCGCCACACCACCCGATATCTTCTCCCGGATAACCGGTGCATAAATATCATCGTCGGTTATTATCCCATCTCCAGTAGTATCTATTATTGATTTTCCATCAAGAAATATTGCCAAACGTTTTCCGACATTCCTTTCAGTTACCCGTTCAAATACCTCCGATCCCTCAGGAGTAAATCGCAACTCTATTATCACCTCACCAGTCATCTGATCAATAGTAAATCTTGCGGTCTTGAGATGCTCCCCGCTTAATTCGGTCGTCTTCCATTCCGGAACAAGAGATAAGGGATTCTTTTTGGCTATCAAAATGTGGCTCGCCTTTATCTCCCCCGCCTCATTCTCATCTCCTGTCTTCTTTATTATATGATAACCAAAAGGAGTCTCAACAAGATCGCTTATCTCTCCTTTAGCCAAGGCAAAGACGGCCTCTTCAAAACTCTCAACCATTGATCCTTTACCAAAACGTCCAAGATCACCACCTTGTTCAGCGGAAGGACAATCAGAATGCTCTCGTGCTATCTCGGCAAAATCAGCCCCCTGTCTTATCTCTTCAAGAAGGGCTTCCGACCTCTCTCGGGCTTGCTTATTAAAAATGATAACCTCTTCCGTCTCAAGAGTCATATCCTTCTCCTCCTTAAACTCAAGAAACGGTGTTTCACCTATCATCTTCATCGCCTCAAGAGGATCAACAACACCAGCAAGTTCCACAATTAAACGATCACCTTGAACTTGTACTAAGGGTTCAGCCACACCAAAATGATTGACTCTCTGTTCAATCAGATCCCTCAACCCACTCATCCTCTCCCTTTTCTCTTCTTCAGGAACAGCCGAGAGATCAGCTTGATAGAGAAGTTGAGTACCTCCTTGAAGATCAAGCCCTAATTTGAAAGGCACATCAATAACATGGGGAAGATTCCATCCAGTCCTCTGGTTAATCTCATCAATAACTCTGTTATAAGGAGTAGGATAAACAAAACTCCCCAAAGCAAGACCGATAAGGATTAGAAATAAACTTACTATTCTATAATGCAATTTATTCATTTCTTGTATATTTTATAAAAAAAAAGAGGTTTAGTCAAGTTTATGTTTCATTTGGCTACAATGATCCCGAACACTTTTAGTTAAACAAAATTAAGGCATTTAGCTTTGCTTAAACCCTTGCCCTATATATTATTGAGCAATTAAAAAAGCCCATTAAGAGGCCTATTTAAGAGAAGAATAATCTTTCCTATATTTCAAAGGTTGAAGCTAACCCCTATACCACCATAGAGATTGGTTTTCTTAAAGATCTATCTATTCTTACCGTGACACTTCTTGTATTTCTTGCCACTTCCGCAATAACAAGGATCATTCCTTCCGATTTTTATTCCCCCGACTTTCACCACAGCCCTCGGCGTAACAGCTGAATTCCTCATCTCCATCCCTCCCTTCTCAATCGGACTGGGCGCAAATGAAGCAGACTTTATATTAAAAATCATCTCCACAATACTACTCTTCCATGTATCAATTAACGCCTGAAAGGCCTTATGCCCCTCATTTTTATATTCAATAAGCGGATCCTTCTGTCCATAAGCCCTCAATCTAACCGAATCCCTTAACAGCTGCATATTTTCTAAGTGGTCAACCCAAAGCGAATCAAGTACTCTCAGGCAGACAACCTTCTCTATTTCTCTCATCTTCTCTTCACCCAAATCCTTCTCTTTAGCTTCATATTCCTCCTTAGTGCGACCCAAACCCTCAATAATCTCAATAACAAACTCCCTCAACTCACCCGAACCAAATCTAGTAATAATATCAGCTCTCTTTTTGTAGATAATCTCCCTCTGCTTATTCATCACATTATCATAATCAAGAAGATGTTTTCTAGCGTCAAAATGCAACCCTTCTATCTTGCTCTGGGCCGATTCAATAATATTAGATAACATACCGGCTTCAATCGGCTGATCCTCGGGTATCTTGATATAATCAATCAACGACTTCACCTTATCCCCCCCAAAAATACGAAGGAGATCATCTTCAAGTGAAAGGAAAAACTGAGTTGATCCGGGATCACCCTGTCTCCCAGATCGTCCCCTGAGCTGATTGTCAATCCTCCTAGCTTCGTGCCTCTCAGTACCGATGACATGCAACCCACCAGCATTATAAACCTTTGCCTTATCATCAGCATTGGGTGGATTTCCTCCTAAAATAATATCAACTCCTCGGCCAGCCATATTAGTAGCAACAGTCACCGCTCCCGGACTTCCAGCTTGAGCTATGATTTCTCCCTCTTTTTCGTGATTCTTAGCATTCAATATCCTATAACGCACTCCCTCGCGATCAAGGAGCATACCTAAAAGCTCATTCTTTTCAATTGAAGTCGTTCCGATTAAAACTGGTTGACCTTTTCGGCTTCTCTCTTTCACTTCCTGAACTATAGCTTGAAACTTGCCTTTAGATGTGCGATAGACCTGATCACGAAGATCTTTCCTAATCATTGGTTTATTGGTCGGAATCGGTATTACTTCTAATTTGTAAACCTTATCAAATTCCTCAGCCGAAGTAACCGCAGTACCAGTCATACCTGAAAGCTTGTCATACATCCTGAATAAGTTCTGGAAGGTGATTGATGCCAAGGTCTTAGACTCTGGTTTGACTAAAACTCCCTCCTTGGCCTCAATTGCTTGATGAAGCCCACCGGACCATCTCCTACCAGGCATCTGCCTACCAGTTGATTCATCAATAATAACTATCTCTCCATTAGTTACGATGTAATGGCGATCCCTCTCAAAGAGAGGCCTTTTCGTACTCTGATTGATCGCCTGAGCACGAAGGGCTTGCTCAAGATGATGTAAATACTTTATTCCTTTATCCTCATATATATTTTCAATCCCTAATATCTTTTCTATCTTTTCAATACCATCCTCGGTAAGAGTAACTGTCTTCTCTTTTTCAAGAACCTCATAATCCTTGCCCGATTCAAGTAATGGAACTATCTTTGAGAAACTGCCATACATCTCCGAACTTTCAGTGTCGGGAGCTGATATGATGAGTGGAGTTCGGGCCTCGTCAATCAGAATGGAATCAATCTCGTCAACTATAGCATAATGAAATCCCCTCTGTACTCTATCAGAAAAGTCATAAACCATATTATCTTTAAGATAATCAAAACCAAACTCGTTACTAGTCCCGTAAGTTATATCAGCATCATATGCCTCTTTCCTAGAACAAGGTCTCAAGAAGTCCTGCATAATCTTGAATCCTCCCAATTGATCTCTCTCTTTATCCTTCTCTTCCCCCTGAGCAGAAAAGTCGGAATCGTAAAGAAATGACTGCTGATGATTTATACACGACGTACTCATCCCAAGAAAAGCAAATATCTGTCCCATCCATATCGCATCCCTTCTAGCTAGATAGTCATTAACTGTGACTATGTGAACACCCTTTCCTACTAGGGCGTTGAGATAAGCCGGCAGAGTCGCCGCCAATGTCTTTCCTTCACCGGTCTTCATCTCAGCAATCTTTCCCTGATGAAGCACTATTCCTCCTATCATTTGGACATCATAGTGCCTTTGACCCAAGACCCTCTTTGATGATTCCCTAACTAAAGCAAAGGCCTCGGCAAGAAGGTCGTCAGTCGTCTCTCCGTTCTCAATCCTCTTCTTAAATTTCTCGGTCATCTTGGGAAAATCCTCATCGGAAAGCTTCTTAAAGTCCTCTTCAATTCCAGTTATCCCTTCAACTACCAATCTAAGCTCCTTTATTATCTTTTTATTTGGATCCCCGAATATCTTTGTTAAAAATGACATATTTTTTATTAAAATACAAAATCTCTTTTTTTCTTTCTAAAGATACCTATAAAGCGACCTTGATTTAGAAATCCTCTCTATCTTAAAAGGAATATAGTTAAATATCAAGAGGTCTGCCCCGAGCTTTGGGTTTTTGGTTATTACTTCTTGATTAAATAAGGTCTTCATTTTCTGAAAACAGGTTTCATCTTCAGGATAAAGATTTAAAAAAGGATATTTTATCCTCTCAGTAATCATCTCTTTGATGATAAGATTCCTTTGAGTAAAAAATCTCTGCATAAAGATTACCCTGTTGCCGATATCCTGAGTTCCTATGGCTAAAAAGACCGAACCACCATCAGAACCAAGCTGATCAAGTCCGTAGCTTAGAAAACTAGTACTCCCCTCCTCGGTGTAAGGGGGATTACAGAGAAAGCCAGTAAAGCAACCATTCAACAGAGGTCTCTTTCTTAGATCAACATTTTTCGTCTCAATTCCAAGTTCAAAACGAGAAGTAAGCGAATTGATTGAATTAAGAAGATCCTTGTCAGCATCTACTACAAGTGAACGACTCTTCGGCTCGGCCAATCCCAAAAGAACCGAGATAAAATCATCATCACCAATAAAAAGAAATTTCCCATAAAGCGGGAGATAATCAAGGATCTTTTTGACTATAAATATCGCTGATCCTTGAGAGATAGGCATCTGATCCCAATTACCCTTAGGTTTGAAATCAGTAAATTCACCGAAAAGATCAAGAACCGAAGCAGAGTTATTGATTTTAAATTTTCTCTCAATCTTTTCTATTATCTCTTCCTCGCTCTGCGGAGCCGGTATCATCTCTTTCAATCCCTTTATTTCTGTTATTCTGCCATTCCTTGAAATTTTAATTACTCCCTTTTCTTTAAGAAAGGAAAGGTATTGAAAAAGCCCCCAATCATCACTTATTCCTTTAGTAATAAAATCAAAAGGCGAAGGAGAGTATATTACATCTTTTAGATTCTTAAGGAATTGGAAAAAAGATATTCTGTGGTAATTCTTGTATATCCTCCTCTTGATCTCAGTCGTTATCTTTTTGTTATTACCAAGCCAACCGATGCTATCCTTAATAAAACTCCTCTCTTCATATTTAAGATATTCCTTATAAAGCCTTCTTAAATCCTTCATATCATCCCTCTCTTTATCTCCGTAATCTCAACCTTGGCGGGCTTGAATTTGCTCTTAAGATGGTCTAATGCCTTGTATGGATCGGACTCATTTCCGCAAGTAAAGATATCCAGGGCAAGATATTTTATCTCAGGCCAGGAATGGAAGGTAATGTGTGATTCCGCAAGCACAACGACCCCAGTCATTCCTTGGGGTGAAAATTTATGTACAAAAACCTTGAGTGGCTGGGTATTGGCCAAGACAGCTGCCTTAAGTAGTATCTTTTCAAACTCCTTTGGATCAGATATATCCCTACCTCCCCAAAATTCGGCGATGAGATGTCGGCCGAGATGATTTAAATTGTCTTTCTTGACGATCCATTGCTCGGATCCCTTTGTTTTGTTAACCATAGTCAATTACCGATCGCTTACCTTATTCGGCAGACTCAAAAGATTCACCGAATAAAGCCATCCTCGCCGCTTCAGAGAAACGACAGAATTGAATCTGTTTCCCTTAAAAGGAAACTAAAAAACAAAGAGGTAAAAAAAAGCAACCGGTCGTTAAAATTTATAAAAA
>CAZIZF010000009.1:0-20155 GCA_964543755.1 uncultured Candidatus Saccharibacteria bacterium
ATGCTAAAATGACACCGAATGGGACGCACTATTTTTACACAGGGAATTAGTTGTTTCGCAAAAAGAGAGGATTGGCTCTTTTTTTCTTCCTTCCTTCTTCCCCCTCTGTCATTCTGTGTTCTATGAAGAACTTTACCCTCTTTTTTTTCTTTAATCTTAACTAATGACTTCAGTTTCATCTCTTTAAGAACTGAATTAGTTAGAATGAGATTCCCTTCTCTCTTTCTGCTATCCTTGTTTCTTGAGATATATCTTCTTAGTCTCATCCTGATAAATCTGTCTAGCTCCTAAAATTCTTTCTTAATAGATCCAAACTTGCAATAATGATTAAAACCAAGAAGCTGGTTATTCAGAGATTTAATTACATCTTTTTTGGTTTTTTTCTTATAAGATCAGTTAGTTATCTATTCTTTTTCTGAATCCTTGAATCTTTGATTCTAAAATGTCCAGCATAATACTTAAAACCGATGAAATCAACCTTATCTTGGAAAAATCTACCTCTTGGATTGTAAGATGAGCAGGAGTTACATATTTGATCGATTTTTAACAGAAATTGAAGTTAATATTCATAGAAAAGCATAATTTTTATTCTTGTGTAAATGTGAGATTTAGATTATACTAATAGTAAATAAAGGTTATAAAAAATGAAAACAAAGATTACCAAGGTTAAGAAAAGAAACGGAGAGATAGTTGATTTTGAAGAAGAGAAGATTCGTAAGGCGGCGTATAAAGCTCTTACGGCATCTGGTCAAGGAGATGGGGTGATGTCAAAGAAGATAGCGGGTAGGACTACAGAACTTCTGAATATGAGATTCAAGGAGGATGATATTCCAAATGTTGAGGAAATACAAAATATTGTTGAAGAGGTCTTAATAATGGAAGGGTTGGTTGGTGCGGCTAAGGCCTATATAATATACAGAGAGAAGAGAAGGGAGATTAGGGAAACTGTCGCTAATTTTGACGAATCAATTGAGGCGATTGATAAATATCTCCAGGAGTTAGATTGGCAGACCAAGGAAAATGCCAATATGACCTATTCACTACAGGGACTTAATCAATACTTAATTTCAAAGATTGCCAAGAAGTATTGGCTTAATAAGATATATCCTGGGAATATAAGGGAGGCGGCTGAGAATCAGGATTTCCATATTCATGACCTTGACTCTCTCGCCACCTATTGCTGTGGATGGGATCTTAAAGATCTTCTGATTAAGGGTTTTGGGGGTGTTCCTTCTAAAATAGAATCAAAACCACCCAAGCATCTTAGGACTGTCATGGGACAGATCGTCAATTTCTTCTTTACTCTTCAAGGGGAGAGTGCTGGAGCTCAAGCAATGAGTAATTTTGATACCTTTTTAGCTCCGTTTATAAGATACGATAATCTTAACTATAGCCAGGTTAAGCAGGCGATGCAGGAGTTTCTTTTTAATTGCATGGTTCCAACTAGAGTTGGATTTCAAACACCATTTATTAATCTTTCCCTTGATATTAAGGTTCCAGGATATCTCAAAGATCAGCCGGTCATAATTGGGGGAGTAGCTCAAGATAAGAATTATAGTGAGTTTCAACCAGAGATGGATACCATTAACAGAGCATTCTATGAGGTTATAATGGAAGGGGATTCAAAAGGGAGACCCTTTACTTTTCCAATTCCGACAATATCAATCGGGAAGGATTTTGATTGGGATAATCCTAATCTTAATGCTATGTGGGAAGCGACGGCCAAGTACGGCATCAATTACTTCTCCAACTTTGTTCAGTCGGATATGAATCCGGAGGACTTTCGATCAATGTGCTGTCGGCTCCGTCTTGATAACAAGGAGTTAATCAAGCGAGGAGGAGGACTCTTCGGTTCCCAACCTTTGACTGGGAGTGTTGGAGTGGTTACTATCAATATGCCGAGGATTGGCTATTTATCAAAGACCAGAAAAGAGTATTTTGAAAGATTAGGTAATCTTATGGATCTGGCTAGGGATAGTTTAGAGATAAAGAGAAAGACATTGGAAGACTTTATTGAAAAAGGACTCTATCCCTACACTCGCTATTATCTTTCTTCAGTTAAGCAGATGAGGGGAGTATATTTTGGCAATCATTTTTCAACCATAGGTCTTCTTGGGATGAACGAGTCGATTCTTAATTTTATGGGTGAAAATATAGGAAGTAAGAGAGGTAAGAAGTTTGCTCTGGAGGTCTTGGAGTTTATGAGAGACAGATTGGTTGGATATCAAGTAAACACCGGCAATCTTTACAATCTTGAAGCGACACCGGCTGAGGGGACATCCTTCCGTCAGGCAAGGGCGGATAAGGAGAGATATCCTGACATTATTACTGCTGGTACTAAGAAAGTTCCCTACTATACTAATTCAAGCCATCTTCCAGTCAATTATACTGATGATTTTTTTGAGGCACTAGATCATCAGGATGATCTCCAGTGCGCATATACAGGAGGTACAGTTCTTCACCTTTTTATGGGAGAAAAGATAAGTGATATTCAGTCAGTTAAAAATTTAATAAGGAAAGTGTTTGAGAAATACAAACTTCCCTACATCACCCTTACGCCAACTTTTTCAATCTGTCCTTCGCATGGATATCTTTCGGGAGAACACTACAACTGCCCCAAATGCATCATTGAACAACCTTGCGAGATCTATTCCAGAATTGTCGGCTATATCAGGCCAGTCCAGCAATTTAACGCTGGTAAGCAACAGGAATTCAAAGAGAGGAAGGAATACAAGAGTAAGATAAAATGAGGGTCTTTTGGCGAACGAAAGATAGAAGAATAAACTACAGAAATGATAGAAATAGGTGGCTTACAAAGATCAACCCTGATAGACTATCCGGGACATATTGCCTGCACAGTATTTCTTATGGGCTGTAATTTTAGATGTCCTTGGTGCCATTCTCCGGAGATAGTGCTTCCTGACTTAATAACTAAGCAAGTTAAGATAACCAAAGAGGACTTCTTTAAATTTCTTGATTTAAGAAAAGGACTTCTTGATGGGGTTGTGGTCTGCGGAGGGGAGCCGACGATCAACGATGACCTCCCGGAATTTCTTTTAATGATTAAAGAGAGGGGATTTAAGGTAAAACTTGATACTAATGGTTCTAATCCGGAGATTATTGATGGGCTTTTAGTTAATAATCTTCTGGATTATATAGCGATGGATATTAAAGCTCCATTTTGGGATTATCCGAATGCGATTGGGGTTCGCGTGGATCCAAAAAAGATAATGAAGGTCGTAGAGTTAATCAAGTCTTCAGGTGTTGATTACGAATTTAGAACTACAGTTGTTCCGGGTTTGCATAGAAAGGAGGATATCAGGGAGATAGCTAAACAGATATCTCCCGCCAAGAGATACTTTCTTCAGAGGTTTCGTTCGGGTAAGAATATTTCAACTTCTTTTAATCAGGAACCATCGGACGATTTTATGGAAGAACTTAAAAAGGAGATCGAAGGAATTTTTGATATTTGCGAGATAAGATGAAAAAATGTATTTTCCAAAGATACTTATTCTCTCTTCGGTCTCATTTATAGCAGGGATATTTTTATCATCGTTTTATGAAGATATCGCAAAATACCTTCCAATACTTTTCATTTTAGGATTTTGCTTGGCAGTTTCATTTAGTTGGACAAAAAATACTCTTCCTATCGCTTTAATTTTTATCTTTATCGGATTCGGTTCTTTTTGGTTTAATATCTCTGATGTACGAGAATCAACAGAGCTCTCCTCATTCCGAGGTACGGTGATTAAGCAACCAGAATTAAGAGAAAAGAGCGCTCATTTTGTCCTTTCTGGGGGAGTACTTTTAATAACAGAGAGGCATGCTGAATATCAATACGGTGATATCTTGGAGATCATGGGAAAGATAACTCCTCCCGAGCCTTTTGGAAAGTTTGACTATCCGGGATATCTAGCCAAAGAGGGTATCTATTGGGTTGCATATCGTCCTAAGGTTGAGGTAGTTGGTCATGAGAAGATGTATAAAGAGGTAATTGTGACTTTCAGAGAGAGAGCGAGTGAATATCTATCCCAATCTCTTCCGCAACCTCATTCGTCAATTGCTGCCGCAATGCTTTTAGGCGAGAAGCGGGAAATTCCTCCTGAGTGGCAGGATAAGTTGAGCGCGGCGGGAGTAAGGCATATTACAGCGGTCTCTGGTCTTCATGTTACGGTAGTAACGGCTATTGTAACGGTTCTCTTCGCTGGTCTTGGTAGGAGAAGGTCTTTGCCTTTTGTCGCAGGAGCGATATCTTTCTTTGTTTTAATGACAGGACTGCAGGCATCGGCGATTCGGGCTGGTATTATGGGGGGTTGTTTAATATTTGCTAAGATATTTGGTCGGATGAGTTCTTCAGCCCGAAGCGTAATTATCGCCGCTTCGCTAATGCTACTTCTCAATCCACTGCTTTTGCGGTATGATATCGGTTTTCAACTTTCTTTTCTGGCAGTTATTGGGATAATACAATTATCACCCTTGATTGAGAAAAAGCTTTCATTCCTTCCCTCGCTTGTGAGGGAAATCACGGCGATGAGCTTTGCAGCTTACATCTTTACACTACCTGTGATTATTTATCATTTTGGCAAGGTTTCTCTTGTTTTTCTCGCGACTAATCTTTTGATTATTCCAGTTCTTTATATTATAATGCTCCTTGGTTTTGCTTTTATTATCCTCTCATTCGTATCAGGAGCGATTGCTTCAATTATACTTCTTCCCCTTTGGTTTTTCACAGCTTATCTTGTTAGGGTAGTTGATTTCTTTGCCGGTTTGCCTTGGAGTTCCACTATCTTGACAATTGAGCCGATAACCATAATCATCTTTTATCTTTTATTGGCCTTAGCTTGGAAAAAGAACTCAGATGATGTAAGATTAGTATTAAATAAAAACTCAGGAAGGTCTGCTGATTATGTAGATAAAATATGAAAGAAGAATATCTTAAGGTTTCAAGATATAGTGATCTGAGGAAACCGAGTGATCGGTTTCTATATAGGTTATTTGAAATATTTCCGGGTGCGTTGTCGTGGTCGGTTATTCTGTTAGCAATTGTCTTCTCCTATTTCTTTCCATTATGGACCGCGGGATTTATTATTACCTTTGTGGTTTTTTGGTTTTTAAGATCGATCTATTTTTCAATTCTTTTAAGGGCTGGCTATCAAGTAATGAAGAAGAACGAAGCTAGGGATTGGATAGAGGAACTTAATCAGCTTCCGGTTGAAAAGTATAGCGTCCCAGTTAATCATTGGAGTGAGATATATCATCTGGTGGTGATTCCTACCTATCAAGAACCGGATTATATTCTTAAGAACAGTATATCTTCAATCTTATCCAATGACTATCCAACTGATAAAATGATAGTGGTTCTTGCTATGGAGGAGCGGGCTGGTGAACAGGCGATTGAAACGGCCGAGAAGATGAAAGAGATTTTTCAAGATAAATTTTTTAAGTTTCTTGTTGTTTTTCACCCCAAAGATATTCCGGGGGAGATAGCGGGAAAAAGTTCCAACGAGGCCTGGGCGACTAGGGTAGCTAAGGATAAGATTGTTGACCCACTGGGCATACCCTATGAGAATATCATTCTTACCTCGCTTGACTCTGACACGGTTGTTTATCCTAAATATTTTAGCTGTTTGACCCACTTTTACCTCAATGCTAAAAACCCAATCAGAACTAGTTTTCAGCCCATACCGCTTTACATCAACAACATCTGGGAGGCTTCACCAATCTCAAGGGTTTTTGCCTTCTCATCAACTTTCTGGCACACTACAAATCAACAGAGACCCGAGAAACTCGTTACTTTCTCCTCTCATTCAATGAGTTTTCAGGCTCTGGTTGATATCGGTTTCAAACAGACCAATGTTGTTTCCGAGGACTCTCGGGTCTTCTGGCAATCTCTTTTAAAATTTGATGGTGATTACGAGGTGATACCGATTCATTATCCGGTCTCAATGGACGCTAACGCCGCTCCGAGTTTTATAAAAACAGCGGTTAATATTTATAGACAAAAAAGGCGTTGGGCCTATGGGGTTGAAAATATACCATATTTTCTCTTTGGATTCCTTAAGAACAAGAGGATACCTTTTTCTAAGAAGTTTGTATTCGCTTTTGAAATCATTGAAGGTCAACTTACTTGGGCAACTGCTCCGATTTTGATATATGTTCTTGGTTGGCTACCGATATTCTTTGCGAGTGGGGAATTTGCTGATGCAGTCGTCTCATATGATTTACCAATAATATTGAGTCGAATCTTGACCCTTGCTATGATTGGTCTTGTTGGATCGGCCTACCTTAGTCTTCTTCTTTTACCTCCGCGACCACCCAACTACGGAAAGGCGACATTTATCATCTTAGTACTTCAGTGGGCAATCATCCCCTTTACAATGATATTCTTCAGCGCTTTTCCTGCACTTGAAGCCCAGACTCGCCTTATGCTTGGTAAATATATGGGATTTTGGCCTACACCTAAATTTAGAAAGAGATGATAAAAAGTTTTAGGTATGCTTTTCAAGGATTAGTTTATACTTCTAAAGAGCGAACATTCAGAATAATGTGCGTGATTGCTTTAATGGTTATCGCTTTGGCGCTTATTTTCAAAATTACACTAATAGAGTGGAGTATTCTCATTTTGACGATGATGGTAGTGTTTTGTTTTGAACTTTTAAATACTCAAGTTGAAAAGACGCTTGATATCTTGCAACCAAAGAGGGATGCTAGGGTACGAATGATAAAAGATGTCTCGGCTGGAGCGGTTCTTATCGCAAGCATCGGCTCTGTCTTTATAGGTCTTCTCATCTTTTTTCCATACTTGTTTTTTTTAGTGAAAAGAAATATACTGAAAAATATGAACAAGAAGCTTTTAATAATCAAATATATTATTATAATTCTCTTTGGAGTTCTTCTTTTTCTGATAGGAACTGTTGTCGGTGATTTTACTTCAGAAAAAGAGGTGATAATTCATGAGGTTTCCGATAATTCTAGTTATAAACCGATAATTAGTCACGAGGAAGCGGTGATGAGTGTAGTTGAAGAGGTTTCTCCTGCGGTGGTTAGTATAATAGTTTCTCGGGATCTTCCAGTGATAGAGAGGCGTCGTTATCCCAGTGATCTCTTTGATTTTTTTTGGTTTGAAGAAAGGGATATTGAAAGAAGAAAAGTGGGTGGTGGGACTGGATTTATCATTTCATCTGATGGATTGGTCTTAACTAACAGGCATGTGGTAGCGGATCTTGACGCAGAGTTTTCTGTTCTTACGAATGATGGAAGGACTCTTTCGGCTGAGGTTTTAATAAGGGATCCGATTCAGGATTTAGCTGTACTTAAAATTAAAGAAGAAGGTGATTTTCCAACGGTTCGGATCGGAAACTCTTCAGATGTCAGAATTGGCCAGACGGCAATAGCTATCGGAAATTCGCTTGGAGAATTTAGAAATACGGTATCAGTAGGAGTTGTTTCTGGCTTGGGACGATCGATATCAGCGACAGATGGGAGAACAGTTCAGATTTTAATGAATGTGATTCAGACAGATGCCGCTATTAATAGAGGTAACTCTGGAGGACCACTTCTTAATCTAAAAGGCGAGGTTATCGGCATTAACACTGCTATGGCGATAGACGCTCAGAATATAGGGTTTAGTATACCGATAAACAAGGCCGAGAGGATGATAGATAGTGCAATCGCCGGAGAGGATTTGGTATATCCTTTCCTTGGGGTAAGGTACCTTATGGTTGACTCATCTGTTAAACGCGAATATCGGCTTACGGTTGACCATGGAGCTTTAATAGTCGGAGATCTTAATCAGCCGGCCATAGATCCAGGATCGGCCGCCGAAAAAGCTGGACTAATGGAAGGTGATGTTATTATTGAGTTTAACGGAAGGATAATTGACAAAGATAATCATCTTGCTGGCGTGATTTTGAACTATAATCCAGGTGATGAGGTAGAGATGAAAGTGATAAGGGATGGTAGGGAGATAATGATTACAGCTATTTTAGGAGAGAAGGTTTGGTAGATTTTGCGTCTTTATAGAATTAAAAGATAAACAAAAAATATAAAAGAAAATAAGTTTTTTAAACGTTTTAGATGGCAAATTGTATTGGTTTGAAATTAAATGGGGTAAAAAAAAGAGCAGAATTCCACAGGAATGGAAAAAAGATAAAGATATTGAGTATGAAGTCATCACGCCTGACAATGTAGCTGGTTTTGGTTATAATTTTTATTAGTAAATACAAGCAAATGAGATGAATGCTTCGTTCTAAAATTCATAAAGCTATTGTGACTGAAGCCAACCTAGACTATATCGGTAGTATTACTATAGATGAAGACCTAATAGATAAAGCTGGTTTCATCTCTGGCGAGAAGGTCTTAGTTGTTAATAACATTAATGGTGCTAGATTAGAAACCTATATTATCACTGGTAAACGTGGCTCTGGTGTAATCTGTATGAACGGCGCCGCTGATCATCTGATTAAAAAAGGAGATGAGATAATTATTATGGGCTTTGAGCTTACCGGTAAACCGATTAAAGCCAAAAACATTCTCGTTGATGAGAATAATAAGTTTTTAAGGTTTCTATAATAGATTATTGTCAAACCCTTTCCTTTTTCTCTTCTTTTTGATATAATTATTTTAAATAAGATACAAATATGCAAGGAGGAAATTTCACAACAAAAGCACAGGAAGCGATAATGTCAGCTCAAAATATCGCTCAAGCGAGAGGTCAGCAGCAGATAGATGCGTTACATCTCCTAGAAGCTCTTTTAGGTCAGCAAGAAAGTGTTGTCTTCGGCTTGCTTCAAAAATTAGGAGTAAATATTGATATTCTCAAGAAAAAGGTCTCTATGGCTCTTGAGAAGATACCATCGGTCTCTTCTCCAAGGACTTTTGGCCAATTCTATCTCACTCAAGATATGGCTAATGTTCTGGATAGAGCTAAAGAGGAATCGGTAAGGATGGGAGATGAATTTGTTTCTGTAGAACATCTTTTTCTTGCTCTTTTAGCTGTTGAGAGTCGGGTTAAAAACATCTTAGATAATGTCTCTTTATTAAGATCAGGAGCGGGTGGTTCAGCAACTATGCAGATTGGACGGTTGGATTATAATACAGTCTTAGAGCAGTTGGTGCAGATAAGAGGAGGACAGAGAGTGACTGATCCAGAACCTGAATCAAAATATCAGGTGATAGAGAAGTATTCAAGGAATCTTGTAACTGCCGCTAGGCAAGGCAAGCTTGATCCGGTTATCGGAAGGGATAATGAGATTAGAAGGGTTATACAGATAATCTGTCGCAGAACTAAAAACAATCCTGTGCTAATCGGGGAAGCTGGGGTCGGAAAGACTGCGATAGCTGAAGGATTAGCCCAGAAGATAGTAAGGGGCGAGGTTTCTGAGAGTTTAAGGAATAAGGAGATTATTTCTCTGGATATCGGTTCATTCGTTGCTGGGACCAAGTACCGAGGAGAGTTTGAAGATAGGATGAAAGCCTTTCTTAAGGAGATAGAGAGAGTTAAGGATAAATATATACTATTTATAGACGAATTGCATACTCTGGTCGGTGCTGGAGGCGCCGAAGGAGCTATTGATGCCTCTAATCTTCTCAAACCGGCTCTTGCTAGAGGAGAACTTAGCGCTATTGGCGCGACCACGATTAAGGAGTATCAGAAGTATATTGAAAAGGATGCGGCTCTTGAAAGAAGGTTTCAGCCAGTTTTTGTGGCGGAACCGACGATTGAAGATACGATTTTGATACTTCGAGGGATAAAAGAAAGATACGAGCTACATCATGGAGTTAAGATAAGAGATGGGGCGTTAAAAAAGGCGGCTGAGCTTTCAGCTAGATATATCTCCGACAGATTCTTACCAGATAAGGCAGTTGACCTTATAGACGAGTCAATGAGCCATTTGAGGCTTGAAATAGAGTCGGAACCGGTTGAACTAGAGGGATTAAAGCGGGAAATTCAGAAGTTGGAGATAGAAAGAGAGGCGCTAAAGAATGATAAGAGTGCCTCAACCAAGAAGAAGCTTAGGGTTATATCGCGACAATTAGCTGAGCTTAAGGAGAGGTCTAAGACTCTTGAATCTAAGTGGGGATTTGAAAGGGAGATGATTAAGAAGATTAAACAAACTAAGAATGAGATTGACAATCTTAAATATGAGGCCGAGAGGGCTGGCCAGGAGGCTGATCTTCAAAAGGTCGCGGAGATAAAATATGGAAAGATACCTGAATTAATGAAAGAACTTAAGTTCGCCGAGAAGAAATTAATTAAGATCCAAAAGTCCAGACCGATGTTGAGGGAAGAGGTTGTTGAGGAAGACATAGCCGCGGTGGTCTCAAGATGGACAGGAATACCAGTAACTAATTTATTAGAAGAGGAGGCTAAGAAGTTGCAGAGGATGGAGGAGATAATGAACAAGAGGATAATCGGTCAAGAAGAAGGTATCGCGGCGATATCTAATGCTATAAGAAGATCAAGGGCGGGAATATCCGAAGGCAAGAGACCTCTTGGCTCGTTTTTCTTTCTGGGCCCGACTGGGGTTGGCAAGACCGAGACTGCCAAGGCCTTGGCGGAATTCCTCTTTAATGACGAGAATGCGCTTGTAAGGTTGGATATGTCGGAGTATATGGAAAAACATGCTGTTTCCAGAATCATGGGGTCGCCTCCCGGGTATGTCGGATATGAGGAGGGGGGTCAATTAACTGAGAAGATAAGAAGGAGACCGTATAGTGTAGTGCTTTTTGATGAGATAGAGAAGGCGCATCCTGAAGTCTTTAATATTCTTCTTCAGGTCTTAGAAGACGGAATATTAACTGACGCTAAAGGAAGGAAGGTCTCGTTTAAGAACAGCATCTTGATAATGACCTCAAATATTGGTTCGGATCAAATTGTTAAGATGGGAGGGCTTGGATTTGCGACTGATAGTTTTACTGAGAAAGAAAATCTTAAGGATAAGGTCATGGAGTCGCTTAAAAAAAGTTTTAGACCTGAATTCTTGAACAGGATAGATGAGATAGTGATATTCAACCATTTGAATAAAGACGATATTAAAAAGATAGTTGATATTGAGATATCTAAAGTTGCGGCGATAATGGAGAAAAACAACGAGATAAAGTTTGAAGTAACGGCTGCGGCAAAAGATTTTCTGGCTGATAAAGGTTATGATTCTGCTTTAGGAGCGAGACCTCTAAGGAGGGTTATTCAGAAAGAGGTTCTTGACCCATTAGCTCTCAAGATTATCTCTGGTGAGATTAGACTTGGAGAGAAAGTGACGATTGATTACAAGGACAAAATTGTCTTCAGGACAGCAAGACGACTGAAGGATAAAGTGCTAAATAGATGAAAAAGATAGTTTATGCAGTTTTTTTTGTAGTATTAGGTTTTGGAGGAGGGTTTTTAGCTCTTCATCTCTTTTCTTTTGGATACATTGAAAAGTTTCTTACCGAGAGACATACAGAGTTTGCTCCGATACAGCTTACCGAGACGAAGGAAGTAATTATAAGGGAAAATGAGGCGATAGTTGATGCGGTGGAAAGGATTCAGCGGGCGGTCATTGGTGTAAAATCGTCAGCTACCGAGGGCTCTGGAGTCATTATATCCTCCGATGGTTTGGTCGTGACTTTAGCGGAGCTTGTTCCGGCTGGTTCTTCGTTTTCATTCCATATCAATGGTGAGATACTTCCTTATGAGGTTCAAAAGAGAGATCTGGTGAACAATCTCGCCTTAATCAAAGTAGAGGGAGATGGTCTGCCGACACTGGAATTTTCCGATATCAATGAATTAAAGAATGGCGAGAGAGTCTTTATTATCGGAACTATCTTTGATGATAAAGGGGATATTGTAAAGTCCGTTAATGAAGGAATCGTGAAGAGGGTTGAGGGAGGAGTGATAATAACTAATATTTTAGAAGAGAAGAGGTTGTCTGGATCAACGCTCTTTGATATTGAAGGAAGGATTCTTGGTATAAACTTAATCAGTGATAACGGAGAAGTCGTTTCTATTCCGATTTCAACGATAAGAGAGTTTATTGGGCTTTGAAAAGATGGTTATTGACTTATCTTATACAAAAATCTTTCTCCTCCGAGGTAGATAGCGCCCTCTTTGTCAATTGAGACAGTATTTTTTTAAAATGGTAATAAATACTTACTCCATCTCTCTTCTCTTTTTTGATTGAAAGATTTCAAGACAGTACCGCCAAATACGCCATATAGGTTGTTGTTTATATTAACAGCTAATGAGTATAGCATTCCAATAAGCGATTCTGACCAAAGTGGTTTATTCCCGAGAGGAGTACCCTTTTTGTCATAACCGAAGATTTTCACTCGTCTATTAAGTGAGTATCCAAAATTAAAGAGATAAATATCTCCATTGTGGTTGATGATCGGTGAGCCGCGGAGATTTGATAATCCTTCTGTAATTAATGTTGTTACTTCACTTTTACTATCTAACGCATAAAGCTTATTATACCACGTATAGTTATACTTCCATTTAGTAAGCAGATAGAGGGTATCTTCTTTTACAGTTAAGCTTAACAAGGTTTCTTTGTCAGATAATAGGAAAAAAAGCAATCTCTAGCTTTTCTCCTTCGTGGTTAATTGTATAAATTTTATTACCAACTGAGAGAAAAAGAGATGCATCTTCATTGACAGTTAGGATGGCGTCTCTAGATATGAGATGATTTCAGCGGATATTGTTGTCTATCTCTATCGCTTTTAGTTTTCTATAACTTCCATTGGTACTTGAGAATAGGATATATATCAATCCTTTTTCGGCTACGGCTACATAGCTAAATAGATAATAGCCGTCAATTGTCGATTATCCCGTCTTGGTTTATTCTTTTTATAACCGTCTTCTCATATCTTATCTCTTGATATGACGTAAAGATACTTCCATCCGGGAGTAATATTGGATCTGAAAATTTATTTGAGGCGCCGCTATGATGTCATTTTAGTGATCCATCGGAGTTAAATGACAGAAGACCTTCTCTTCTTTCTCCATCAATGGTTATTCTTCCCCTGAAAGAGACCGATTTATGGTCATCTATAACAATCGGGCTATGGATAAAATCATTTTTTCTCTCTCCTTTAATTAGTTTTTTCAATATTGACAGGACCTTCTAAATTCAATCTTTCTGGATTATTTGAGGGTTGATCAGTCTTACACCAAGAGATGTTAGAGAGAGGAGATTGATTTTTAGTATTCAGGGCTACCAATCCGAAGCTGTAGTCAGTTCCGTAGTTGAGGTTTTTGATAATGACTTCATTGGTAGATGTCGCAACACTAGGCGCTAATTGGACAACTGTTCCGTTTGTCCAATTATATTCTGAAATTGTTCCCTTATGATACCGTATCTCATAACTTAATAATTCTTGCGGAGTATCTGGGTTAGCCGGAATAGTCCAAGAGAGAGTTGCTTCTCCATGTCCGCATATAACGCTAAGATCGGTTATCTGTTCGGGAGGGAGAATATTACCTCTTTCTCCTTTAGAGTTGGTTGGTGTAGGAGTAGTAATAATGAAGTCGGTTAGATTGTCTCCGTTGTCAATATATCTCCCTTCAGAGTTTTTTCTTCTATTGATACTTTCTCCTTTTTTTGGAAATTCAGATGGATCTCCTTCTTTTACAGTGGTCTCACCCCATCCAATAGCGTCAATTAGGTATTCGTCTTTATCAAAGATCGCTAATGAACCTTTTCGGTTATTCAGTTGGCCACTTTTATAGGAAGAATTATCTCCTGTTAACAATTCCCAATCAGAGCTAGGACTACCACCTTCTTCTGGATATCCATAGATTCCGATGAGGAAATAGGAGCTTGTTGGAATTATCGAACTTTCTGGAAAGCTCCATCTTCTTAACGGTTCATCCCGATCTCTTTGACTGGAATAATATGACAGATACCAGCCGGTTATATCAACCTCTTCTTCTGTTGGATTGTAGATTTCAACAAACTCTTTTTCGTTAATTTTAATTTCCGTAATTACTACATTTTGAGCCAGTGTTGGAGAAGAAAGTATATTTATCAATAGATCTATTTTATGAGGCGAGTTGTCGCAGTTGCTCTCAATTTCAATCGTAGTTGTCGTTGTTGTTGCTTCCTTGATTTCTAAATTAGAATTGATACTAAAAGTTATAATTACTTCTTCTTCTGCTTTGATAGTGCCAGAACTGGCATTAAAAGATAGCCATTCGTTATTGTTTATTGTCCAAGTTGCTGGAATTTCTCCTCTATTTTGTATAGTAAATTGATCACTGGGCGGATCTTTTCCGATCTCCCAATTAAAAGAGATCCTTTCCTTGTCTATCTCTATCTTGGGCTTCTTTTTTATCTCCTCATCTTCTTTATACTCCACATAAGCTATTCCCTCTTCTTTGATATCGGCCAATCTCTTTTTTCCGATACCGGATATTCTGATTAAATCATCTAAGGACGAAAAAGGCCTCAATCTTATTATCTCTTCAGCCCGAGCGGGAGTAATATGGATTATCTTTGTAAGTTCGCTAATCGGAGCGCTGTTTATCTCTACACGTTCTTTGGTAGCTGATCTCTGAGTGGATGATCTTGTTTTTACATAAGCGCAACCTTGATCTTTAATTTTCTTCAACTTAGCTGGCCCAATTCCACTAACCAAGACAAGGTCATCTAGTGAATTAAAAGGAGATAATTTGCGATGATCAATTATTCTTTGGGCAATGGTTTTTCCTATACCTTTCAAAAAAGTGAGATCGGCAAGTGAAGCTTTGTTTATATCCACACCGCCGGAGAGACAGGGGTCTTTAACCGGATTATCTTTCTTTTTATCTTCTTTTTTATCCGTTTCTTTTATCTCCTCATCTTCTTTATACTCCACATAAGCTATTCCCTCTTCTTTGATATCGGCCAATCTCTTTTTTCCGATACCGGATATTCTGATTAAATCATCTAAGGACGAAAAAGGCCTCAATCTTATTATCTCTTCAGCCCGAGCGGGAGTAATATGGATTATCTTTGTAAGTTCGCTAATCGGAGCGCTGTTTATCTCTACTGATTTAGATATATCAACTATTTCAATGGTTGGCTCTACAATCTCTTTTGGTTGCTCCTTTCTTTTTTGAAGAGTATCTTTTAATTCGTTTTCTAGCTTGGCGATAGTCTTTTTTAATTTCTCTATCTCTTTATCTTTATTAACATCATCTTTTTTAACTATTTTTTGAAATGAAGCTGTTTCGTCTTGCAGAGACACGACCGTTGTATTATCGTCCTTAGGTGAAAAGAGGAATGGGGATATTGCCGCTCCACCTAAGTTTATTATATCCGACCCGCCAGATTTTATTCTATTCCACACATTTTGACCAACTTCTCCTATTTTGTTAGCTGTATTATCCAGCATCTCTAAACCATTTTTTGCCGCCAGCAAGCTCTTGTTTAATGAAAGAATCTGTCGATCCATAAAGGATAAGGATTTTAATTCAAATTTTGGAACAGGGGAATGGAAATCAACATTGATATTTACTTCGGTCCAAGTATATCCGCGAAACCGATTCTTTTCTATCTTCCCAATTATATTCACAGTAAAAGGAGAGATATGGGTCTTTCCTTGTTCTAGCCATTTTGTATCATTCCAGAAACTGCCGCCGTGGATAGTGTATCTCGTAAATCCACCTTGCGACTTAGGTGGTTTAATTTTATCGGGCGAATAGATGACAATTTTAATTTCTTTGGTCTGGGGGTTGTGAATTATGAAGTATCTAAATTCCAAGCTTTCAATCTTGTTATCGTATGTTCTATAGGAAGAAAGAGGGAGGTTTCCGCTAGTGATTAGTAGTTCGTTTCGGACGAGCCACTCTGTAACCCTCTTTCTTGCCTCATCAACACTCACTTCCAGGATTGTTGGTGTTCCGAAGTTAAAAATAAGCATCTTTGCTCCTATTTCAATAATCTTTTTTAAGACTTCTTTGGGGGCTTGAGTCATCAGATAACTAAAGGTACTTGACTTAATTTCCGTACTAAGAAGAGCCATAATAGCTTCTTCTTCCGGATCTCCGAGAGGAAGTGATTTGATTTGTTTTCTTGTTATCTCTGAATTAAGTGAGTTAAGGATGGATACAGCATCTTGCCTTGGCAGTTCTATCTTTTCTTCTAGTGGAGAGAGAGCGGATACTGATACTGGTCCTACTAAAAAGATAGTGATTAGGCATAAGATAGCAGAATAAATTGCTTTTCTTTTCATGGTAAAACTAATAAAAAAGCTTAAAGTTTTAAAACCTTGGGCTTCTTTTGAGCCTCTTAGATTGTTAATTGATTTAATTAATCTTGATTGTATCTAGGAAATCGCTAAAAGCTTTTTGACATCGCTTTTCATCGTTGTTAGCATATACAATTCCAATACCATATAAAGCGTTATTGGCGATTGGTGTTTCGGTCATGATAAGTTGCGTATTTCCGTAATCGGCAAATGTTCTGATTTTTAGAGTTGGACGACCGTCAATTTCAATTATCTCTTCTCTGTCTATAATCTCTCTTTCTCCTCTTATCTTATCTTGGACGATGTAGGGGTATATGAATTGTTCGGGATAGCTTTTAATATAATGGGTGACTCCCATATCTATAGAGCACCCGCTTAAAGGGAAAATCCCTCTTTCATCCAGAGTAAAATCGGGACTGGAAAGTTTTACTCCCATAACATCTTCAGCTATCTCCACGCTCCATCCGTCGGGGACTGAAAGAACAAGTCCAATATTTTCATTTATAACGATCTTTCCATCAGGAGTCTCTTTTATCTTGTAATTATCCAACGGCTCTTCTTTGATATCTGGAATGAGGGGCATTTCGTCATATTTGGCCAATTCTTTCTTGATCTTTTGGTCGTTATAAAAAAAGAGGGCGGCTATGATAATTACTACGAACGAGATGATTATTGCTATCTTTTTTTTCCCTGACATATTTTTTAAAAATTAAAAACTCGAGTTAATCCGAGCTTCAATGAAATTTTATCTTTATTGTATTAATCTTTGTAGTTAAGTCAACAGCTCTTTACTTTCTTCTTCTTTTTTAATATTATATGGAAATAGATAGAGTTAAATTGAATAATTTAACCTGTAACAACTGTCTTTGGTTTTTTATCTTTTGGCTAGATTTTTTGTTGCGTGTAAATAAGAAGGTTTCTAAAAACTATATAGTCGTCATTTAGTCTGAAAAGCTATTGAGCCGAAGGATTATATTTCGAAGGGTGAAGAACAACAACTTCAGAATTGATTACTGAAGTATAAATAGCTTACTATCCCATCAATTAAGGATTATGGATAAGGAGTATTTCATTAATTTAACGAATGACCTTTACAGGTTGACCCTTCTTTTTCCCAAAAAGGAGCCGCTTAAGTACAAGATGAGGGATCTAGCTGATAATATTCTAGCTGGAATAATAATGATACTAGAAAGTGATGAGAAGAAGTATAGCGATTTTGTTTATGAGGTAAAGAAGAATATCCATCCGCTTGATGGATTTTGCGAGCTGGCTAAGAAACAGAATTGGGTTAGTAAGGATGATGTAAGCGATATTCAAGAGAGGTATGGGGTAATAAAAGAAGAGATAGAGAAATTTGAGAAGGGGTTAGTGCAGGAAAAGATTGTGCGTTCAGATCCTGTCTTTGCAACAAACGAGCTGAATCCCAGACAGATAAAGATACTGGAATTACTAAAGAATAGAGATAAGATGCAGGTGAATGAGGTTCAAGCCAGCTTCCCCTCTATCACTAAGAGAACTTTGAGACGCGATTTTGATGCTCTTACTAAGAAAGGGATAGTAGAGAGGATGGGAAAGGCGAATATGACATTTTATAAGTTGGCGGACAAAGAATCTTAGATAGGACATAACTAGGGTAGAGATAGGACAGAGGATTAATCCTTGAATGTCCTATCAATCAATCCCTCTTTGAACCTTTATTCCCTTTAATAGAAAATATTTAAAGCGGTATGCGTAATATAGAAGAGATAAAAAAGGAGTTCGGACAAATCTATGATCAGTCGGTTGATGGGATATATAGGTTTGTCTATATTAAGGTAAATTCCAAAGAGCTTGCCGAGGACTTGACGGCTGAGACATTCACTAAGGTCTGGAAGAGCTTTGAGTCATCATGGAACAAAGGAGAGCCGATTCGTGATCTGAGGTCTTTTTGCTACAGGACTGCGAGGAATCTTGTTATTGACTATTATCGCGCTAAAGAGAAAGAGCAGTCGGTATCTTTGGATTCAGTTCAGTTGGCCGATACTTCCCCGGGAATTGAAGAGAGGGCGATAATCAATTCCGATGTAGATGTTGTTATAAAAGGACTCTCTCGTCTTAAAGGGGATTATCAAGACATTATTATCTGGCGTTATCTGGATGAACTCTCAATTGCTGAAATATCTAAGCTATTAGACAAATCAGAAGGTACAACTAGAGTTATGCTCCACCGAGCTATAGCTTCTCTCAAGAAGGTGCTTGAGGTGTAACAGTTTTGCTATTACTTCGTCATCTATTGTGAGAGAGAACAAGATTATGAACGAAAGAGAATTCATTACTAAAATAGAGTCGCTTAAAAAGATTAAACCCAAAGCAAGTTGGGTCTCTTTGACGAGGGATGAGATTTTAGGTGAAAGAAAACTCTCTTTTGTTGATTTTATTAGATCCTTTTTTAATAACAAGGCGTTTGCGGCGACTACCGCGCTGGTTTTCTTAGGAGGTATCTTCTTCTACTCTCATTCTGTAATCCTTTCGGATCAGGGCGAAGAGATAGCTAAAGAAGAGAAGATTCAGGAATTATCTGTTGTTTTCACTGAACTCAAAAGTGAGAAAGTAGAGATGACACATACCTTCGCTGAGTTAGCGGAGAATAGACCTGAAGAGGAGGTGGCAAATATTATTAAGAATACCGTTCCTTTACTTTCTGAAATAGATGAGGTAGAAGAGAAGATAGTAAAAACAGCCGAGACGCTTGGAGTTAAGATAGAAGAAGAAGATGAATCTTGTGGTATTACTTCTTGGTTAATAGCTGATTTTGAAAAGAGAAGTTTGACAGAGGAAGATGAGTTATTATTTAATGAGGCCAAGGAAGCATACGAGGCTGGGAATTACCGAGAGGCGCGTGAAAAGATTTTACAGATAGGAATAAGAGAAGAGATAATTTAACAATGGACTGCCGATGCCTGAATAAGGTAGGTCGATGTCGGCATGAAAAAATAAAAAAGTAATTAAAATAAAAAACATGAGTAAAATAACAAGAAAAGTAACAGCAGTAGTATTAACTCTTGCTCTTGCTTTCACTGTTGTAGGTCCAGTTACTGCTGAGACCACTCCTACTGTTGAGGATCTTCAAGCTCAGATTGCTGAGCTTAAAGCCCTTGTTGCATCACTAAAAGCACAGCTTGCAGAGCCAGCAGAACCAGCAGAGCCTAAAGCGCCTGCAGTAGGAGTACCAGCAGCTTGCGAGGGAGTTTCTTTTACTAGGAATCTTTCTCTTGGAGCTACTGGAAAGGACGTGAAATGTTTACAAGCTCTTCTTAACGCCGATGGTACACCTGTCGCCGTTACAGGAGCTGGATCGCAAGGAGCAGAGACAATGTATTTCGGACCTTTAACCAGAGCCGCAGTTATCGCATTTCAGAACAAATATGCATCTGAGGTTTTGGCGCCAATAGGATTGACCACAGGAACAGGATTCGTAGGAACACAGACCAGAGCTAAGCTTAATGCTATGCTGGTTGCAGCTCCTGCAGATCCTGGGGTAGAAGAGGGAATTGATGAAAGAACAGAAAAGAAAGAAGAGGAAGTAGAGGAAGTTGAAACTCCTGGAGTTGAAGGAGATCTTTCAGCGAAACTTCTTCCTACACCTAGAAATGTAAATGTTAGCTGGGGTGCTTCTAATGTAGCTGTTATGGCTATTGAGCTTGAAGCTGACGATTCAGACATTAATGTTCAGAGAATTGATGTTCATTTTAACAAAGAGATGCCTCAGAGGTATATCAACCACATCGCAATCTATGACGGAGAGAACGCCGTTCAGGGAATGGATGTCACTAGCGCGAATGTAAGAGAGTTGGCTGTGAATGAATCTAGGGTCAGGTTCACAGGATTAAACATCAATGTTCCTAAGGACACCGAAAAAGTATTGACTATTAAGGTTGGAACTGATGCTAGACCTTTAAACACTGGT
>CAZIZF010000010.1:0-15035 GCA_964543755.1 uncultured Candidatus Saccharibacteria bacterium
CTCCCTGCTTAAAAACAGATTAACCCCATTTTTTAAATTTTTATCTCTAAACCGTTTGCCTTAATTTCGTGTATAAGTGAACTATATTTATTGTTCATATCTTTTGGCGTAAATCCAATTGGTTCAATAGTATATTGAATATTATAAATAATTCTTTTGTGCCATAAATATTGCAACGTACTGAAAGAATTTTTAAACTTTGGAGAAACAATACATAAGTCAATATCACTCCATTTGTGCTGCGTTCCTTTTGCGTACGAACCAAAAAAGAATCACCTTTCTGATTGGCAAATTGTCTTTTTTAAGCCCATCAACATATTTTAATATCTCAGTTTTTACTTTTTGCGGTATTCTTTTTTTAGCTATAAGAATAATTCTTCAATTATGTTTAAATATTTTTCTGTATACTTTTTAGTGCATTTTTTACAAAATTCCAATTTTATATCATTATAGAATTTTATCAATACTAAGATTAAATCCTTGAGCCCGAGAGAGGATTCGAACCCCCAACCTACGGTTTACAAAACCGCTGCTCTACCATTGAGCTACCCGGGCATTTTATTTCTTTTTCTCGGATTTCTTTCTTAAGAAATGTAGTAAATCTCCTATCTTATTTTCAATTTTCAAAATAATTATCCTTATTCTGGAAAGCATCTTTTGAAAAATAGTATTCCATGAAAAATTCTTCACAAACGAAATCTCTGTTAATTTTTTCTTAATTCTTAAGAAAAAATTCTCTTTTCTTTTTATCGAAACATCTTCTAGCTTAATCAATTGAGGAGCTTTTTTAATAAAAAGATATACCAAAACCAAAAAACTTACCATTAAAACAACTAGGGATATTTGGTATATCATCATAATTCGTATCTTGTAAACCTGTTAACGGAGATATTCTCTCCTGTCTTGGCGATAGTCTCTTTGATTATATCCCCTATCGTCTTTGAGTTATCCTTTACCCAAGGCTGAGAAAGAAGGCAATTCTCTTTACTGTAATTCTTTAACTTTCCTTCAATAATTTTCTCTATAACATCAGCCGGTTTCCCGCTATCCTTTATTTGTTCCAAGATAATCTCTTTCTCTTTCTCTAGAATCTCAGCGGGAATCTCTTCCTCACATACAAAAATAGGACTCATCGCGGCAATTTGAATACATATCTTTTTGGAAAGTTCCTTGAAGTCATTCGAGCGAGCAACGAAATCCGACTCACATCGGATATCCAAAAGAACCCCAATCTTGCTGTTGTGATGAATATATGAATCAACTATTCCCTCCCCCGTCTCTCTTCCTGACCTCTTAGCGGCCATGGCCTGACCTCTCTTCCTAAGAATCTCTTTAGCGGCTTCAACATCGCCATTAGTCTCCTCGCAAGCCTTCTTACACTCTATTAAAGATATACCCGTCTCTTCACGAAGTTTTTTGATTTTGTCTACAATATTCATAATATTTTTGTTACAAAGATTGTTTTCTTGTATTGGCTCTAAGAATCCTCTCTTTTATCCTTCCAAGAATGTATGTCACGGACGAAACTGCATCGTCGTTAGCAGGTATCGGATAGTTGGCCAACTCGGGATTCACATTAGTATCCGCAATTCCAATGATAGTAATATTCTTCATTATCGCTTCCTTAACGGATAATTTATCCTTATCCATATCAAGAACGAGTATCGCATCGGGTAATTTGGATAGTGATTTTAATCCTTCAAACTTCCTCTTCAAAATTATAATCTCCCTACTGATATCAAGCTGTTCCTTTTTGGTATACTTCTCCAGTTCTCCATTTTCCTTCTTCTTTTCTAGCTCTTTTAAGTAATCAACTCTCTTTTTAATATTTTCAAAATTTGTAAAAGTGCCTCCCAACCATCTTCCTGTAATATAGGGAAGATTGCATTCCTCAGCAAAAGATTTTACTAAACCGACTAACTGGATTTTTGTTCCAATAACCATGATGGTACCACCTTTCAATATCAAGCCCTCTATATACTTCAAGGCCCTCTCAAGCATCTCCTCCGTCTTATTAATATCTATAATATTGACTCCGTTCCTAACCCCATAGATATATGGCTCCATCTTGGGGTGCTTCTTGTTAGTCTTATGGCCAAAATGAACTCCCGCTGTAATCATCTTATCCGCTTCGGTCTTGTCTTCTTCGGGCTTAATTATCTCTTTAGGATCCTCTCGATCAATCTCCTTTACACCTGATTCTTCTTTTATGAACATATATTGAATTTAATATTACTCTCTAATTTAGCATTATTTTAAAATTAAATCAACCCGACTTGATTTTTAACTAAAATCTGATACTATTTAGATATAATCTTAAATAATAAAAAATGAAAAAAGGAATTCACCCAGAATACAAGAAAGAAACTCTGATCAAGTGCTCTTGTGGAAACAGCTTCACAACCGGATCAACTAAGGAAAGTATTGAAGTTGAAGTCTGCTCGGCCTGCCATCCTTTCTATATTGGAAAAGAAAAGATCATCGATACTATGGGAAGAGTTGAAAGGTTCAAGAAGAAGATCGAGAAAAAGAAGGACCTGGAGAAGAAAGTTAAATAACTTTCTATGGAGTTTGATATCAACCTCTTAAAGAAAGAGTATGAGGATATTTTAGAAGAGATTAGTCATCCTAATGTGATTTCGGATTGGGAAAGGTTTGAAGAACTCTCCAGAAGGAAAAAAAAGATTGAGGTTATAATTGAAAAAGAAGAGGAACTCTCAAAGTTATGCCGTGAAGAAGAGGAGAATAAAGATATTCTTTCGGCCGAAGAAGAGGCTGAACTTATTAGTTTAGCTGAAAACGAACTTGCTATAATAAAAAAGAAGAAAGCCATAATTAAAAAAGAGCTGGAGAAGCTAATTAATGCACTCAATCAAAAAGATGTTGTTTCAAAAAAAAGATCCGTGATTGTAGAAATCAGAGCTGGAGCCGGAGGCGATGAAGCGACTCTCTTCGCCGAGAACCTTTATCGAATGTATTCTCGCTATGCGCAGAGCAAAGGTTGGACTCTAAAAGTGCTCAATTCCCACAAAACTGATATTGGAGGATTAAAAGAGATTATATTTGAACTTAAAAATGGTGATGTCTATTCGTTTATGAAATACGAAGGAGGTGTCCACAGAGTACAAAGAGTTCCTGAAACCGAAAAAGGAGGAAGAATCCATACCTCAACCGCTTCGGTTATTGTTCTTCTAAAACCAAAAAAAGGAACATTAAAGATAAGTCCAAATGAGATAAAAATTGATACCTTTAAGGCAACTGGTCCCGGTGGTCAAAATGTTAATAAAAGAATGACTGCAGTAAGAATAACCCATATTCCTACCAACACCATTGTTTCTTCACAGACTGAAAGAAGCCTGAATCAGAATAAAGAAAATGCGATGGCAATTCTTGAAGCCCGAATACTTGAATCAATGGAAAAAGAAACAGCAGAAAAGACAAAAAAAGAGAGAGCAAGTCAAGTTTCAAGCAGTGACAGGTCGGAAAAAATAAGGACCTATAACTTCCCTCAAAACAGGATAACTGATCATCGGATACAAAAAAGATGGAGTAATATTGAGGATGTTATGGACGGAGCTCTAGACACGATAATAGAGTCCTTACAGCAGGAATTAAAGTAAATCCCATCTCTTATTAATCCAGATAAGAACCAATAAGTTTATGACAAGCTGGGGTTATAGGGCGACGGTCAATAACTGCTTGTAAACATCCCCTTATTCTCATCACCGAACTCCCATAACCAAGAGTTGATGTTCCAAAATACCTCCTCGCAGCCGTCAACTCACAGTTAGCAGCACCTCTACGCATAAGATAAATACCTGCTCCTAAGAACGAATCTCGTATATTCCACGGATTTGCACTACCGAGTATTCTAGTTACTTCATCCGAAACAGTTTTCCATGTTGTAGGAAGAAATTGGGCAGGACCTAAAGCCCCTCCGAAGCCCCAATTCGGCCCCTTGCTAGGGAAGTAAATCCAACAAGATACAGGAGTCTTAAAAGGATCCATTCCGAGATCTCTTGTAATCTGCAAGAAAGCTGTTAAATCTCGACGCTCGCTATCTTCCCTTATCCCTCTGGGAAAGACTGTACCAAAACGATTTTTCGTACTGCCACTCGTAGTATCTGTAATATAACATTGTCCAACATTCCTTCCAAGAGCCGATTCTTGAATTATAATTGCTAAAAGAAAAGCCGGCTGGACTCCTGTATGTCCTTGAACCCACCTTGCGATGTCAAGAGCTTCTTTTAAGTCAGGTTGAGGGGTGCCTGTCAGCAATCCTGGCAATCGTAAAAGTTTTGCTTCTATCGCAGCTGCTTCCTTCTCAAGTCGAGCAATCTCTTGCTTCTTTTCTATCTCCTGATTCTGTACCTTCTTCAAAAGAGCTTCTTGAGCAACCCGTTTTCTTTCCTCCATTTTAGCTTGAAACTCTCGATCTTTCACTATCAACTCGGTTTTGCTCTTTGTCTCGCCCAATACTTCCTTCTTCTCTTCCAAACTTACCTTAAGTGTTATTATCTCTCCTAAAAGATTTCTAGTCTCATTAGAAAGTATTTCAATACTAAAAGAATTATCAAAATGGTCGCTGATATTTTGTTCAGCAAGCATTATCTCCACCTTTGATTTACTATCTTCTCTATCTATCGCTCTCAAGATTTCAGTAAGTCTGCCTCTCAATTTTTCTATTTCTGCAAGAGTAACATCAATAGATGCCTCTGTCTCTTTTATCTGTCCAGTAAGGGTTCTAATTCTGGACTTAGCTTGCCTAATCTGGGTATTGAGACTACCTATCTCTTTTTCAAGTTCTCTAATCTGATGCTGATACCTTTGCCCTTTAGCCTGAAGCCCTACAAGGTTTCTCTTTTTTTCAAGTATTGCCGCTTTTAATTGTTTAAGTCGTTTTTCCTCTTGAGCTCTCTCCTGTTCACTAAGCGTATCCTGTCCAAAAACAGAACCAACACCCGTCAAAAAAAGACTGATGACGAGTATAATTACGACAACTTTTTTGAAGGTTTTTGACATTATAAGATTATTTTTTATCTTCCTCTTCTTCAACCTCATCTTTCTCTTTCTTTTTGACTTTATCAACCGCCTCAACATCTTCCTCAATCGGTTCTAGTTCTTTCTCTTCCACTATCGGAACGACTAGGGCAACTATCTCCTCCGCCTCTTTCATTATATCAACTCCTTCAGATACTTCAAGGTCAGCTATCGTTACCGTGTCATCATAAGTCAAAAGTTTATCTACATTGACTTTAATCTCATTCGGAAGTTCCTGCGGAAATGCTTTAACGTCAACTTCTAGGATATTCTTGACAAGAGTTCCTCCAAACTCCTTGATCGCAGGAGGGGAACCGACAAATCTTAACGGAATAGTTACCTCAACCTTCTCCTTTAAGTTTGGTTGATAAAAATCAATATGAATTATCTCTCTATTGAGAGGATCTCTCTGAATCTCGTTAATAAGAACAAGATATTTCTCGGAGCTATTTGAGGATTCCAATGATACTAGAGAGCTCTCTCCCACCTCATTGTAAACCTTAATGAAATCTCTTAAATTAATTTCTAAGGGAATATTTTTCTCTATTCCTGGACCATAAAGTATTCCGGGAACTGAGCCATCTGTCCGCTGTTTTAAATTTTTTCTTTCTTTATAGGATATTTTCATATTATTAAGCTATTTTTTCAAAATGATAATGCATTGAACTGGACAAGCATCTGCCGCTTCCTGATTACATCCAGCATCATCAAGTTCCAATTCAGGATTGTTATTAGAATTAACCGTTGATCCCTTTAAGGATGATTTGCCATCTTCAGACATCTCCCAATATCTGGGACAAAGAGAGGCACAAACTCCACAACCGATACACATATCTTGTTTTTGTATTATCTTGAACATATTCTAACTATCCCAAGTCAAAGATAGCAACTTGCAGAAAAAAATCAAGTCCTCTTAACATCAACCTTCACCCTCCTATACCCCTCTCCTTTCTTAATCAATCCATTCTTAGCTCCCCACTCCCTAAGGCAGGATGTTGCATTGGCTGACGCAAACTGAATTGCTGTTTTAATATCTTCACCTACCATTATCGCAGAAACAAAACCAGATCCAAATGAATCACCAGCCCCAGTCCTATCAACAATCCGAGATTTAATTATTCCCGCTTCATATATCCACTTCCCATCAGAAACTAAAACCCCTTTTGAACCCTTAGTCATTACAAATATTCCGGAATAAAAAGATAATACTTTTTCAAATATCTCCTTTTCTTTAGAATAATCTATTCCTGTAAGAATAGATGATTCCTCCTGATTAAGAAGTAAAATCTCCGTCTTTGATAAAATCTTCTTTAATTTAGTTAAAGGAATCTTTAATTGTTCCTGACTAAGATTAACCGCCACTTTTATCTTGTTCTTAAAAGCGAAATCAATAATATCTCCAAAAAGAGAGACCGACTTTCCTGATAATGGGGCGATGTAAAACCACTTAGCAAGAATCTTTTTTTTAAAGATATTTTCAGATAAATACTCTGAAGCTCCTCTATATATTAAGATTGTACGATCTTTTCCCGAAATACTAATTACTAATGAAAGATTAGTTGGCTTCTCTTTTATCTTAGATATTAAAGAGGTATCCGCTCCTCTCTTTTTTAAATCTTCAATAATTGCTTCACCAATCGGATCATCACCAACTGAACCGCAATAGGCAGTCTTAAATCCCCTTGCAAGAAATGTTGCTACCGCATTCGTTCCTCCACCGCCAGTTGAAAACCTAAGTTCGTCAATCTCAATCTTGGATCCTAATGGAAAGTATATCTTGTTTCCCGTCGGAGACCTCTTATCCTTCCCTGAATATATCTCTTCGTCTCTTATAAAGATATCCCAAGACGCTGACCCGAATGTTATAACATCAAACATCCTTCTTTTTTGAAAGCTTTTCAATTGTCTTAATGACAGTATCGGGACTTAATGAGATACTATCAATTCCTTCATCCATAAGAAATCTTGCGAACTCTGTGAAATCACTCGGCGCTTGACCACATATTCCGCAGTATTTCTTTCTTCTCTTACAGATTTTTATCACATCTGCTATCATCTTCTTTACTGATTCATCTCTCTCATCGCCAATGTAAGCGATTTTTCCATTGTCTCTGTCAAGTCCTAACATAAGTTGTGTTAAGTCATTACTCCCGATTGACATACCATCAAAGATATCCAAGAACTGATCAGCTAATATGACATTTGAAGGTATCTCACACATAACATAGACCTTGAGTCCTTTACCAACATCCAATCCTGATTTCTTAATAAGGTTTATAACCTTCTTCCCTTCTTCAACCGTGCGACAGAACGGAACCATCACCGATACATTCTTTAATCCAAAAACGTTTCTTATCCTCTTAATCGCCTCGCATTCCATCATAAAAGCTGGTTGAAATCCTTCATCTAAATATCGACAAGCTCCACGAAATCCAAGCATCGGATTTGATTCCTCATCCTCGTAAAGCTCTCCTCCAACTAGGTTTTTGTATTCATTCGTCTTAAAATCAGAGAAACGAACTATCACTTCATTGGGATAGTAAGCGGCGGCTATCTGAGCCATACCTTCTGCTAATTCTTTAACGAAAAACTCTCTCTTATCTGCATGTTCAATAGTAATCTCTTTAATCTCATCAACAATCTTTTTGATCTTCTTAGAACTACGCGCCTTCTTTTGAAGATCCTTGTAATGATAGAGCGCTAAAGGATGAACCTTTATCTTCTCGGCGATGATAAACTCCTCGCGGGCAAGACCAACACCGTCATTAGGAATAAACGAATTCTTAAAGGCAACATCCGGAGTTCCAACATTAAGCATAATCTTCGTCTTGAGTTTCGGTATCTTATCTAAATCATACCTCTTAGTTTTATAAGGTATATTGCCCTTAAAAATCCTTCCCTTAAGTCCTTGTGTGCAGTCAACTGTAATAGTCATCCCTGTCTTAAGTTTTTCGGTTCCTTTATCCGTACCTATTATAACAGGAATACCCAACTCTCTACCAATAATCGCCGCATGACAAACTTTCCCTCCTTCATCGGTTACTATCGCCGAAGCTAACCTCATAATACTAACCCAATCGGGATCAGTCATCTTGGTGACAAGAACCTCTCCTTTTTTAAAATTACTAATCTGGGATACATTGGGTATAACCATTACCTTTCCATGACCTATCTTATTCCCAACCGCAATTCCCTCAAGGATCGGCTTATGCCCCGATTCAATCGTATATTCCTCATAATAGTTTTCTTTCTTTTCTGAATGTATCGTCTCAGGTCTTGATTGGATAATGAAGAGCTGTCCCGTCTTTCCATCCTTCGCCCACTCTATATCCTGCGGCATACCATAATGCTCTTCAATAATGACTCCCCATTTAGCTAGAGTAATCGCATCGTCATCCGATAACGAAAACCTCAATTGATCTTTAACTGGAACCTGCACTTCCTTCAGTCCTCCCTTGGAAAGGAGAGTGTACTTTTTGTATTTCTTACCTAAGTTTTTAAGGATTATTGAATTATAGCCTTGCTTCATAGTGGGTTTAAAGATATAGAACTCATCTGGAGTTATATGCCCCTGAACTATCATCTCTCCTATTCCCCATATTGAATTAATTAAAACTACATCTTTAAATCCACTTTCAGTATCCATTGTAAACATGACTCCAGAAGATCCGCTATCAGACCTTACCATCTTCTGAACACCAACCGAAAGCGCGATATCAAAATGGTCAAACCCCTTACTCACCCTGTATGATATGACTCTGTCGCCGAATAACGACACAATACACTTCTTGACAGCTAAGAGAAGTTCCTTCTCTCCTTTAACATTAAGGTACGTCTCGTGAAGTCCAGCAAAAGATGCTCCTGGCAGGTCTTCTGCAGTAGCTGAACTCCTTACCGCTACCTCTGGATTCTTCCCATACTCGCGACCCATCTCTTGATAATTTTTAATTATCTCGTCCCGAAATTTCTCTGAGAACTCGGCTTGAGATACCATCTTCCTAGCTCTCTTCCCAACTCTTTGAAGATTTTTAATGTCATTAATATTTAAATCCTTAAATATCTTCTTTAATTCTGGTAATAAATCATTCTCTTTCAAGAATTCAAAATAAGCATAACTCGTAGTAGCAAAACCCTTCGGGACCAAAACACCTTTGGCCGAGAGATTCTTTATCATCTCACCAAGAGACGCATTTTTACCACCAACCAAAGCAAGATCCTCCTTGCTTATATCCTCATATTTTATTACCAATTTATCCTTTTTTTTCATATCTTCTTATATCCCACAAAGAGGACAGATAAATGAAACTTTGAAATAATTAGATCCCTTACTTAAATCCCGTATTAGATTCATCTCCATATTACCGCCACACTTCTTACACTTTAAGCTTTGATAGTTAAGATCTTCCATTAATTCTCTCACTACCAAATTATTGATATCAACTGGTAAATGATAACTCCGCTCTCCTCCAAGATGAGTCTTTATTCTTCTTAATATGAGGAGTGGGGAGCTATACTCTCCAACTAAAAAATCCTTCACTTCAAATTCAATTGCTTTCTTTCGATATCTTTCTTCCTCATAACGGCTTATCAGGATAATCGGTATTTTATAAGTCAATTTATTACCCTTTAGGTCTTTCAATATCTTAAATTCATTGCGTTCAGCAAAAAAGATATCTAAAAGAATCACATCAGGTATATCCTTAAGTATCAGAGAAATAATATCATCATCCTTATTAACGACTAAAACCGAAAACTTCTCTTCTCTAAAAAAATCAACATATATTCTGCTAAGGAACTCATCTTGGATGGCAATGAGAATCTTATTCATTATTTAAATTGCTTTAAGAATAAAAGGAACTATCTCTTTTTTTCTAGAAGTAATTCCTTTTAAGGTAATAATAGCTTCTTTTTCCTCAAAAGACAAGTTAAAAGCTTTTTGGAAGATCTCTGCTTCTTCTTCAGCTATCAGATAAAAAGACGCTTCTTTCTTTATAATATCCACCAAGGCAAAAAAAAGAAAATCAAATCCTTTCTCTTTTTTTATCTTTCTAAGAAAATTAAAAACCTTATCGCTTTTTTTATAAAAAGAAGTAGTATCAACCGTCTCAAAAACCCCTACAGCTAACTTCTTACTTTTGTGCTCGTATTCTTTAAAATCGCTAAGCAGTATTTTTCTCAAACTCATTCCTGAAATATCTGATTTTGCCTCAAACATCTCCTGGCTAAACTTTTTAATATCAAGACCAGCTATCTGAGCTAACTCCTTAAGTATCTTTTCATCCTCTTTGGTCGTTGTCTTAGATCTTAATTTTAATGTATCAGATATTATTCCTGCAGCCAGAAGACCAGCTAACTTCTTATTCAATCTCCATCCCTTCTCTTTAAACATTTTGGCCACTATTGTTGATGTGCTACCAACTACCTCACAGCGATAAAGGATCGGTTCTAAAGTATTAAGTCCTACCATCCGATGATGGTCTACAACTCCCACAATATTATCCTCTTTAAGTCCAGAGATCGCTTGGTCTATTCCTCCATGATCTACTAGATAGAATTTCGCATTAACTGGCGCTTTCATCAATAACCGCGGCTTCTCTTGTCTAAACTTTTTTAGAATAAACTCTGTTTCACGATTAAGTTTACCGACAATAACTGGTTCCGCAACAACCCCAATCCTCTTAAGGTAAATACTAAAAACTATCGCCGATATCACTGAATCGGTGTCGGGGCTTTGGTGTCCTGATACAAAATATTTCATATTATTTTTTTAGCGATTAAATTGGCCATATCAGCCAACCGGCAAGAATATCCCCACTCATTATCATACCAAGCTATAATTTTTATCAATTTTCCGTTGGACATAATGAGGTGGGAATCAATAATGGCCGAAAACCTACTTCCGATATAATCAGATGAAACTAACGGAGCCTCCTCAATCTTCATAATCCCTTTATATCTCTCCTCTTGACATTTTTCTCTAAAAAGATCTTTTATCTCCTCCACCGTCACTTCTTTTTTTAGTTCGCAAAAAAGATCAAGTAGGGATACTACAGGTGTCGGAACTCTTAAAGATATCCCGTCAATCTTCCCTTCAAGGTCGGGTAGAACTCTCCCGATCGCTTTAGCGGCTCCGGTTGTCGTGGGAACTATATTCTCCGCTGCAGCTCTCGCTCTTCTAAGATCGGAATGACCCATATCAACCAGTTTTTGGTCACCAGTATAGCTATGAACTGTTGTCATAAAGCCCTTCTCTATTCCGTAAGCATCGTTTATAACTTTGAGTATGGGAGCTAGGCAATTAGTGGTACACGATCCCAGGTCAATAATATGATGATCATTAGTCATCTCTTCCTCATTAACTCCTATAACATAAGATGGAACATTCTTCGGATCCTTAGACGGAGCAGAGATGATTACCTTCTTAGCACCAGCTCTGATATGACTCTCCGCTCCTTTATAATCCCTAAAAAGTCCCGTACATTCAAGGACGATATCAATCCCTAAGTGCTCCCAAGGAAGCTCCTCGGGGTCTCTCTTTGAAAATAATACAACTTTCTTTCCTTTAATAATTAAGTTATCACCTTCAAGCTCGAGATCCCCGTCGTAAGTTCCGTAAACGGTATCGTATTTAAAGAGATGCGCTAAGGTAGCTGGCTTAGTAAGGTCATTCACTGCAATTAGCTCTAAATTAGGGTAATCCTTAAGAATAATCTTAGCTACAGCTCTTCCAATTCTCCCAAATCCATTTATAGCAACTTTGGTCATATATTATTTTAAGATTATAATCCCAATTTCTCCGAGATCTTTGCCTTATCAAATCCAACAATCATCTCTCCGTCTATCTCAATAACTGGCACTCCCATCTGACCCGATCTCTCAACCATATCCTTGGCAGCTTCCTCATCTGAAGAGACATCAATATCTTCAAATTCTACCCCTTTCTCTTCAAGAAATTTCTTAAGTGTTACGCAATAAACACAAGTAGGCGTAGAATAAATCTTTACTTTAACTTTTTCTTTTTCCATCTTTTTTTTTATTATTAATTTATTTAATTCGACCTTCATTTCTATTCTACCAAATTAATTAAATAGAATCAACAATCAACGGCACAAAGACAAATCCAGGATATTCTGTCTTTTTAAATCTTCCTTCCGCTTTTTTCTCATAAAGCCAAATAGAATTACCAACAGGAGCGACTATTTTACCTCCGATCTCTAATTGTTCCTTCCATGGTTGAGGAATTTCTTGAGCAGTCGCCGAGGCCAAAATCTTATCAAAAGGAGCTACTTTCTCATATCCTAAAGAACCATCACCACACACAAACTCAGCAATTCCTTTTGTTATAAAGTTATACTTAGACGTATTTTTTTCACCAAATTTCTTTAACTCGGGAATCAGTTCTATGGCTATCACTTTTCCTTCGGAGCCCACAATTTCAGCTAGGAGAGCTGTTGTCCAGCCAGAACCTGAACCAACATCTAGAATCTTTTCTCCGGGCTGAGGTTGAAGCAGTTCTATCATAAAAGCAACAACTAAAGGTTGAGAAATAGTTTGATCAAAACCGATAGGCAAGGCCACATTCAATTCAGCCAATCCCTTATCTGCTGAGAGAAAATCTGCTCTCTTAATTTTACAAAAAGCATCAATAATTGATGGGGTCTTCAGCCACCCCTGGGCGATTAAATTATTAACTAGCCGCATTCTGTAAGTACTAAATCTGACTCATAATCTCCTCTAATCCACTACAAACCTCTTGTGGCTGACCTCCAGTTAATTTACAAATAAGAGCCGAGATAATATTCTTATCAGTTTCCTCTTCACCTTCTCTTCCCCCAGCGCCAGTTCTAGCATAACTACAGCCGATGACGATAAGAGGAACTCCTCCTTCGCTATATCGCTGAAATACTTCCATATCCCCTTCAATATTATTAAAATCCTTAAAGACAACATAATCTGCAAGCGATTCTATAGCCGCAATCAAGACAGGATATTGCCATAGACAAAAAGGACAGTCGGAATTTCCGAAATAATAGACTATTGGTTTGCCGTCTTTAAGACAAGGATCTTCCCCTGTTTTTATAAACCCACCTATAGTTGTGTTTATATTTTCCTTAGTCGGAGCTGTCGTCTCTTCAAAGATACTTGTGTCGGTTAAATCCAATCCCTCTGGAAAAAGCAGTTTTCCGTCTAATGTAGCATAAGTATCATATTGCTGGCCATCAATATCAAAAGTTATCTTATAAACCCCACTTTCTTCAATTACTTCAACCAATGATGCTGTGGCCTGTCCCATTAAAATATTATTGATATAACTTACTACTTGAGCAGAGATCTCATCCTTGGGCACCGTGTTAACAGCGGAAGGTTTGCTGTACTTCCAAATTCCAACAGCAAGAATGACAATCATCAAAGATCCAATCAAAATCCAAACTTTTTTATTTTTCATCTTTTTATTTAATTTCTAATTTCAAATTAAATTGATTATATGCTTAATCCTAAATTTATGCAAATTTTTTGATACAACTATATCTTCTTCTTAGGTACAAATAATCTTCATTCTACTAAACTAAATTCAAAATCAAGAGAGCTTTATTTAACTCAATAAACTATCCCCATCCATTTCAACCGGCTTTCTAATATCTAAAATCTCCAATATCGTTGGAGCGATATCTTTCAATCCGCCATCTTTTTTTAATGACACCTTATCTTCTGAAACAAAGATGAAAGGAACTTTGTTAGTTGTGTGGCTAGTCTTCCATTCTGGACTCTGGTCCTCGGCATTCCCATGATCAGCGGTAACTAAGACAACATAGCCATTAGATAATCCTGAATCTACAATATCTCCTGTTACTTTATCAACATGCTCAATCGCTAACTTAGTTTTTGACTTATTACCACTATGACCTACCATATCAACATTAACTAGATTGACAATTATAAGATCATATTTTTTTAATTCTATCTCCTCCAAAACTCTATCTCTTATTTCATAAACACTCATCTCCGGTTTTTCATCATAAGTAGCAACTTCTTTTGGGGAAGGAATCATTATTCTCTCTTCTCCCGGAAATGGTTCTTCTTTTTGGCTATTAAAAAAGAAAGTCACATGGGCATATTTTTCGGTCTCGCTAATCCTTAACTGACGTAGCCCTTCTCTACTTACTATCTCTCCCAAGATATTCTTGTTCTTCTCTTCCTTAAAAGCAATCCTTGCGTTCATCGGCCTATAATATTCAGTCATCGCAACAAAGAAGATGTCTAAAGGTTTTTTTTCCCAAGGAGTAAAATCCTTTTCTATTATCGCTTGACTTAATTGCCTTGGTCGGTCGGTTCTTAAATTATAGAAGATAACAGAATCACTTTCTTTTATTCCCTCATAACCAATCTTGGTTTGAGGAACAATAAATTCATCTGTCTCTCCCCTCTCATAACACTTCTCTAGTGCTAATAATGGATCACTAAATTGATGCTCTGATTCTCCTTTGACTATCGCATTGTAAGCTATTTTTGTCCTCTCCCATCTCTTATCTCTATCCATCGCATAATATCTTCCAGATATCGTAACAATCTCACCAAATCCGAGAGCAATTAACTCTTTAAGATATTCCTTTCCTTTAGTCGGTGGAGCATCTCTTCCGTCAGTAATTGTATGAATTAAGACTTTCTTAAAATTATCTCTTTTACATAACTCAAGAAGCGCTAAAAGATGATCCATATGAGAATGAACTCCCTCTTTTTGAAGAAGGCCTATAATATGCAATGAGCTCTTATTCTTCTTGCAATTTTCTATCGCATCCAAAAACTCCTTTTTCTTAAAGAATTCGCCGCTCTCTATTGACTTATTTATCCTAACCAGACTCTGGTCAACTATTCTACCAGAGCCAATTGTAAAATGACCAACTTCTGAATTCCCTTGGTATCTAGCTGGAAGTCCAACCGCTTCTCCAGAAGCTTTGATTAATGTCCAAGAATATTCTCGTCTCAATTTATCATCA
>CAZIZF010000011.1:0-14906 GCA_964543755.1 uncultured Candidatus Saccharibacteria bacterium
CAAAATTTGACAAGTCCTGAAATGTGGGTAGGGAGGGATTCGAACCCCCGTAACCCGAAGGTGCCAGATTTACAGTCTGGTGTATTTGACCACTCTACCACCTACCCCTTATTAAAATAATACTACCATAAAGAAATTATTTTTCAATGCCGTGGTGTCTCCCATACCTCAGGTATTTATAAATTTCACCGAACCAGAGAACTAATGAAGAGGAAAGAATTATCAATCCTATCTCTGAAAGTGAGAGTGGTTCAAAGTGGAATATAGGATCTAAAAGATAGATTGCAACAAACTGAAGTACCACTGATACGGCGAAAGCATAGACTATCGGCCGATTTGAAAAGAGACCGATCTCAAATATTGATCTTCTCATTGACCTCATATTAAGCAAATTAAATAATTGGCTAAAAGCCATAACTGCAAAAGCGGCTGTTCGCGCCTTGTCTATGCTACCAGAAGCAGAGAGATGATAAGAAAAGAAAGAGAGAGTTAAGACCGCCATAGTAATTGTCATAAGTATAAGGAAAGGGATAATTTCTTTAGAGAGAATCCCCTCTTTCTTATCCCGAGGCGGTTCTTTAAGGGTGTCACCATGGCTCGGTTCGGCTGCTAAAGCCAAGCCCGATATACCATCAGTAACTAAGTTTAGCCATAATATCTGAGTTGGAAGAAGTGGTAATTGAGTAAAGATTAATAATGAGCTTATTAAAGTAGTATGTTCGGAAAAATTGGTAGTAATCAGAAGAAAGCTCGTTTGGCGCGTATTAGTAAAGACAATCCTCCCCTCCTCTATTGCGTTTACAATTGAAGCAAAATTGTCATCTGTTAAAACAATCTCACTCGCCTCTCTGGCAACATCCGTCCCTGTTATGCCCATAGCTATCCCGATATCGGCTTTCTTGAGTACAGGGGCGTCATTAACACCGTCTCCAGTCATAGCAACGATATGACCTTGGTCCTGAAGAGCGGTCGCTATTCTTAACTTCATCTCGGGGGAGAGCCGTGCAAAGACGTTTACCTGCTTCACTGCTTTATAGAAATCCCTCTCAGACATATTATCAAGGTCACTTCCAGTCAAAACCCTTGTATCATCATCAACTATTCCAACTTCCTGTGATATAGCAAGAGCCGTGCCTTTATGATCACCCGTCGTCATTATCACCCTAATGCCGGCTCTCTTCGCCTTCAGAACGGAAGCTCTTGCCTCCGGCCTAGGAGGATCTATTATACCGACCGTACCAACAAATACCATCTCATATACCATCTCATCCGATACCAAGTTGCTATTTGGCGACACCTCCCTATAGGCCAGCGATATAGTCCTCATCGCTCTATTAGTCAACTCCTCCGTCTTCTTTAATAACTCCTTTCTCTTCTCCTCAGTCATTTTTTTCTTTCCGTCTTTCCCTAAAAAATACCTAGAACGCTCTATGACCACCTCTGGAGCCCCGACCATATATATCTCTTTCCTTGAGTCTATTAAATTTAATGAAGCCCGATATTTTAGTTTAGAATTAAACGGCAGATCATCTATCCTTGTCTCTTTGAGAATATCTTCTCTCAAACCGGCTTTCCTAGCCAATACTGTTAAAGATGCTTCAGTTGGATCGCCTATGATCTTATGCTTTGCCTCTCCTTCCTCCTTAAAGATCTTTGCGCTATTACAGATAGCAGCAATATGAATTAACTTCCCTAGTATTGGCTCTTCTAAAGGTGAGAGATTACGTTTACCTCTTGAGAACTCACCAATCGGCTCCCATCCCTCACCAGTAACATTCAGACCCTCTCCTTCTCCGAGAATAATCTCTCTCACATTCATCGTATTCTGGGTCAAAGTTCCCGTCTTATCAGTCGCAATTATGGTAGTGACACCAAATGTCTGTGTTGCCGGCAATCTCCTTATTATCGCATTCCTCCTAGCCATTCGCCCCGCGCCCAAGGCAAGAACTATAACTAATATGGCCGGTAACCCGGCTGGAATACCAGAAACCAAAGAAGCAATAGTAAAGAGAAGTATCTCCTGAAACTCCAATTCCTTAAGGAAAAAACCGATCATAAAGATCAGTGAAGCCCCAAGAACACCGATGGTCCCCATCTGTTTAGCAAGTTTATCGATCTTTAATTCAAAATGACTCTTGCCCCTCTTTATTCCCGCTATATCCTTCGCTATCTTCCCGAAGGCGGTCTCCTCGCCGGTCGCAACAACCAATATCTTTGCACTACCCCCAGCTACAAAAGTACCCATCCATACCATATTCTTCCTATCAGCAAGCGAAGTCCCTTCCGACATCTCGTCAATTGTCTTTGATATGGGAGTTGACTCCCCTGTCAAAGAAGCCTCAACCGTTCTAAAGTTCTTGGCCTCAAAAATCCTTCCATCGGCTGGTATTTTATCCCCTTCCTCAACTATTATTATATCCCCAGGAACAAGATCCCTAGCTTTTATCTTTAATAACTCCCCTTCGCGATAAACCTTGGCCGTAGGCACTATTATCTCTTTAAGGGCTTGTATCGCCTTTTCAGTGCGATACTCCTGGATAAATCCTATTGTAGTATTGAGAAGTATCACTCCGAGAATAACAAAAGCGTCTAGCATCTTTCCATAAAACCAAGCTATACCTGCGGCAGCAAATAATATATATATTAATATACTGGTAAATTGTTTAAGAAATATTGTTACAGGATTGACCCCTTTGTCCTCTCCAATATCATTGGGTCCGAAATCGGAAAGACGTCTCTTCGCTTCATTATTGGAAAGACCATTCTCACTAGATGATACTTCCTTGAATACTCTTTCTATAGAAAATGAGTGATAATTCTTGTTCATTATATAATTCTACCCTGGGAGTTCTTCCACTCCGCTATCTCTTTATGGTCTCCAGATAAGAGGATATCCGGCACCTTCCATTCTTCACTAGATGATGGTTTAAATATCGCAGGTCGAGTGAATTGAGGATATTCTATGGCAGTAGTAGAGGATATCCTTTCTTTTAAGAACTCTTCCTTTCCTATTACACCAGGTATAAGACGGGAAATACACTCTATCACAACCATCGCAGGAATCTCGCCACCCATTAAAACATAATCACCGATTGATATCTCCTCGTCGGCGATATATTGAGATACCCTTTCATCCACCCCATCATACCTTCCACATATCATTATTAAATGATTGGCTTTTGATAATCTGTGAGCCGATGATTGACTAAATCTCTTTCCTCTGGGTCCGAAAAGTATAACCCTAGAATCATCATTCTTCTTGAGATCAGTCACCGCCTTAAATATCGGTTCAACCTTCATAACCATACCCAATCCCCCACCGAACGGTTTGTCATCAACAGTTTTGTGCTTATCGTCAGTCCAATCCCTTAGGTTGTGGATATTAACCTCCAAAAGGTCTTTTCTCACTGCCTTTCCAAGAAGACCTTCTTTAATAAAACCTTTAAACATTCTGGGAAATATTGTTATTATATCAAAAATCATTGGAAATAAAAACCGTACTATCGTTAATGATAGCACGGTTAGAATAAAATTGATATCTAAATAGTTAGGCCTTCTGCATTAGTCGCCTTCTGTTCAATCGACTGTCTGCCTGCTGGTTCTTCAATCTTTAAATTCACACGAGCTTGATTCTTTAAGCCGATAATCCTAACGAGATTTCTAATCGCCTTTGCTGTCGCTCCCGCCTTTCCGATTATCTGCCCCATATCCTTAGGATTAACACTCAAAGAGAGAAGAACCCCCATTTCATCAACCTTCCTCTCAATTCTCACATCTTCAGGATGATCAACTAGCGCTTTTGCTACGAATTCTAAAAAATCATAATCAGGAGTTTCGTTGTTCATAAGTCAATATACTTTATCTTACTTGTCCGACCTTTTTTACATCCTATAATCTTAATGACTTACAGTCAATACCCGTTATTTCTTTTCCTCTACAGCAACTTTAATCTTAGATTCAGGTTTGAATACTTCCTTTGGCACGACTGCTTCTTTAGCAATCTTTTCTTTCGGAACAACTATCTCTTCCTTCTCCTTCTTTTCAGGTAAACTATGTTTAGGTCTCTTCTTCGCTTCAAGGACACCCTCCGTTACTAAAAGATTATGGACGGTATCAGAAACCGAGGCACCCTTGCTAATCCAGTATTTAACCTTCTCTCCATTGATAGACCTCTCTTTAGTTATTGGGTTATAGAAACCGACTTCATCAATAAACCTACCCCCGCTCGGAGGGTTCCTTTTATCGGTAACAACAATCTTATAAGACGGTTGCTTCTTCTTTCCTATTCGAAACAATCTTATCGTAATCATATTCTTTAATTATTATTCCACCCTTTTATTTCTAATGCTTTTCGAGCCGCTTCTTCCTCCGCCTCCTGCTTGGAATATCCTTTACCTTCGGCTATCATCTCATCTTTAACAAAGACCCCTAAAACAAAGAGTTTCCTATGTTCAGGTCCCGACTCTTGTAAAACCTTATAAACCGGGGTAACTCCATTCTTACTTTGAATTTTCTCTTGGAACACAGACTTTGCATCCTTATGAAGACCCAACTTTAATATCCGAGAGAGCTTTGTTATTAAATATCTCTCAATGAATATTTTACATAAATCATAGCCACTGTCAAGATAAATCGCTCCTATTACAGCTTCAAAGGTATCCGCTAATATTGACTGCTTAGTTCTACCAATCTCACTATCTTCCCCTTTGGACAAAAGAATAAAGGCATCAAACTCCAGCTCCTTAGAAGTTTCGGATAATATCTTGGTATTAACCAGTGCCGCCCTCCAACTTGTTAGTTCTCCTTCTGTCTCACTCGGATACTTACTGTAAAGGTGTTCTGTGACAACCAGTTCCAAAACCGCATCCCCAAGAAATTCCAACCTTTCGTTATGCCCAAGAGAGAAATCCGGATTCTCGTTTATATACGACCGATGGCAAAAAGCCTGAATCAATAAATCCCTGTTCTTAAATTTAAGTTTTAATTTTTTTTCAAGTAATGAAAAGTCCTTCATCATCTTATTTCATTTCGCGAAAAACAGTACCAAGAACTCCATTCACAAATCTTCCTGAACTCTCTCCGCCAAAACTCTTCGCCAACTCAATTGCTTCATTTATGGCAACCTTGGGCGGTACTTCCTCTTTGTTAGCGAAAAGAAGTTCAAATAGACCTATCCGCAGGATATTTCTATCTATTATAGCAACCTGCTGAAGAGGCCATTCAGGAGCAGCTATACTTATTACCTCATCTAGTCGAACAATATTTTCAATCACCCCGTCTATTAAGCTCCATATGAAGCTCTCTTCTTTAAGACCAGAACCAAACTCCCTGATATTTCTCTCGGTTATCTCTTTTAATTTCCCCTCTTTCTTACCGTAAAAATCCCACTCATAAAGAGATTGGAGAACTATCGATCGTGAAAAATGTCTGGAGGGCATATATGGGCTATTTACGAGAAAGTTTTTCCATGCTTAACTTCTCACCTTCCTGGGATTGAAGCTCCTTCTGCTTCTCTTTCTGCTCCTTCTTATCCATCTTCTTAAAAACATCCACCACCTCCTTTCCTTTATAATATCCGCAATTTCGGCAAAGGATATGTGGTTGCACTTCCTTTCCACACTTGGAACAAGATGCGAGCGTCGGCTTTTCTAAAAATATATTTCCCCTTCTCTTATTTCTTCTCGATTTTGTATGTCGTTTTTTAGGTACAGCCATCTTTTTTTGTTAACTAAGAAAAAGATTAGCATAGAAAAAGTGATATTACAAGGTTTTATAACTAACAAAAGTTATTTCCCAGATTCGGCATAACATTTTGGATTTCAGTCATCCAAGATTAATAAGGACAACGCTGGCTGGAAGATTTATAACAAATACTACTAAGAGAAGTCCAATGAAAAGCAAAAAAACAAGCCCCTTTTTCTAACCTTTCCTAGAGAAGATAACATTGAAAAGAGGTTTTAAAACTTCTTCTTAACCGCAAAGGTCGTCCGATGTATCGGAGATCTCCCTTTTTTCTCAATTGCCTCCAGATGAAGTGCAGTACCATATCCCTTATTCTTTTCAAAGTAATATCCGGGATACTTCTTTGAGTTGCGTCTCATTATCCTATCTCGAGTCACCTTAGCAATGATGCTAGCGATCTTGCAAGAAACGATAGTCTCATCTCCTTTTATTACAGCCCTTTCTAAGAGACCTGTCCCTAGAAGAAAATTACCGTCTATTAAAAGAACATCAGCTGTCACACCCTTTCGTTTAAGATTTAGAACGGCTTTCTTCATAGCAACCTTCGTCGCCTCAAGAACATTAATCCGGTCAACCACTTTAGAGGAGACAGATCCAATCCCCCACTCTATTCCTGGTAATGACAAAAATATCTTAAAAAGTTCTTCCCTTCTCTTTTCGTTCATACTCTTAGAATCACCAAAAGAGATCTTATCCAAAGATGATTGGTCAGAGATAAAGACAGCAGCCGCAGTAACTGGACCAGCCAGAGAGCCGCGTCCAACTTCGTCTATCCCAACCACCGTTAAAAAACTAAAGTCTTCTTCTGATACTTCTTTCATTTTTTTACATATTATCCTATAATAACCTAAGCTATAGTTTTAATAATATAGAAAAAATTTAAATATGGAAGAGTCTTACCAAAAAATAGTATTCCAAAAAGATGTAGAGCGAGAGATAAAGATTGCCGAATCAGAAAGCAGGGATGCTGACTTCTCAAATCAGACTATTCATGAACTAAATCTTTCGGAAAGGGAGATAAGGTGTGGTCTAAACTTCAAGAATGCTGTATTCCTTGGAAGTTTTTATCTTGGCAGAAGTACTATTATTGGTGACTTGATAATGGAGGGAGCAGTTGTCAATAACGCCCTCTATTTTGGAGAGTTGGAGATAAAAGGCAACCTCATCGCTTCCCGAGTGGCGGTCAAGAATTCATTAAACATCGTTGGAGGAAAGATTGAAGGTTCACTCGATCTGGAAAAAGCTCATATTCAAGGATTTCTCTCTCTTAATAAATCTCGTATCAACGGAAGAATGAACGCAAAAGGAATAAAGGTAATCAGCCTTGAATCATCTTCTGGTATCATTAAAGGAGACTTTTATATGCAAAATGCCGAAATTGAAAAATCGCTTGATCTAGAATGGAGCTATATATCAGGTATGGTTGACTTCCAGAAATTGAGCGTATGGGAATTTCTTAATTTCTCCAACTCCAAAATCGGAGATGTATTGATATTAAGAGATAGTTACATTAAGGGAGAATCCTTATTTGAAAATCTTGAATGCAAGGAAAAGATAGTCTCTTTCTGAATTCAATAAGAAAAATGAAGTTCACTCATCTACATGTACACTCGCACTATTCTTTATTAGACGGTCTCTCTAAAATAGATGACCTTATTGACTATGTTAAAGAATTAGGAATGGATTCTGTTGCGTTGACTGATCACGGCGTATTATATGGTGCCGTAGAATTTGCGCAGAAAGCTAAGAAAAAGGGAATAAAACCGATTATCGGTTGTGAAATCTATACTGCCATTGAATCAATGTACCAGAAGAGACCTAATATCGATGATAAAAGATATCATATGGTCCTCTTAGCGAAAGACGAAAAGGGCTATCGCAACCTAGTCAAGCTTGTCTCAAAAGCAAATCTTGAAGGATTCTATTACAAACCCAGGGTTGATGACGATCTCCTAGCCAAACATTCTGAAGGACTCATCTCCCTCTCCGGATGCCTTCAGGGCAAAGTACCACAACTCATCATACAAAAAAAAGAAAAAAAAGCCGAGGAAGCGGCATTGAGATATCAGCAGATATTTGGCAAGGGAAACTTCTACCTGGAACTCCAGTCACATCCTAACATCAAGGAACAGGCGATAGCTAACAAGGGAATGATTGAAATTTCTAAGAGGACCGGTATTCCTCTGGTCGCCACTAATGACTGTCATTATCTCAGGGCTGAGGACAACGAAGCTCAAGATATTCTTATGCTAATCAATACAGGAGCTAAAGCCAACGACCCAAAAAGATTGAGTTTTATGAATTGCGACCTTTCAGTGAGATCGGCCGAGAAGATGATTAAAGATTTCAAAGATATTCCCGAGGCGATTGAAAATAGCCAGAAGATAAAAGATGCCTGCAATTTTGAATTTGAATTTGGTAATATTAAGCTCCCTTACTTCCCCCTACCAGAAGGAAAAACAACTGATGAATATCTCCGGGAATTAACTTTTGAAGGTCTTAAGAAAAAATGTAAGGAATATGATTATGCGAAAGTTATAGAAAGGATTAATTATGAACTTGATGTGATAAAAAAGATGAAATTCTCATCCTACTTTTTAATCGTTCAAGACCTAGTCAACTGGGCTAAGGATAATAAGATAGTTGTTGGACCTGGAAGAGGTTCTGTTGGAGGATCCCTCGTCTCCTACCTCCTTAACATCACCGATATAGATCCGCTAAAATATGATCTACTTTTTGAACGTTTTCTTAATCCAGGGAGAGCATCAATGCCAGATATTGATCTTGATTTTGCAGATAGAAGAAGAGACGAGGTCATACACTATGTCAGTGAAAAATATGGTCACGATAAAGTGGCGCAGATTATTACTTTCGGCACTATGACCGCCCGAGCCGTGATAAGAGATGTCGGAAGAGCCCTTGAATATCCTTACTCCTATTGCGATAAAATTGCTAAGATGATTCCCTTGGGTCTCTCACTGGACGAAACAATAGAAAAAGTGACTGAATTCAGACAGATTTATAACACAGATATTAAGTTTAAAGAATTTATAGAGATGGCTAAGAAATTAGAAGGTGTCGCCCGTCACGCCTCAACCCACGCTTGTGGGGTCGTGATTTCAAAAGACCCACTTGACGAAATGATACCTCTCCAACACTCAACTAATAATGAGGCGAGTGTTGTTACTCAATACGAAATGAAATCGGTTGAAAGTTTGGGTATGTTGAAAATGGACTTCCTCGGCCTAAAGAATCTTACTATAATAGAAGACACTCTCACAAAGATATATGCCATTAATAAGGAGAATATAGATATCGGAGCGATACCATTGGACGATGAAAAGACGTATAAAATACTTCAACGCGGTGAGACCGTCGGAGTATTCCAGCTAGAATGTTTGTCAGGAGATACAGTTGTTTCTAACACCACTATTAAGAAATTATACGAAAAAAGAAATAAAAAACGACTGGCATCTTTGTATTTGGATAAAGGAGAAGTTCATTTAAATGAAATTGAAGATGTTGTAAAGAGCGGAATAAAAGAAGTTTACACTTTAACAACAAACGACAAGGAGATAAAGGCAACTAAAGAACATTGTTTTTTGACTAAAGATGGATGGAGAAAATTAGAAGATATAAGTCCCGGAGATATGGTTCTCGTAAAGAGTAGGAGTTCTAAAAAAGGTAAGCCATCTTCTCGTAAAGAAGAAGGTTTTCGTAAAGATCTGGGTCATTTCGTACATTCTTCTTCTGAGGCAGACTTCGCGCGAATATTGAAACGCTATAATTTGAAATATGAATATAGAGCAAAAACATTTAATAATGGAAAACTGCGATACACTCCCGATTTTTACGTACCCTCTAAAAACAGCTTTTATAGTATTAAAAGAAAAACAAACGAAAAAAGCCCGCATTACAATTTCAAAATCATAGACAGCACCCTTTTGGCTGAATTTGCTCTACAGAACAAAACACTCATTAATTGGGAATCCCTTAAGATACCCGCCGGATTTATCTTCACAAAAGTCAAAGAGATAAAATACTCAGGAAAAGAAGAAACCTATGATATTAAGATGAAGTCTCCGGGAAATAACTTTCAAGCAAATGGATTTGTGGTCCATAACAGCGGGGGAATGCAGAGGTATCTCAAGCAACTAAAGCCGACCAAGTTTGAAGATATCATTGCCATGGTTGCTCTCTACCGACCCGGTCCGATGGAGCTTATCCCCGACTTCATCGCCAAAAAAAACAAGCAAAAGCCGATAGAATATATACATCCAAAACTGAAACCAATTTTGGAAACAACCTATTCAATACCCATCTATCAAGAACAGATTATGAAGATCGCCCAAGAGATGGGTGGATTCTCTCTTTCGGAAGCGGATATCCTGCGTAAGGCAATGGGTAAGAAGATTAAAAAGCTTCTAATGGAACAGAAAGAAAAATTCATTGAAGGCTGTATTAGTAACGGGGTTAAAGATAAGATTGCTAGACAACTATGGGAGTGGATCATGCCCTTCGCCAGCTACGGGTTTAATAAAAGTCATTCGGCTGGATATGCGACCATAGCCTACCAGACGGCATGGTTGAAGACACACTACCCCTGTGAATTTATGTCATCCCTCCTTACTTCAGATAGGAAAGATATAGAGCGGACTTCTTTCTTAATTGAGGAGTGTAAAAGGATGAAGATTGAAGTTCTGCAACCGGATATAAATGAAAGTTTTGTCTTCTTCAGCGTCGTGCCCGGCAAGAGGCAAATCAGGTTTGGATTAGCGGCGATAAAGAATGTAGGAATGGGAATAGCCGAACATATCGTTAAAGAGAGGAAGGCCAACGGTTCATTTAAGTCGCTCAACGACTTCATCTCCAGAATCCATAATAGCAAACTAAACAGAAAGTCTCTAGAAAGCATGACTAAAGCCGGGGTTTTTGATAATATGATGGAAAGGAATAAGATACTTAAGAATATAGAAGTTATCCTTGAAAATATGAGAGAGAGAGCCAGGAACACTAACAACGGTCAAAAAAACCTCTTTGAAAACAGTAATTTCAAGTATGAGGAGATTCATCTCCAAGAAGCCCCTCCAGCTAAGAAGAGAGACAAATTAAAGTGGGAAAAGGAGCTGCTTGGGCTTTTTATTACCAGTCACCCGTTGGAGGATATGAGAATCGTGCTAAAAAAGAAGTCAACTCCGATATCAGAGGCAAAGAAAAGTATCTCCGGCCAGAAGATAAGAATCGGCGGAATTATATCCGGAATTAAAAAAATAATCACTAAATCAGGCAAACCGATGATGTTCATTAGTGTTGAAGACCTTAACGATCGAATGGAGGTGATCGTCTTTTCCGATACACTAGAAAAATATCCCGAAATCTTTGAAGAAGATAAGATATGCTTCTTTATTGGTAAAGTCAATCATAGAGACGGCTCACCGAAAATAATATGTGAAGAAATTGAAGAGATATTAGAAAGTTAACAAGCTAAAATGAAAGAATTATCAAAAGAAACGAGAATCCTAATATCTAAGTATAAAGATTGGGAAAGATCACTTAAAACAAAAGAAGGGATATCAACCATACACGTGGATGAGATCGCCTCCAAGGTCGCCTCGTTTTATGAAAAAATAAGAGGAATTATAGATTGGAAAGAGGGACATCTCTTAAAAAGAAGTGCTATAGAAAGATCTTTAAGAAAGAGAATATTCTCTCAGATGAATATTGATACTCAAATACCCGCTGAACCATTGGTTTTGGAGTTAATAAGGTCAGGTCATTTTCCCAATGACAAGATCGCTGAATCCAAAATCGACGAAGTACAACAGGTTATTAACAAATACATCTATATAATAAATCGGTGTCCCGAGAACAATTCTTCAATGCAATTCTTGCAATGGATAACATCAATAGCGGCCTGTGAGATAGAGGAAGTTCTTACCCCATCCTTTAAGGAGCGAGCCCTTATAGACTTTATGTATTCCAAGTTGAGAGAAAGTATCGTTTTGAGTAAAGATATTAAAAAGGAAGTCAACGAAGAAGAAAAAGATATACAGATATTCATAAATGTCCAAAAAGCCCTTTTTGATCTTGATCACTCGGTGATTAGTTATCATCTGATAAAATACAAATACCCGTACTGGACAGATCTAATTGATTCAGACGAGAGACTACAATTAGTTGCACAAAACATCCATGGAATAAGAAAAGAAATGGAAGATCATCTGAACCATCCCTTAGGAGGTAAGGTAAGTCAATTGTGCCAAAAATATAATACACTATTCTTAATAATAGGCGATATCATATCCGAAAACCCTTCAACCAGCGAGAAGATAATCTCAGACCCTTCCAATTTAGAATCGCTTATCAGGGAAAAGTATACCAAAAGACTCAATGGACTCAACTCGCGACTAAAAAGAGCCGCTTTCTATTCCACTCTGTCAATATTCCTAGCTAATATTATGTCCCTCTTAGTGATAGAAATACCGATATCATATTATTTTGGACAATTCACCGCTATGACCTATGCAATAAATATCTTAGTTCCCACGGCATTGATGGCCTTTTTGGTATTAACTATCCCTCCCCCTCCTAAGGGAAATATGGAGAGAGTAATTATGAAGACCATTAAAATCGTCTATGGTAGTAAAGAGAGAGAGGTTTATGAGATTAAGAAATTACGAAAGAAGGCCGTATTTGGTCTTATCATTTCTCTCATTTACCTAATAAGCTTCTTCGCATCCATAGGATTCATAGTATGGTTTTTGAGTAAGATTGACTTTCCTCTTTCTTCCTACCCGATATTCATCATCTTCCTCTCCCTTATCGCCTTCGCTGGAACAAAGATAAGAGAAAAAGGTAAGGAATTGCACATAATAGATACCAAAGAAAATCTCCTCACAATGATTGTTGATCTCTTCGCTCTTCCGATTATACTCTTCGGAAAATGGCTTACCTTACGCTGGAAAAGATATAATGTCGTCTCTGTTTTCTTTAATGCCTTAATAGATATGCCTTTCTCGGTCTTTGTTGAATTTTTAGAACAGTGGAGATATTTCCTTAAAGAAAAAAAAGAAAGATTGTGAAAGGATATTGGATAATAACTTATGGATGTCGGGCTAATCGGTCAGACAGTGAAAGAATATCCTCTCTCCTGGAGAGCATCGGATACAAGTTGACGAACAATAATCCAGATCTTGTTGTGATCAATCTCTGCTCAATCCGACAGCAAGCCGTTGATCGAGCTTTGTCCCAGATTGAGAAGGTAAAATCTTCGGGCACAAAGATAATATTAACTGGATGCATACTAGACCACGACCGCAAAAGAATAGAAGGAAAAGTTGATTTTGTGCTTAAGATCAAGGATCTTGCCAAGTGGCCAAAAGCCCTCGGAATTACCAAGAACCTTGATATTAAAGATTATTTTGAAATAGATCCTAAATATGAAAACAGGTTTTCTGCTCAGATACCGATTATGACTGGATGCGATAACTTCTGCACCTATTGCGTCGTCCCCTACACAAGAGGAAGAGAGAAATCAAGACCATTCAAAGAAATCATAATAGAGGCCGAAAGAGCGATTGCCAGTGGATGTAAAGAGATATGGCTATTAGGTCAAAATGTAAATTCTTACAAATTTGACTTGTCGGAGTTATTGAAAAGGATTGACTCCATAACTGGTGATTTTTGGATAAGTTTCTTAAGCTCACATCCTAAAGACCTAGATGAAAAAACATTAAATATTATGCATTCCTCTCAAAAGGTAATGAAATATCTTAACCTTCCGGTCCAGGCAGGAGATGATTTAATATTGAAAAAAATGAATCGTCCCTACACCATCTCTGAATATAAGAAAAGTATTGAGATGGTAATGGAGAAGATTCCAGAAGTGACGCTCTCTACCGACGTAATAGTCGGCTTTCCGGGAGAGACCGAGAGCGCTTTTAATAACACTGCAAAACTATTTGAAGAAATAAAATTTGATATGGCTTATATCTCCAAATACTCACCCCGACCAGGCACTCCATCATTCAAGATGAAAGATGATGTCCCCTATTCTGAAAAGAGCAGACGATTAAGAGTACTAACCGATATTCTTAAGAAAACCGCTCTTGAGAAGAATAAAAAGATGGAGGGAAGAGAAGAATTAATACTCGTCCAAAGTAAAGATACTGGAAGGACTAGGGGGTATAAGCCAGTAAGGTTTAATGGAACTAATGACCTTATCGGTTCGTTCGTAAAAGTAAAGATAGAAAAAGCTCTCCCATGGGGATTAAACGCAAAATTATAGTCATTCTTGGCCCAACTTCCTCGGGAAAGAGTTCTTTGGCTGTGAAGCTAGCTAAGAAGTTCTGTGGCGAAATTATATCAGCCGACTCTAGGCAAGTTTACAAAGGAATGGATATCGGAAGTGGAAAGATAACCAAAGATGAGATGATGGGTATCCCTCACTACCTCCTTGATATTGCATCGCCAAAGAGGAATTTCAGTGTCAGTCGATATCAAAGAATGACAGAGAAAGCGATATTGGATATTACAAAAAGAGGTAAAGTCCCAATCCTGTGCGGAGGAACAGCCTTTTATCTTAAAGTAATTACCGAAGGAATAATTCTTCCTAAAACAAAACCTGACTGGAAGTTAAGGAAAGAATTAGAAAAAAAAGATGTTAAAGAGCTTTACCAGATATTAAAAAAACTTGATCCAAGAAGAGCTGGTAGTATAGAGAAAGATAATCCAAGGAGATTAATAAGGGCTATTGAGATTGTGACTAAGAGTAAAAAAGCTGTTCCGGTTATAAAAAAAGAGTCTAGGTTTGTCTCCTTAAAATTAGGTATTGAAACAGAACAAGAAAAACTTAATAGAGCGATTAAAAAACGGTTAATAAAAAGATTGGAAAAAGGTATGATTGAAGAAACTAAGAGATTAAAAGAGTCAGGAATATCATGGAAGAGATTAGATGGTTTTGGCTTAGAATACAGATGGATAGCGAGATACCTCCAAAAAAAGATACCATATAATCAAATGGTTGAATCTTTATACAAAGATATAGTAAAATTCTCTAAGAAACAGATGGCTTGGTTTAAGAAGGATGATGAGATAGAATGGATAAAAAGATACAGAGAAGCGGTTCCATTAGTTAAACATTTTTTGCAAAAATAAAGAGAGGA
>CAZIZF010000012.1:0-13843 GCA_964543755.1 uncultured Candidatus Saccharibacteria bacterium
ATGGGGACTATACTGGCGTTGTCCCACCCGATCCCATTCCGAACTCGGAAGTGAAATGCGTCAAGGCCGATGATAGTGGGTTTTCCCGTGAAAGTAGGTAGTCCCCGTGAACTGAGTACGATTTTTCATTTTAGCCGAAATACGCTACAATCAAGTAATGGGAGGTTATATAAAAAAATTTAATAAGAGAAGACGAAATACTATTACTGTAATTATTTTTTTAGCAGTAATAATTTTTTCTCTCTTTTTCTTTTCTGATAGTATAATCAATACTTCATTAAAGATAGTTAAGCCATTTCAAAGTATAATATTAAATGTTACTAATTCTGTCTTTGATTGGACATTTTCAATAATAAAAAAAGGCGATCTAAAGAGAGAGGTTGATTTATTGCAAAGCGAGAAAAAGATACTCACAGAAGAGATTATCAGATTAAGAGGTGTGAAGGAAGAAAATGAAAAATTGCGTCAGGCCTTGGGATTGGGTATGGATAAGGATTTTGAGTTAGTTATGGCGAAAGTCTTAGGAAGGAATATTTTAGAGGATGTGGTGATTATAGATAGGGGAGTTAAGGATGGGATATCGGAAGGAATGCCGGTAATCACGGAAAAGAGAGTTGTAGTTGGAACGGTAAGTAAGGTTTTTAATGATTTTTCTCAAATTACTCTTATCACAGATCAGAGTAGTGTTTTTGAGGTTGAAATTCAAGGAAGGGATACCATCGGCCTTATGGAAGGATTAGGTAACCTAAACTTAAAATTGAGATTAATCCCGAGGGATAAAGAGATAACAGAAGGTGATGCTCTCATCACTGCGCCACTAAGCGAAGTCTTTCCCAGTGGACTCTTTGTTGGACTGATAAGAAGTGTTCATAAGAAGGACGCCGAATCCTTTCAGGAAGCCGAGGTCGTTCCTTTCTTTAATATTAGGAGATTAAAAAATCTCTTTGTCATTACTAATCAGAAAGTTTATGAGACTAATTAAACTATTTCTAGTTACTCTTTTCTTTTTTATTCTATTTGTGATTCAAACCACTATCTTTTTTCCAGTTCTCCTTATTATAATTATAGCTCTTCTCTTTCTCTGGCTCTTTTTTGAGAAACCAGAACAGCCTGATGGGATAATATTGTCTGGCTTTGTCGGTTTTTTTTGGGACCTGTTCTCATCGGGTCCGTTGGGACTTTACTTTTCCATTTTTCTTCTTTCAGCTATCTTATTGAAACTTTTTTTAAATAAATATGTTCAAATTTCCAAATAATTTAAAAAACAGGAAGGTTAGATTGAATGATAAGAGAGAAATTCAACCGCAGGAGATACTTCTGGATAAACTCAGTTGCGAGAGAGATGAGTTTAGTGAGAGAAAGCTAGAGGTCCCGCTTTCTCGTCGGTCGTTTCAAATTCTGATGATCTGCTCTATTGTTATATTCTCAATACTCTTATTGAGGTCTTTTCAATTGCAGGTTATTAAGGGCGAGGATTATGCTATGATGGCCGAGAGGAATCGATTTGCTCATATGGCGATAGATAGCACAAGGGGTATTATATTTGATAGAAATATGGAGCAGTTGGTATATAATCGGTCTCAGTTTTCTTTGATATTTAATAAGGAAGCGTCTAAGGATGATGAGATTAAAACTATATCTGATATATTAAATATGGATTATGAAGAGATCTTAGCGATAATCTCTGAGTCCGATTCAGACGAGGTGGTTATAATAGAAGACATTTCTCAAGAAGACCTTATTATACTAGAAGTAAGGACGAGGGAGATGGCTAGTTTTCGGATTGAGAAGGAAATTATTAGGAGTTATGTTGAAGCTGAAATTTTCTCTCATGTAATAGGATATACTGGAAAAATTTCACCGGGTGACAGAGAGTTAACAGAAGGAAGCTATTTGCGAAACGCCTATATCGGAAGAACGGGAATAGAGAGATCATATGAAGCCGATCTTAAAGCTATTCCTGGCCAGATTAGATTGAAACGTGATGCAAAAGGAAATATTTATTCTGAAGAGGTTGTCTCAATGGCTGAGTCAGGCAATAATCTTGTTCTTTGGTTGGACGCGGGACTTCAAAAGAAGTTATACCAAGAGCTTGAGAGAGTGACCAGCGAGATCGGTTCCGAGGTCGCTGCCGCTATTGCCATTGATCCCCGTACTGGCGGGGTTTTGGCAATGGTGAGCTATCCGGGCTTTGATAGTAATGTATTTACAGGAAATACTGGACACGAAGAGATATTTCAAGATCCAAGGAGTCCGTTGTTTAATAGGGTTATCGCTGGTACATATTCGGTTGGGTCGACTATCAAGCCACTTATTGGCCTGGCTGCCCTGGAAGAGGGGATTATAACTTCGGAAAAACAATTCTATTCTCCCGGATATATTAGTATCCCTAATCCATGGAACCCATTAGAGCCATCTGTTTTTGCTGATATGGCTCCTAAAGGTTGGTATGATATTCGTAGAGCTATCGCTTTCTCTAGTAACGTCTTTTTCTATATTATCGGTGGTGGCTACAAAGATCAGTTGGGATTGGGACCTGATCTTATAAAAAAATATCTCAGTTATTTTGGATGGGGTGATCTTACAGGAATTGATATTCCTGGAGAGAAAGCAGGATTTATTCCTGATCCTGAATGGAAACGTGAGACAATGAATGACAGATGGAGGATTGGGGATAGCTATAATATGTCAATAGGCCAAGGATATATCTCTACAACACCTCTTCAGGTTGCTACTGCTTTTACTGCAATAGCTAATCAAGGCAAACTACTGCGACCGATGATTGTTCGTAGTATAATTAATAAAGATGGGGTTATAAAAAACAATGAGACAGAGATTGTTAGTACAAAATTTCTTGGTTTTGACAATATGGAGGTTATAAGAGAAGGAATGAGAGATGCTGTTGAATTTGGTTCAGCGACTATGCTTAATTCGCTTCCTGTCACTGCGGGAGCTAAGACCGGGACTGCTCAGATACCTCGAAAAGGTCATTATAATAATTGGGTTGTGGTCTTCGCTCCTTATGATGAGCCAGAAATAGTTCTTGTAGTCCTTATTGAGGAGGTTGAAGGTGTTAGAGCGGCGACTCTGCCAGTTGCAAAAGAGGTCCTAGAATGGTATTTTAGAGAGGAGAAGGATAGAGAGTAGCGTATTAAAAAAATGAAGAAAAAAATTAGCGCAGGTGCGCTGGAAAAGATAAAAAAAGAATTGCATTATCTGAAAACCGTCAAGAGACAGGAGATAGCTGAACGACTGAAAGAAGCGATATCTTTTGGCGACTTAAAGGAGAATGCTGCCTATCACGAAGCTAAGGATGACCAGGCTTTTATAGAGGGACGGATAATAGAGCTTGAAAGTATAATTAGCAATTCTTTTATATCTTCAATTACGAAATCAGATAAGGTTGATATAGGGTCATTAGTTACGGTGAATTCAAGCGAAGGTAAAGAAGAATTTGAGATAGTTAGTTCTGTGGAATCAGATCCACTTAAAGGGAAGATATCAGAGGATTCGCCGATTGGAAAAGCTCTTTTGGGAGCTAGTGAGGGTGAGGTTAGGGAAGTTGAAATGCCTTCTGGTGAGTTAATAAAATACAAGATAGTAAAGATTAAGTAAGAAAAATGGCAATAGAGGAGATAAGAAAAAACAGGATAAAGAGGTTGGAGCGATTAAGGATATCGGGAATAGACCCTTATCCGATCAGTGTTAATCGCACTCACTCTTGCAAGGAGGCATTAGATAAATTTAGTGTGCTGGCTGAATCAGGCGAGGAGATATCTCTTGTTGGGAGAATAAGATCTATTAGGACGCATGGAAAGGCCTCTTTTATGAATATTGAAGACGGAACGACATCAATACAAATCTTCTTAAGAGAGAATATCTTAGGCGAAAAGGGATATAAGTTTTGTCTTGAAAATTTTGACGTTGGTGATTTTGTTCAAGCAAAGGGGACACTTTTTATTACTAAAAGAAAGGAGAAGACCTTAGAAATAAAAGATCTAAAGATATTAAGCAAGGGCATTCGTCCGCTTCCTGAAAAGTGGTACGGATTTAAGGATGAGGAAGAGCGATTCAGAAAGAGATATCTTGACATTCTCTTTAATCCTGAGGTTAAAGAAATGATCAAGAAAAAGGCAGTTTTTTGGAATTCAATCAGGGATTTCTTGTCTAAGAAAGGTTTCTTAGAAGTAGAAACTCCAGTTCTTGAGAATACCGTTGGTGGGGCGGATGCAGAGCCGTTTAAGACATATCATAATGCTCTAGGTATTGATCTCTATCTGCGTATTTCAATGGGTGAGCTTTGGCAGAAGAAGTTAATGATAGCTGGATTTGAAAAGACATTTGAGATCGGCCGACAATTCAGAAATGAAGGATTATCTGCGGAACATCTTCAGGACTATACCCAGATGGAGTTTTATTGGGCTTATGCTGATCATAAACAAGGTATGGATATGGTTGAAGAGATGTACAAATATGTTGCCGAAAAGACTTTTGGTACTACTAGGTTTAAAATTAAAGGTTTTGATATTGACCTTGCTGATAAGTGGGAAAGATATGATTATAGTAGTATTATTTCTCAAGAGACGAAGGTAGATATCTCTAAAGCCAGTTTCTTGTCAATAAAGAAGACTTTAAATAAATTAGGTGTGAAATATAAAGAGGAGGGATTTAATAGGAGTCGAGCGATAGATAGTCTCTGGAAGTATTGCCGAAAGAAGATTGCTGGACCTGGATTTTTAATTAATCTACCAATAGATATATCTCCTTTGGCAAAGAGGAATAAAAAGCACCCTGAACTTGCGGCAAGGTTTCAGGTTATACTAGGAGGTTCCGAGATAGGAAATGGTTATAGCGAGCTTAATGATCCGATTGATCAGGCTAAGAGATTTATGGAACAGCAGAAATTAAGAGATGCTGGAGATCTTGAAGCCCAAATGTTTGACCATGATTTTATTGAAGCCTTGGAGTATGGAATGCCACCGACTTGTGGTTTTGGTCTTTCAGAGAGACTTTTTAGCCTTCTAATGGATAAGTCTATTAGGGAATGTCAGATATTTCCATTAATGAAACCAAAAAATTAAGATAAAAATATGCTTGATATTAAATACATCAGAAATAATCCCGATCTTGTTAAGGAGAGGAGTAAAAATAAAGGAGTTGATATTGATATTGATCGGCTCTTAAAAGTTGAAGAAAAGAGAAGAAATCTTTTACAGAAGATAGAGGCGATTAAGTCAAAGAAGAACAAAGCTAATGAGCTTATTAGGGAAACTGATGAAGATGAAAAGAAGAAGATAATAGATGAGATGCGCCTTATTGATACTGAAGAGGATGAGCTTCAAAAGGAGTTTAAGATTCTTGATAAAGAGTATCAACAATTAATGAGTATTATACCTAATATTTCGTTTGATAATGTTCCTGTAGGAAAAGATGATTCCGAGAATCTGGTTATCAGGGAAGAGGGTATAAAGAGAGAGTTTGATTTTAATCCCAAAGATTACCTCAGTATAGCGGAAGAGCTTGATATAATAGATGTAAAGAGAGCGGCTAAGGTCTCGGGAAGCCGATTCGGATATCTTAAAGGAGATGCTGTATTACTTGAATTTGCCTTAATTCAGTTAGCTATGAAAGTAACCATTGAGAAAGGATTTATTCCAGTTATTCCGCCAGTGATGATAAAACCAGAGATGATGGAAAAGATGGGTCACATTGATAAGAATTTTGACAATAAAGATGAGCAATGGAATGGCGAGGAGGTCTATTTCCTCAAGAATGATCCTCTTTTGCTCGTTGGTACTTCTGAGCAATCAATAGGTCCTATGCATATCAATGAGATCTTCCGAAAAGAGGATCTTCCGAAAAGATATGTTGGTTTCTCCACCTGCTTTAGAAGAGAGGCCGGTTCTTATGGCAAGGATACCAAAGGAATACTTAGAGTTCATCAGTTTGACAAGATAGAGATGTTTACTTTTTGTCTTCCAGAGGAATCAGAAAAAGAGCATAAATTACTTCTCTCAATAGAAGAGGAATTGATGAATTTACTAGGTCTGCCGTATAGAGTAGTAGATATATGTACAGGTGATTTAGGATTGTCGGCTGCTTCTAAATATGATATTGAAGCTTGGATGCCGGGTCAGGATCAGTACAGAGAAACTCATTCTACATCAAATTGTACTGATTTTCAGGCGAGAAGGTTGAATATTCGGTATAGAGATGGGGAGAAGAATAAATTTGTACATATGTTGAATGGAACGGCTATCGCGGTTGGTAGGATATTGATAGCGATAATAGAGAATTATCAGCGTGAGAACGGTAGTTTTGATGTTCCCGAGGTTTTGGTTGGTTATGTAGGCAAGAAGACAATAGGTAAATGAAAAAAAGACTACTTCAAAAGATTCTTGGGTTTATAACAAAAAAAATAGTTGGGAAATATCAACCTAAAGTGGTCGCGATAACTGGTAGTGTAGGAAAGACATCTACCAAGAACGCTATATCCTTACTCTTAAAAAAGTACTTTACTCTTTGGGAAACATCTGGGAATCTAAATACTGAATTTGGAGTTCCTTTAACCTTTATAGGAAAGAAGGAGGGAGGTGGTAGTAGTATTTGGGAGTGGATCAAGATAATTATCTCCGGGATCGGATTGATATTAAAAAAGAAAAAGGATTACCCCGAAGTAGTTGTAGTGGAGATGGGAGCTGACAAACCGGGGGATATATCTTATCTTACCGGATTAGTAAGACCAAGTATAGGGGTGGTTACTATGATAGGTAAGACTCCTGTTCATATTGAAAATTACGAATCATTAGAAGAACTAACAAATGAGAAGTCTAAAATAGTTGAGGTGTTGGAAAAGGATGGCTATGCCATACTTAATTTTGATGATCCGTTAATAAAGAAGATGGGGGAGAAGATTAATGCTAAAGTAATCTATTTTGGATTTAGTGAGGGCGCGGATGTAAGAATAGAGGATTTTACTACAGGTATTAAAGGAACTAGTTTCAAGTGTAATAATCAAAAAATATACCTTCCTTATTGTCTCGGAAAACCTTTTGTATATTCTGTTGCCGCTTCTTTTGCCTGCGGAATAGCATTGGGTCTCGATCTAAAAAAAGCAGGAGATATCTTTAAAGATTTGAAACCAGAAAAAGGAAGAATGAACTTGATAAGGACTAATGACTATTTTATTCTTGATGATAGTTATAATGCATCTCCGGCAAGCACCAAATCAGCGCTTGAGACATTAAGAGATCTTCCCGGAAAGAGAAGAATAGCGGTACTGGGGGATATGAAGGAACTAGGAGAAGAATCATTGCGATCTCATAAAGAGATAGGGGAGTTGGCTTCTCAGGTTTGCGACTTTTTTATAACAGTCGGAGATTTGGCCAGCGAGATGAATGCGAGTAACTATAAGACAAACAAGGAGGCCATTGAAAAAATAAAGAGCATATTAAGACCCGGGGACTTAATTTTGGTCAAGGGTTCTAGATCTATGAAGATGGAGGAGATAGTTGAAGAAATAGATGATTATTAAAGATATTGACAACAAAGAGGAATGGGATAATTTTTTTTTATTTTTTGATAAGAGAACTTTTCTTAATTCTTGGAATTGGGGAGAGTTTCGAATGAATTTGGGAAGTAAGATTTGGAGAAAAGCGGTCATTAAAGATGGAAGAATACAAGCACTCTTTTTAATATCAAAGATCAATTCTAAGAAAGGAAGTTTTCTTCTTCTTTCTCATTGTCCATTATCTCTCTGTAAAGAATCATTCAAGGAGGCGATGGAAGAGACTATATCAATCGCCAAAAAAGAGAGGGTTGTTTTTATAAGAATCGCTCCGATTTTTAATTATGAAGATATTCTTAATGATCTTGGATTTAAGATCTCACCATCATCTGTCTTTCCGGTTAAAAGTCTAGAACTTAATCTTATTCCAGACGAGGATGCGATATTATCTGGAATGAGAAAGAGTACTCGCTATCTGATAAAGAAAGGACTAAAAGATAAGAGTATAAAAGTATTGGTCTCTGATGATATAAATGACCTAGATTTATTCTATAATCTACAAAATAAGACCGCTGAAAAACAGGGATTTAAACCTTTTTCACATAATTACCTAAAAAATGAATTTGAGACATTCTTAAAAGATGACCAGGTTCGCTTGATCTTGGGATATCATGATCAAAAGTGTATTGCCGCTGCCTTTATCATTTTTTGGGGAGGTAAGGCGTTTTATCATCACGGGGCTTCTATCCTTAGTAAAGTGCCAGTGTCTTATTTAGTTCAATGGGAGGTGATAAGGGAGGCTAAGCGAAGAGGTTGTGAGAAGTATAATTTTTGGGCGATTGCCCCTTCTGATGATCCTAATCATAGATGGTCTGGATTAACTCGCTTTAAGAAAGGTTTTGGCGGAAAAGAGATTGAATATTCTGACACAGTAGATCTTCCTTTATCAAGGAGGTATCTTTTGACATATTGGTTTGACAAATTAAAGGGATGAAAAAAAAGAAGAGTTTTAGAAAATCATACAGGAAGAAACCGACTATATCTCTTTATAAAAAGAAATGGTTTTGGGTTGCCGTCTTATTACCTATAATCCTCTGCTTTTTAGTTTATCTTCTACTTTTTAGTCAAGTATTTTGGATTGATGATATTCAATTGTCTGGTAATAATGAGATTGATAAGGAAAGAGTGATGAATCTTTTTAAAGAAGAAATTAGTACTGATATCTTTTTTTTGGAATCCAGATCAATCTTCTTAATAGATAGTTCTGAAATAGTATCTAGGATATTAGAAGAGTTTCCGATGATAAGTTCTATTCATATTAAAAGATCGTTTCCTAATTCTTTTAAAGCCACTATTTATAAAAGGAAGGCTGTAGCGGTCTGGTGTCGGAATGATGGAGAATGTTATCTGATTGATAACGAAGGAGTCATCTTTAAAGAAGTCTCAATCCCAGCAGGTCTGGTTGTGATTAAAGGAGGGAATAATAATGTTTCATTATCAGAAACCCCGATATCTTCTGATATTATGACCTTTCTTATGGAGGTATGGAGAGACACCAAGTACGCTGTTAGGATTACCGAATTTGAAATAGAAGAACCCAATATTATTGCTCAAACGGTTGAAGGATGGGATATTCGTTTTACACTTACTGATTCACCTTCTACACAGGTTAAGAAATTGATTTTAGTTTTAGAAAAGAAAATATCAAAAAAAGATCGGTCTATACTGGAATATGTTGATGTTAGATTTGAAAACAGAGTCTATTTTAAGCGTAGAGATAAATGAGGTTTGATGTTGGGATAAGTCTTAATCTGTATAATGTTTTAAGTTACTTGATGTTGTGTTTTGGAGTAGAATATATCCCTTAGATGTTGAGTTTGGCTGGGTTTTCAAGATGGCAAAAATAATAGAAATCATATCAACCCCGCTAAATAAGAAGACGGGTTTGTTTTCTTGAAAAGAAGGTGATGACAAGATGGTATATTTCAGTTTTTTTAGCACTCAAGTATCTTGACTGCTAGTCATTATTTGCTATAATATCACAAGATATTTACAAGACCATGAATATTACCGACAGACAAGGTGAGATGTTGAACAGAGTGGTTAAAAGCTATATCAATTTGGCTGAACCCGTAAGTTCTGAATACCTAAAAAAAAGGTATCGTCTTCATTTCTCCACTGCCACTATTCGTTCAGAGATGCAGAGATTAACCGATAACGGCTATCTCTATCAGCCGTATATTTCTGCCGGTCGGGTGCCGACCGACAAGGGCTACAGGTTTTTCGTTGATACACTAAAGAGGCCGAAAGTTATTGTTGATGAGAATATAGCTATGGAGATTAAGAGGATGAGGCAGGATGCAAAGGATTATCTGGTATTTCTAAAGGAGTCTAGTCGCTTACTTTCACTTTTTTCTTCTAACTTAGCCATATCATACATCTTTGGAACAGGGATATTTATAAAAGATGGATGGAAAAGAGTTTTTAATGATCCAGAGTTTTCAGATGTGGAAAAAGTGAAGGATTTTCTCTTGATGATTGATTATTTTGAAGAGAATATTGATAACTTTGATTTTACCTGTTCCTCAGTTCAGATATATATTGGGAACGAAGCACCGATATCCAAAGCGGACGACTTCAGTATAGTGATTTCAAAGTGCTCTTTTTTTGAAGGAGGAGATGGTTTTGTCGCTATCCTTGGTCCTAAGCGGATGGCTTATAACAAAAATGTATCGTTACTTGACTCTATCGTTGAAATATTAAATAATAGTAAACTATGAGTGAAAAAAAAATTAAGGATATAAAAACTGAGCTTGAAAAGTGTATAAAGGAGAAAGAGGAATATTTGAATGGATGGAAGAGAGCAAAAGCTGATTTTATAAACTACAAGAAGGAAGAACTGGATAGAATCGCAAGAGCTATTGAATATCGGGAAGAGGAGATTATATTAAAGATCATTGCAGTGGTAGATAGCTTTAGTGATGCAAAGAAGGAAATTCCAAAGGATCAGATTGAAGGTAATGAGATAATTAAAGGGTTTCTTAGAATTAAAGATAATCTTGATAGCTTAATTAAGAAGATGGGAATAGAAGAGATAGATTCGTTAGGTTCGCAATTTGACCCCAATTTCCATGAGGCAGTAGAACTAGTTGAGGGTGAAGGTGAGAGCGGTACGATTACGGAGGAGGTATCTAGGGGTTATAAGAGAAATGGTCGGGTTATAAAACCAACTAAGGTGAAGGTTATAAAATAAATAAAAAAGCTATGGGAAAAATACTTGGTATAGATCTAGGAACAACTTTTTCAGCAATGGCAGTCATTGAGGGTGGTGAGCCAAAGATAATTGAGAATAGTGAAGGTGGAAGAACTACCCCTTCTGTTGTTGCGTTAACTAAAAATGGTGAAAGAATTGTCGGTATTGTAGCGCGTAGACAGCAGATAACAAATTCAGCTAACACTATATTTGCAGTCAAGAGATTAATCGGAAGAAAATATTCTGACAAAGAAGTGAAGGAGAGTAAAGACAACCTTCCATACGAAATTAGAGAAGCCTCGGATGGCAGTGTTGATGTCAAGATGGGGGATAAGTGGTACAAGCCGGCTGAAATATCAGCAATGATATTACAGAAATTAAAGAAAGATGCCGAGGACAAAATCGGCGAGAAGATAACCGATGCGATTATCACTTGTCCAGCTTACTTTGATGACGCTCAAAGAAAAGAGACCAAAATTGCTGGTGAGATTGCAGGATTGAATGTGAGAAGAGTGATAAATGAGCCTACAGCTGCTGCTTTAGCCTACGGCTTAACTAAAAAAGGTGATCAGCAGGTTGTTGTCTATGACTTTGGAGGAGGCACTTTTGATGTCTCAGTCCTTGACATTGGCGAAGACACTGTTGAGGTTAAATCAACCGGAGGTGATACTCATCTCGGAGGAGAGGACTTTGACAATGCTATAGTTGATTGGATGGTTGAAGAGTTTAAGAAGGACCAGGGGATTGATCTCAAGAAGAACAAACTATCTTTACAGCGCCTAAAAGAGTCAGCCGAGAAAGCCAAGATAGAGTTATCAACTTCTCTTGAGACGGAGATAAATATTCCTTTTATTACCTCAGATGCCGAAGGACCAAAACATCTTTATCTCAAGTTTACTCGGGCAAAACTAGAAAACTTAACTAAGGATTTTATTGAAAGATCAATGGCATTGGTTAGGAGTGTATTAAAGGATGCTAAACTCAAACCGAATGAGATAGAGGCAGTGGTTTTGGTCGGAGGGCAAACAAGGATGCCTAAGATTCAGGAGGAGATTAAGACTTTATTTGGTAGAGAACCCAATAGAGAGATTAATCCTGATGAGGTAGTCGCCATAGGCGCCGCAGTTGAGGCTGGTATTCTTCAAGGAGATGTTAAGGATGTTCTTCTTTTAGATGTTAATCCTCTCTCTTTAGGAATTGAGACATATGGAGGAGTTAGTACAACTTTAATACCTAAAAATACCACTATACCGACATCAAAGACGCAAACTTTTTCAACGGCCGCCGATAATCAACCTTCGGTTGAGATACACGTCCTACAGGGAGAGAGACCGATGGCAAACGATAACAAGACGCTTGGCAAATTTATCCTTGACGGAATTCCTCCTGCACCGAGGGGAGTACCTCAAATTGAAGTGTCTTTTGATATTGATGCTAACGGGATATTAAGTGTATCGGCTAAGGACAAAGCAACTGGCAAGTCGCAATCAATAAGGATTGAAGCTGCAAGCAATATCTCGAAGGAGGAGATAGAGAGGATGAAGAAGGATGCGGAGGCTCATGCCGCTGAGGACAAGAAGAAGCAAGAGATGATTGAGATTAGGAATGCTGCTGAGAGTACAATCTTTCTTTCAGAGAAGACATTAAAAGATGTTGGAGATAAAGTGAGTGAGGAGATAAAGAAAGAAGTCGAGGAGAAGATGGAGGAGTTGAAAAAGATTAAAGATGGTGATAATACAGAGGAAATAAAGACAAAAACAGAGGAGCTCTCTATGGCGATTCAGAAAGTAGGGGCTGAGATGTACAAAAAAGGAGAAAAGGTCGCCGAAGAAGAGAAGACAAAAGAAGGTGATGTGGAAGAAGGGGAGTACAAGGAAGAAGGTAAGAGCGACGAAGAAAAAAAAGAAGATAAGAATTAGTACTAATTTATGAAGGATTATTATCAAATTTTAGGGGTCTCAAGGACTGCTTCTAAAGAGGATATAAAGAGGGCTTATCGAAAATTAGCTCACAAGTATCATCCCGACAAGAAAGATGGGGATGAAGATAAATTCAAAGAGGTCAATGAGGCCTATCAGATTCTTTCCGACGAAAGTAAGAGGTTGCAGTATGATAGATTCGGGAGGGTTGATGGAGGATCTCATCAGGCGCAAGGAGGATTTGACTTTTCTCAGGGAGGATTTGAATTTAATGTGGATGGCTTAGAAGATTTATTTGAAGATGCATTCGGTTCATTTCGAAGAGGTAATATTAGAGATTTAAGAAGGGGTAATGACATTGAAATAAGTTTAGAGATGAACCTTGAGGAAGTTTTAAGTAAACAGAATAAAAAGTTTAAGATCAAGAAGTTTGTCTCCTGTCAAAGATGTTTTGGAGAGGGTGTTGAGCCAGGAACTTCAAAAAATGAATGTGTTTCCTGTCGTGGTACTGGTGTCGTCCAAGAGATAAAAAAGACAATCTTTGGTTCATTTACTAGGGAGACTATCTGTCCCGATTGTCAGGGAGAAGGTCAGAAGCCGAATAAACCGTGTAATGTCTGTATGGGAACTGGTAGGATTAAGAAAGAAGAGGATATAAACATATCTATTCCTGCTGGTGTTGATAATAATCAGATACTTAGAGTTATTGGTAAGGGTGACGCAGGTAAAAAGGGTGGAAAACCAGGAGATCTCTATATTAGAATACTGATCAAGAGGCATCCTGTCTTTATTAGAAAAGGTGATGACCTTTTTACAACAGTTACTATCCCATACTCAACTGCGGTACAAGGAGGAGAGGTCTTAGTAAAAGACCTTGAAGGAAAGAAATTAATAGTTAAGGTTCCTGCTATTACTCCGTCGGGAAAGGTGATAAAAATATCCGGTAAAGGAATACCTCGATTTTCCAGATTTGGACGCGGAAACCTCTTTTTGGAAATGATTATAGATATACCAAAGAAGTTGACTAAAAGACAGAGTGAATTATTAAGAGAAATGAAGAAAGAGGGGTTATAAAAACTCCTTTTCTACGCTCCGTTAGCTCAATGGTAGAGCAGCGGCCTTTTAAGCCGTTGGTTGTAGGTTCGAGTCCTATGCGGGGCACTA
>CAZIZF010000013.1:0-8929 GCA_964543755.1 uncultured Candidatus Saccharibacteria bacterium
GGAGTATGGACAGGTGAGGAGTTTTGTTACGGGAGCTTTAGCAACACTTGACGGAGAGCTCTATTGCAAAGGCAGAACTACTAATTCAATTACCATCGGGTATAACTTTTCGGATGGAGATAATGTATCTTTATTTAGAAAAAATACCAGAATTAATACCTGGAATTCATCTAATGCGTCTGGAAGTATAATAGACGAAGGATTGAGTGATGATACTTCGTATAGATATTATCTCAGGAATGGGAGATCATCAAATTCACCTCTAATTAACTCTGTTACTTGCACGACCAAGGTAAAAGAAGTTTACTCTGGAGATATTTCGGTCAAGAGTTTTGTGAAGAAAACGACTGACACCGAATGGGGTGAGACAGTTACTGTTTCACCTGGTGCAATAGTGGATTTTCGTATTGAGGTTCGTTCAATTGGAACAGACCCAATGAATAATGTTATAGTTAGGAATATATTTTCCGATAGAATTGAATATTATGGAAACCTTAGAGTTGATGGCTCGCTGGTATCGGGCAATGTGGAGACCGGATTAAACATCGGTACCATATCTGCCGGAGACACAAAGATAGTTACTTTTGAGGCCAGAGTCTTTCCTGGTGATTCATTTGGCATAGGTTCAACCAACTTGGTCAACTCTGTTTTCGTTTCTTCAGGAGAAAAGATTGTTAATGATACGACGGAGATCTTTGTGGTAAAGGGAATTGTTGCTGGTGTTGCGACTGAGATTAAAACTGGTATAACGAATAATAGTTTTATTGATTTCTTTCTCCTTCCACTACTTCTAACAATGATTATATTCTTCCTCTTTAGGAGACATTTTTTCGCATTAACAGAATGGTTGGATGAAAAAAAGAATATGGCAATGGAAAAGAAAGCAGAAAGAAGGCTTGAATAGATAAGAGATTTAGTTAAGCTCAAGGAGAAATTGAACTAAATTTTATCCCCAGAAAGCCGCCCGGTATCATCAAGCGGTTTTTTACTTTTCAATTGTGGAAAAACTCCTTTTTTTAACCTAAATTATGGGGATTGACTTGATGTTAGTTTGTGGGGTATAGTGGACTTGCAATGATAGATTGTGGATAAAGGTGGGGAAAACCCTTAATATCAGTGGATAAGTTATGTTTATAGGTGAATACAGATATTCATTAGATGAGAAGAAGCGACTTGCCGTTCCGGTTAAGTTTCGTAGTTTGCTTGGAAAAAAAGCAATTATCACCAGGGGATTAGATCAATGTCTTTTTGTCTTTCCTGTAAAAGAGTGGGGGATATTGGCTGAGAAGATAAGTAAACTGCCTTTGTCCCAATCTGATGCTAGGGGATTTGCGCGCCTTATGCTTGGTGGGGCGATGGAGGTAACCATTGATAGTATGGGTAGGGTCTTGGTGCCGGATTATCTTAAGAAGTATGCGTTATTGAATAAAAAGACTGTTTTGGTCGGAGTCCTCAACAGGGTTGAGGTCTGGGACGAGGACAGATGGGAGAAGTATAAGGGAGCGACTGAAAAGGAGGGGGAGAGTATAGCGGAAAGGTTAAAGGAGCTGGGGGTATAATGCACATTCCTGTTTTAAAAGATGAAGTATTAAAATACCTTGACCCGAAAGAGAATGAGAACTTTATAGATTGCACGGCTGGCGAAGGGGGACATATGTTTGCGATACTTGAGAAGACAACACCGAATGGAAAGATCTTGGCGATAGATAAGGATGTGAGGAATATAGGGTTGATAGAGATGAAGGCCAAAGAGAGGGGCTTGGGTTCTAGAGTTGTGGTTCGGGAAGGTAATTATGCGGATATTGATAAGATCGTTGAAAAAGAGGAATTCGGTAAGGTTTCAGGGATACTTCTTGATCTTGGGATATCAAGTTGGCACATCAATGAGAGCGGAAGGGGATTTTCTTTCCAAAAAGATGAGCCGCTGGATATGAGGTATTGCCCTGGCGATGGTGTTACGGCTTGGGAGATAGTTAATTCTTGGCCTCCGGAAGAGATAGAATTGATATTAAGGGAATTCGGTGAGGAACGATTCGCAAAGAGGATATCCGAGGCGATCGTATTTCGGAGAAAGGTACAAAAGATAGATACCGCATCGGATTTGGCGAAAGTGATAAGTGATAACGTTCCTAAAACGAAGAGGATTCATCCCGCTACCCGGACATTTCAGGCATTAAGGATAGTTGTCAATACTGAACTTGAGAATATAGAGAGAGTGCTTCCGTTAGCTCTTAAGATTTTAGAGAGAAGAGGACGGATAGTGGCTATATCCTTTCATTCCCTTGAGGATAGAATAATCAAGAGGTTTTTTAGAGAGATGTCCGATGAGGGGGAGATGAAGATACTAACCAAGAGGCCAGTTATACCGAGTGATGAAGAGATAAAGAAAAATCAAAGGTCGAGGTCGGCAAAATTAAGGGCAGCAATAAAGATATGAAGATACTTTTATTCAATAAAAAAATCAATTCAGAAACGCTTTTTAAGGTTGTTTTTGGTGGTGGTGTTATAAAAGGAGGGGTTGCGCTTTTAGTTTTAATGATGGGGGGATACATCTTTCAGATTAGCGAGATGACTAAGAAGACTTATGCCATACAAAGATATGCTATTGAGATAGAAAGTGTATTAGACCAAAACAGGGACCAGGAGTATAGTTTCCTTCGGTCTAACTCACTCTCTAGAGCTGAGATGCTAATAGAAGAATCTGATTTTGAAAAAGTCAATAGGATTCACTATATAGAAATTCAAGAGCAGCAAGTTGCTTTGAAATAATGAAGGATTTGAAATTCAATCTTGTCTTGGGCTTCTTTTTTCTGTTGGCTTTGGTTATGGTTTTTCGTCTGGCTCAACTTCAGATAGTTGATAATGATTACTGGAAGGCATTAGCTCAAAGTCAGCATAACGTCTTTCTGGAAACGAAAGGGGATAGAGGAGAGATATTCATTACTGACAGGATGGGAAACCTTTATCCTTTAGCTATTAATAGAAGTTGGGAGTATATATATATCTCTCCGAGAGAGATATCAAAGAAGGATATAGATAATACTGAATTAGCACAAACCCTCGGTGAGATATTGGAAATTGAAGAGGAGTTTATTTTAAAAAAAATAGAACGAGTTAATAGCTCCTATGAGGTATTAAAAAGACGTCTCGCGCCTCGGGAAGTTGAGCTTCTAGAGGGGGCGAATCTTACCGGAGTTTATATTAAAAAAGAGAATATAAGGTACTATCCTCAAGATAGCTTGGCTTCTCATCTGGTCGGTTTCTTAGGAGGGGAGGGTTCTGGTCAGTATGGGGTTGAGGGGTATTATAATGAGATATTAGAGGGATCTTTTTTTCTTCAGAAGGGAGAGAGGAATGTTCAGGGTTTTTTGACAGAGAGGGCTGTCGGTTTAGTTGATTCGGGGGAAGATCTTACTCTCACTCTTGATTATAATATACAGTTCATAGCCGAGAATCTTTTAGAAAGAGCTTATGAGGATTTGGGTATAGAAGGGGGGACTATTTTAGTTGGTGATCCCCACACGGGAAAGATACTTGCTTTAGCCAATTGGCCAAACTTTAATCCCAACGAACACTTTCTTGAGAGGGATTTTAAGGTATTTAAAAATCCGGCCATTCAGATTCCCTTTGAATCCGGTTCTATCTTTAAGCCAATAACTATGGCGATTGCTTTAGAGGAGGGGAAGATAACTCCGGATACAATTTTTAACGATACGGGTTCTGTTCAGATAGCCGGTCGCACGATTAGAAATTACGATCAGAGAGTATGGGGCAGAGTCAGTATGACCGAGGCGCTTGAGAAGTCAATAAATACTGCGGCGGTTTTTGCCAAAGATACGGTTGGGAATGAGGTCTTCACGGATTATCTTAAGAAGTTTGGCCTATTTGAATATACAGGAATAGACCTGCAGGGCGAGGTTAATTCACCCAACACCAGTTTTAAGCAGGGCTTTGAGGTGAATTTTGCTACGGCATCATTTGGCCAAGGGATTGACACGACTTCAATGCAGCTCTTCAGGGCTTTTTCAGTTCTTGCCAATGGTGGTCGAATGGTTGATCCCCATGTAGTAGATAGGGGGGCTGTCTCGACTGGGGAGAGGGTGATATCACAAAAGACGAGTGCGGATATAACACGAATGATGGTTAATGTTGTTGAAGAGGGTTGGGCTAGAAGGGCTGGTGTTGATGGTTACTATGTCGCAGGTAAGACGGGGACGGCTCAGGTTCCTTGGTCTGCCTTAGGGATACCAAAGAGAGGATATTCTAATAATACCATTCAGAGTTTTATCGGTTACGCTCCTGCGTTTGATCCGGCTTTTCTTATTCTAGTAAAATTAGATAATCCGAAGACTAAGACAGCTGATCTTTCAGCCGCTCCGATCTTTGGCGAACTTGCAAGATTTATAATCAATTATTATCAGATACCGCCTGAGCGGACGAACGAATGAACATTATATTTAAAATAATCTTCTATTTTAAAAAGCCGCCCTTGGTGGTCGTTTTGGCAAAACCTAACTCTATAATCCCCAATCTCCTTTCAATTTCTATGAAAGGTTGGGTGGATAGTCCGCATTTGCGAGGGTTTTCTTCTATTCTAAAGAATAAAGTTCTTCTTTTGAATATATCTGATGGAAAAATAGCTTTATCGGATATCTCTTTCTTAATTAAGAGATCGTCAGTTTCTGTATTGATACTCAACGGCAGAATGGCAGATAGGGAATTACTTAAGAGATTTTCGGAGAGAGGTTTAATTATAGTGGATAATGAAACGGCGAAATTATTCAAAGGGGATGAATTTAAGAAAAGTAGTGTTGGTTTTGATGATCGGTCTAATCTTTGGGCTAGCGATCTTAATATAGGGGAGGAGACTAATTTTAAGGTGAACTATGGTGGTGACAGTGTTCCCTTCTGGATAAACAGGAAGTTGGAGAAGGGTCAGATAATAGAGATACTTTTAACTGTGAGAGCGGGGATAGCATTCGGTCTTAATTTGGTTCAAATATCTCAAAATCTTAAGATATAATTTGCAAAGATTCTATTTTTTGTTATTATGAGATGTAGTACTTTTACTATCGGGGGGTGGTGGAAGAAAGGAAGGATGCGAAATGACTTGGAGGTCGGTTACAACAAAGAGATCATTGGTTGCTGAGACCTTTGAACCGATTTCAAAAGAAGATCTGCTAAAAGTGGTAGAACTGGCAAAGGTCAGTCCTGCTTTGGCAGAATATATTAAGTTTTTTTCTCTTTTTCGGATGTCTTTTCTGGGACATATCGAAAGAGATGAGTTGGTTGATAATCAATTAAACCAGATTATCGATCAGTTTGATCGGGATGGTAAGGTTCAATTACCACCCAATTATGAAACTGCTCGTAATCTTCTTTTGAAGATTAGAGAGAAGAAAGACTTCGAACTAATCTTCAGGGCATTATTAGTTCTTGACTAAAAAAAACTATCCACCCCCCCCATTTTTTTGGCCCCATCGTCTAGTGGCCTAGGACGCCAGGTTCTCATCCTGGTAGCAGGGGTTCGACTCCCCTTGGGGCCGCTAAAAATATGTTACGCATCGCATATGCATTCTCAATCATCTCAGGGACGATAATAGGGGCGGGGCTCTTTGCTCTGCCTTATTTAACATTGAAGACCGATCCGTGGATTATGGTATTATATTTTGTCGTCCTCGGAGCGGTTGCGGTAGCAGTACATTATTTTTTTGCCGAAGCTGCGCTCAAGACACCGAATTTTATAAGACTTCCTGGCTTTGTCAAACATCATCTTGGAAAGACTGGCTATAAGATAGCTCTTGTTTCAGGAACATTAAGTTTAATGGGCGGCTGTTTAGTTTACCTAATACTTGGAGGTAAATTCCTTTTTACATCCCTTTCACCGGTTTTTGGACTTAACGAGACATTCTATCTCCTAGCTTACTTTACGGCTGGGGCGACGTTGATATTCTTCGGGATAAAGGCGATTGATAAGGTCCAGTTGATAGGCCTAGTACTTTTTTTTCTCGCTATGGCAACTATCTTTATTAAAGGAAGGGGTGATATTAATTTCTCCGGGCTTACTTTTGAATCAGATCCTTTCTATCTCTTATTACCCTATGGGGTAGTCCTTTTTTCTCTTTGGGGGATTAATTTAATTCCCGAGGCCGAGGAGATCCTTGGGAACAAGTCACATCTCTTGAAGAAGATCGTTCCATTTGCAGTACTGATCCCTATACTATTTTATGCCTTTTTTATCTTCTTAATTCTCGGTCTGAGCGGAGCCCAAACTTCTCCAGATGCTTTATCTGGACTTGGTAATTTCTTAAGTAGCGGAGCGATGTTTTTGGTTTTGATGTTGGCAATTTTAACAACCTTTACTTCGTTCATAGCTTTAGGGTTGACACTAAAGAAGACGCTCTGGTTTGATATTGGACTTAATAAGCATCTTTCATGGGCGATCACTTGTTTTGTACCTATCTCACTTTATTTTATCGGACTAAAGGATTTTGTTCAGATAGTAGGTCTTGTCGGGGGAACAATGATGGTTATTGACGGTATACTAGTATCTCTGATATACCGAAAGATATCACCGCCCAGGGTGAGACTCGTTATCTATCCAGTTATCTTCGCTCTTGGATTAGGATTCGTTTATGTGATAATAGACTTCTTCATATGGTAACGTTTTTCTATATATTTATATTCCTAATATCCTGTTTTTTTCTTGTTCTTTCGGCTAAATGGCTCATAGATTCTTTAACTAGAGTAGCCAAGTATTTGGGTTGGAAAGAGTTTGTTGTTGCTTTCTTTACGGTATCGCTTGGTGCGGCGGCGCCAGAGTTTTTTATCGGAGTTCTTTCGGCTGTTAATAATGTACCAGAGTTGGCTTTCAGCAATATATTGGGTCAGAATATACTTCTTTTTGCTTTTACGGTCGGTATCTGCGCTCTGATACTCAAGAATGGAATTGAGATTGAGAGTAAAACCGTGAGAGACGGATCTACTTTTGCAGTTATGGCGGCCCTTATGCCGTTGATATTAATTCTTGATGGAACTCTTTCTCGGCCTGATGGAATTATTCTCCTCGCCTTCTTTTTTCTTTTTATCTATTGGTTATTCTCTAAGAAGGAGAGGTTCAGCAAGGTTTATGAGGGGATGGATGGTAAGATAAAGACCAGCACACCACTCTTTTTTTTCAAGAATCTAGCTTTACTTATCATAGGACTTATAATAGTCGTCCTTAGCGCGTATGGGATAGTTGAGTCTTCAAAATATCTATCTGAGATGGCGGGGATATCAATACCGTTGATAGGTATTTTAGTTATTGCCGCAGGTGTCGGAATTCCCGAGACATACTTCGCGGCTATGCTTGCTCGCAAAGGTCAATCATGGATGATTTTAGGTGGATTGATGGGAGCAGTTGCAATATCATCAACCTTGGTCCTGGGGATAGTTGCACTCATAGAACCGATTATTATTGATGTCGCCGACCAACCAGCCTTCTTCCTGGCAAGGATTTTCTTAGTACTATGTGCCGCTCTTTTTCTCTTCTTCGTTAGAAGTGGAAAAAGGATATCAACCAAGGAGGGAGCAATCTTGCTCTCCATCTACGCCTCGTTTGCTATAATACAGATACTTTTGAATTAATATGGAACTTGTTTTAATCATAATACTAGTGATTTTCTTCACGGGAGTTGGGATTGTCTGGTTTATTAGAAGGGACTTACGAGCCTATAGAGAAAATGAACCTTTTCAATATCTCAAGCAGGATATTGAAGCGATGCGCAAGGAAGTGGGTGAAATTATCTGGAAAACAGCCGAGAGTAACCGAGACCAATCTCGGGAAAGCGTTCGTCTTGTTAGAGAGATAACTGAGGAGCTGGTTCGGATTGGTGAAGGTCAAAAACAGGTACTCAATGTTACTGAACAATTAAAGAATCTTCAGGATATGTTGAAGAATCCGCAACAGCGCGGCGTTGTCGGGGAGTTCTATCTTGAGACGTTGTTGCGTAATGTTATGCCTCCTGGTTCGTACCAGATGCAATACTCCTTCTCCAACGGGATGATTGTTGATGCCGCGATATTCATCAGAGACCAGATAATTCCGGTGGATTCCAAATTCTCGCTGGAGAATTATAACCGGATTGTCGAGACGAGTGATCCGATAGAAAGAACTCGTCTTGAAAAACTCTTTATTGGTGATTTAAAGGAGAGGATAAACGAGACCGCTAAGTATATACAGCCAGAGGAAGGGACAACTGATTTTGCTTTTATGTTTATCCCTCATGAAGCGATCTATTATGATCTATTGATTAACAAGATCGGTACTGTAACTGAGGAGACGGAAAATCTTGTCCAGCGAGCTGCTGGCAAACAGAAGGTGATAATCGTCTCTCCAACATCATTCTTGGCTTATCTCCAGACAGTGCTTCAGGGACTGAAGGCGATGAAGATAGAAGAGTCGGCCAAACTGATCAAGAAAAAAGTTGAAGATCTTCAAAGACATCTCTCTTCCTATGAGAAGTCTATGAATTCGCTGGGAAAATCAATGAATACGGCGGTGAATCATTATAACAAGGCGACTAAGGAATTTCGGAAGATTGACAAGGATATCTATCGTGTTACTGGAATAGACGGAGAGACAAAGCTGGAAGAGATAACAACTCCGGTTCTTGATGAGAATGAGAGGTAAAATTGACTATTTTGTCTTTTTAAGCTACTATCAGGAGTATTAAAGATATCAAAAAATTATGTTAGCTATAATTAAAACAGGAGGAAAGCAATACATCGTTAGGCCTGGAGAGAAGTTAAAGATTGAAAAGATCAAAACGGATGAAGGAAAAGAGATTTTTTTTGATGACGTACTTTTAGTTGCTAAGGATGAGGATGTAAAAGTTGGTACACCTTTGGTTGAAGGAGCCAAGGTAAAAGCCAAGGTTTTATCTCA
>CAZIZF010000013.1:9029-13666 GCA_964543755.1 uncultured Candidatus Saccharibacteria bacterium
AAAAAACCACTTTATTTATTGTTCGGTCCGTCAGGACCTGGAAAGTCTACCCAAGCAAGAAAAGCTTGGGTTTTATTATATCTCTCGGGGGATATAATAAATAATTTAAGTCCCTATAGGAATAATTATCAGATTGTAAAAAAGTTAATCAAAGAGGGAAAGCCATTCTCGGAAGGATTTATTGTTAATATTTTAAGCCAAGAAATTGGGAGTATATTAGAAGAGAATAAGGATGTGAAAGGTATTATTCTTGATGGTTTTTCTTGAAGAATTAAAGAAGCTTAAGAATTGATGAAGGTTGTGAATTTGATTTAATAGCTTACCAGAATAGGATTGATTATAACCATCATCTTGTATTGGAAAAAAGGAGGTCTTATTGGATAGAGAAATGTTCTATTACACATTCATTCATCTTGCATTACAGGTGATATATTTTATTCTCGTAAATGTCACTGCGGAAAACAATTAAAAGAATCTTTGGGGTATATAAGCAAGAGGAGATTTAGTTTATTAATTTATCTTTCTCAAGAAGGTAGGGGTATCAATATTATTAATAAAATTTTAGCTTATCAACTTCAGTCCGAGGTTTGCGATATTATTGAGGCAAAGGAAATTTTATCTGATTTAAAAATTATGAGTGTTAATTTGATGACCAATAGTCCTGATAAGTTGAATAAATTACAGAATATGGGTGTAATGTAAGAGAAAGAGTTAAAGAAAATGAAGATCACATATTATTTGATGATCTAAAAATGCCACAAATAGATAGATTCATCTTATACCCCCCTTATTTCCTTCCCTTCAGAGCCGAGGATATTGTCTCTTCGTCAATATATTCTAATTCGCTTCCTTTGGGAAGTCCTCTAGCTAACCGAGTAATTTTTATCCTAGAATTCTTAAGAATTCTTTCAAGATAGAGAGCCGTTGCTTCCCCTTCTGAGGTGAAGTTAGTTGCGATTATAATTTCGTTGAATTTTTCATCGGGATTCTTTATCCTTTTTATCAACTCTTTAACTCTTATCTTTCCTATACTCTCCTTTCTTAATGGAGAGAGAGTACCTCCTAGGATAAAAAAAAGACCTTTGTATATCTTAGCTTGTTCAATCGCCATAAGATCACTTTCTTTTTCGACAATACAAAGGAGTCCTTTATCCCTTCTTGGATCGGAACATATTTCACAACGAGTTTCTTTAGAAAAACTTTCAAAAGGATTAAAACAGAGAGAGCAGAGCTTAGTATTTCTTCTAGTTTCGGCTATTGCTTTAACTAATTCCATTATCTCATCTCTTGGCGCTTTAGTTACATAAAAAGCAAAACGGGTCGCAGTTCGTGATCCGACAGAGGGGAGTTTTAGGAAACATTCAATTAGTTTTTGGATTGATTTTGGATACATTTTTAGAGATCAGAGATTTCTTCATAATTTTTCTCGAGATTTCTGAAGGTTGCAGTTTGTTCGTCAAAATAGAGTTCGACTTTTCCGACGGGACCGTTTCTGTGTTTAGCAATTATTATGTCAGCAATGTTTCTTCTCTCACTTTCTGTGCGGTATTTATCCTCGCGATATATAAACATAACGACATCAGCATCTTGTTCAATTGAACCACTCTCACGAAGGTCAGAGAGTCTTGGTATCTGTGGAGTTCGCTGTTCCACGGCTCTGGAAAGCTGTGAGAGGGCGAGGACAGGGACATTCAGTTCTTTTGCAAGTCCTTTAAGTGACCTTGATATTACACTCATCTGTTGAACCATGTTGTCATAGGTTGATATTCTACTTGAATCAATTAATTGGAGGTAATCAACAATAATTAGCCCGAGACCTTTATCGGCCTGAAGTCTTCTCGTCATTGCTCTCATTTGGAGGACATCTGTCATCGCGGAGTCATCAACATATATTTGGGTTTCGGCAAGACCACCCATAGCTCTTTGTATTCTTTGGAAGTCATTATCCTCGCCTTCAGAAGATAGACGACCGGTCCTGAGCTTCCAGAGGTCGATTCCAGCTAGTGAGGATATAAATCTGTCGATGATTTGATCTTTTGACATCTCAAGGCTAAATATTCCAACTGGAACTTTATGATTCATAGAGGCGTTAAGGGCGATATTAAAAGCGAGTGATGACTTTCCTAATGACGGCCTTGCCGCTAGTATGACGAGATCGCCGTTTTGAAATCCAGAGAGGAGGTTGTCCAGTTGATCAAAACCGGTAGAAACCCCTCTGATTGAACTTTTATATTTTGATAACTTATCTATCCTTTCAAAGGCTTCTTCCAAGCTATCCTTTATAGAAGAGAATCTTAATCTCATGGAATGCTCTGCGATACCAAATATCTTTTTCTCAGCATAGTCAAGGAGGCTTTCAACTTCACCAACCTCTTTGTATGCCATTGATTCTATCTCTCGACTTGATTCAATCAGATCTCTTAATATCCTCTTCTTTTGGACTATCTTAGCATAATTGAGTACATGACTGGCGGTGGGTACAGAGTTTATCATCTCGGTTAAGTAGGCGCTGCCACCAATCTTGTCAAAGACACCCTTCTCTTTAAGTGATACCGATACTGAGAGGAGGTCAATCGGCTCTCCTTTATTAAAGAGTCCTAACATCGCTTCATATATCTCCCGGTGCCCTTGTTTATAGAAGTCCCTGGGTAAAAGAAAGTCGCTTACCTTGATTATGGCATCCTTGTCTATCATTAAGGAACCGAGAAGCGATATCTCTGCTTCCAGGTTCTGAGGAGGAACTTTATGTTGAAGATATTTATTAGTATCCATTTATTTTTTCAATTACGAGTCCTTTTTCTGTATCTTTTACATTATAACCGATCTCTTCTATTTTTTTTCTGGCTTCGTCGGCCTTTTTCCAATTCTTTTCTTTTTTGTATCTTACTTGCTTTATTATTAAATCATCAATCTTTTCTTTTTCCGGCAATTCATCTTCTTCTGATATTATATAATATGATATCTTTGTGGCAGTGAGATGTTTCTTTTTTTTCTTTTTATAAAGATTCAATCCGAATATCTGGTCAAATTCCATAGCGAGTGCATATTTCTGAGAGTCGCTCAGTTCCTTATCTTTAATGATGTCTTGTAAAAAGGCAAGGGCTTTTGGTGTGTTGAGATCGTCGTTTATTATCTCCAGAAATTTATCTTTTTCTTTTTTGATATTAACTATTTCATTTTTATCTTTTTCTAAAGATGCGATACTGCTGGTGAGATGGTTTATCCCATTTTGAGCCGCTTCCAACGCCTTCCATGAGAATGTTATCTTCGTCCTATAATGAGCTCCAAGACAGAGGTATCTATAGGCGAGGGGATTAATCCCTCTTTCTTCTAGGGTTTTAATTCTTATCACATTCCCTTTTGACTTGGACATCTTTTCACTTTTGAGATCGAGGAATTCTCCATGCATCCAGAATCGGGATGGGATCTTTCCATATGCGATCTCGGATTGAGCTATTTCGTTGGTGTGGTGAATCTGTATATGGTCAATCCCTCCGCAGTGGATATCAAAAGGGATACCTAGTTCGGCTTTAGCCATGGCGACGCATTCGGTGTGCCATCCAGGGAATCCTTTTCCCCATGGGGAATCCCATTCCATCTGCCTCTTTACACCGGGCGGAGTTAGTTTCCAGAGAGCGAAGTCGGATGGGTTTTTCTTTCCTTCTACTACCTCAATACTAGCTCCTGCTATTAGTTGGATATCTTTACTTCCCCAAAGCTTACCATAGTCATCCATCTTAGATGTGTCAAAATAGACGCCATCAGAGATTAGATAGGCAAATCCTTTCTTTTCTAACTCTTTAATTAACTCAAGTTGTTCGTCTATATAGTCGGTTGCTTTAGTCCAGACAGAAGGATCCTTGATGTTTAGTTTTTTAATATCTCTTTTAAAAGCATCAGTATATTCTTTAGCAATCTCCCAGATGCTTTTGTTTTCTTTTTGGGCACTTTTTTCCATCTTATCCTCTCCAGTATCAGCATCAGATGTAAGATGACCCACATCCGTTATATTTATTATATGCTTAACCTCGTATCCGTTATACTCAAGTGTTCTGCGTAAGATGTCTTCGAATATGTAAGTTCTTAGATTCCCTATGTGGGCATACGAATAGACAGTTGGCCCACAGGCGTAAAGACCGACCTTTCCAGGTTTAATCGGCTTAAAAATTTCTTTTTTTCTGGTTAAAGTATTGTATAACTTGAGCATTAAGATATTTTACTATAATGACGGACTAAGATCAATTGGTGGAGATTTTTAAAAGTATAAAAATTATCATTGTTAAACAAAAAATTTTTTCTTTAATATATTATATGCTCTAAATTATTATAAAAAAATGAAGTGATTTTGAGATTTAATAATGTATCCTTCGGATACGAAGAGATAATATTTTTTCAAACAGAGGTTGATTTTTTGATAAGATGTTTTAATAAAACTACTATAATAGGTCAAAATGGTGTTGAAAAGAGTAGCATATTCGGACTAATGCTAGGGACTTGAATCTTGAAGAAGGATCTGTGACTAACGTTAATGATCTCTTTGTAGCTGTTTCTTGTCAAGTAATCCTTTGCGACGAGATGGATTTAACAGTGAGAGATTTCTTTCATAAATATGCCTCAGGTTCTTCTGGCAAGATATT
>CAZIZF010000014.1:0-10503 GCA_964543755.1 uncultured Candidatus Saccharibacteria bacterium
CATAATTTTATTGTTAGTTTAATTATTTTTATAAATCGACCTTTATGTTTATATTCTAACAAAAATTTTATTTTTTGAAAAGAGTTGTACAGCTACTACCTTTAGCGCTGAAGGCGCGGTGAGAGTGGGAGCGGCTCTGCCTCAACGATAGTTGAGGACAAAATCCGCAAAAATTTTCTTTCATTTAAAAAAAGGGGCGCGCAAAAAAAATCAAAAAGCCAGGTTTTGGTGACCCCACGGGGAATCGAACCCCGATTACCAGGTTGAAAACCTGGCGTCCTAACCGTTAGACGACAGGGCCTAATACGACGAGATTATAGCTTGAAAATTGAAAAAAGGCAAGAAAAAAGATATTATGCTAATATGAAGATATTAGCCATAGAGACATCATGCGACGACACCGCTATAGCGTTAGTAGAGACCGAAAATAATAATTTCCATGTTCTTTTTAATATGGTTTTGTCACAGACCGAAATACATCATAAGTGGGGTGGAATCCACCCATCTTTAGCGAGAAGAGAACATCAAAAAAAACTCCCTTTCCTTCTTGAGAAGATCTTGATCAAAAAGGAAAACAATAAAGTGAAGGATGAGATTAAAGAGATATTAAAAAGAGAGGAGATTATGTTGCCGACAGTCATATCTCTTCTTGAAAAATACAAGAAGCCAGATATTGACTTAATTGCCTTAACCGTTGGCCCTGGGCTTGATCCATCGCTCTGGACTGGGGTGAATTTCGCCAAGGCATTATCCTGTCAATGGAAAATACCAATTGTACCTGTGAATCATATAGAAGCTCATCTGCTCATATCTCTTTTTTCATTCAAAGACGGATTATTAAGATTGAAATCTAAGGAATCTGACTTCCCAGCAATGGGATTGGTCGTTTCAGGAGGACATACTCAATTGATTCTGATGAAAGATATAGGGAGTTATGAGATTGTAGGAGAGACCCGTGACGACGCCGCTGGAGAGTGTTTTGATAAAGCGGCCCGAATCCTCGGCCTTGGCTATCCCGGCGGACCAGCTATATCCGCCAAAGCCGAAAAAGCGACCAGATCAGTTGAACCATTGCCCCGTCCAATGTTAAATCAAAAAAACCATAATTTCAGCTTTTCAGGACTCAAAACCGCCATACTTTATAGGCACAAGAAGAATCCCGAGAGAATTAAAGACGATGAGCATATCCAAGCTGAATCAAAAGAGATTCAACAGGCAATTATTGATGTTTTAATATCTAAAACCCTATCAGCGGCCAAAGAATATAAGGTCAAAAGTATCATCACCGGCGGAGGAGTAATATCAAATAAAGAACTAAGACGACAGTTAGTTGAAAAAGCAGAGATGAAGGTCTTCTTCCCCGTCAAGGAAGGACGAACCGACAACGCCCTAATGATATCGGTAGCTGGCTATTATAATAGAAAAAAAGCTGTTAAATATGATATGATAGAAGCGAGTCCTAATTTAAGAGTATAAAAATGGAAAAAAACTACGACCCAAAAAAAGTAGAAAAGACAATTTATTCCCTTTGGGAAAAGAGTGGATTCTTTAGTCCTGATAATCTTCCAGGAAAAAGAAGAGAACCCTTCACTATAATGATGCCGCCTCCCAACGCCAATGATCCCCTACATATGGGACACGCTATTGTTATGACCCTAGAAGATATTATGATCCGATTCAATCGAATGAAAGGAAAAAAGACCCTCTGGCTTCCTGGTAGTGACCACGCTGGATTTGAAACCCAGGTAGTTTATGAAAAAAAGCTCGCTAAAGAGGGAAGATCCCGTTTTGATATGACCCGAGAAGAGTTCTATAAAGAAGTATTCGCTTACACTCAAGAAAACAGAAAAATAGTTAAGAATCAGATGAAACAACTCGGAGCATCAGCCGACTGGTCAAGAGATACCTTTACTCTCGATAAACACATCATCAAAACAACTTATAAAACATTTAAAAGAATGGTTGATGATGGCCTGATATACAGAGGCGAACGGCTGGTCAACTTCTGCACCAAACACAGAACCGCTTTTTCTGACCTTGAGGTGGAGCGAGTTGAAAAGAAGTCTCCTCTCTATTACATAAAATACGGACCTATCAAGGTGGCTACGGTAAGACCAGAGACCAAGTTCGGTGACACAGCTATTGCCGTTCATCCTGACGATAAGAGGTATAAGAAATATATAGGAAAGAGTTTAATAGTAAAAACACTTCTGGGAAAGAAGGATATCCGTGTCATCGGAGACGATTCAGTTGATCCTAAATTTGGGACTGGTGCCGTCAAGGTAACTCCAGCCCACGACTTTAATGACTTTGATATCTGGCAAAGACACAAGAAGGAGATGCCCAGTCCGATTAAAGTGATAGATGAGACTGGAAAAATGACTAAGGAAACCGGACCTTATGAAGGAATGAATGTTGACGCAGCCAGAGTAAAAGTAGTTGAAGATATGAAAAAAGCTGGACTAATTGATAAGATTGATGAAGATTATACTCATTCAGTCTCCGTCTGCTATAAATGTAAAAAGACTATTGAACCACTTATAAAGAAACAGTGGTTTCTCAAAACCAAACCGTTAGCTAAGCCAGCAATCAAAGCAGTTAAGAACAAACAAATTAACTTCATACCTAAAAGCTCTGAAAAGGTATATTTCCACTGGCTGAGAAATATCAAGGACTGGAATATCTCCCGTCAAAATTGGTGGGGAATATCGATACCGGCATGGAGATGTCTTGATTGTAAAAAAGAAAAATGGATTGTAACTGATGGAAAAAAACCGACCCGCTGTCCTGACTGTAACGGAAAAAATCTTGAAAGGGATTCCGATGTCTTTGATACCTGGTTCTCTTCGGGCCAATGGCCTTTCGCCGCCTTAAAACATCCTAACAGCAGGGATTTTAAGACCTTCTACCCAACATCGGTTATGGAGACTGGCTACGACATCATCTTTTTCTGGGTCGCACGAATGATAATGCTAGGAATTTATGTTACCGGCGAAGTTCCATTTAAAACCGTCTATCTACATGGAATGGTCAGGGATAAGGATCGTCAAAAGATGTCCAAGTCAAAAGGCAATGTAATTGATCCCCTAACAGTAGCCGAAATCTATGGAACTGATGCTCTGCGGCTGACAATAGTCATCGGCAATATGCCGGGAAGAGACCTTGTAATCTCAGAAGAAAAGATTCGAGGGTATAGAAACTTTATAAACAAGATATGGAATATCTTCCGGTTTCTTGCTCTTAATACTGAAGATTACGATCCAAAAAAAAGAATAATCTTGACAAAAGATGATAAGAAGATAATGGACGAATTCAGTAAGGTCGCCAAGAAAGTCACCAGAGATATGGAATCATTCCGCTTTTCACATGCCGCCGAGGAGTCCTACCACTACTGCTGGCATACCTTCGCCGATAAGGTAATTGAAAAATCAAAGCCAGTTCTTCAAAATAATAAAACAAGAAGGGCGAGGCAATATGTTTTAATAGAGACGATGGGAGGGATAGTAAAACTACTTCATCCTTTTATTCCGTTTATAACTGAAAAGATCTATGCGGAATTACCATTAAGAAAGAAAGCCAAGCTGTTAATGATTGATAAATGGCCTGAATTAAAATAAAAGATGTCTTTGATATACTTCATCGCCCTCTCCTTAATTCCCAGCATCCTCTGGCTCGCTTTCTTTTTAAGAGAAGACCGGCAGCCGGAGCCAAAAGGAGCTATCCTGAAGGTCTTCTTCATCGGCATGTTGTCAACCTTTCCCGTTATAATACTAGGATTAGCTATAGCCTCAGTTATGAGGGAGATTGGATTCCCAATATATTTAATCTCATTTATTGGTATTGTCTTTGTGGCCGCAATAGTTGAAGAGATAGCAAAATATCTGGTCATAAAGCACTCCATCCTTGAGGACTCGGCAGTTGATGAGCCGCCCGACCTTATGATTTATGCCATAACAGCCGCTCTCGGTTTCGCCGCTATGGAGAACATCATCTTTCTCTTCCCTGGCCGAGAAGCTCTATTTGGGATAACTCCTCAATTCTTTATCCAAGACCTGATTACTGGAAGTATAATCCGTTTTGTCAGTGGAACCTTTTTGCATGCCCTCGCAACAGGAGTTATTGGATACTTCCTGGCTCTCTCCATAATGAATCCTAAATACCGAAAAAAATTGGTCTGGGTAGGACTAATAATTGCCATCCTATTGCATGGATTCTATAATTTCTCTATAATAACCTCAGAAAATAATGGATTGTGGTTTGTAGTCGCCCCAATACTATTATTATCACTTTTCATTATCGTGCTTTTCCTTTTTCATAAAACCAGAAAAATGGATAGCATTTGCAAATTTGAAATCAAAAATAATGAAAAAAGATAAATGGAAAACAAAAAATATTGAAGATAAGAAATGGTCCTCTCCCGAGGGAGAGTTGGCGGTAGATGTTTATCAGACCGATAAAGAGATCGTCGTCTGTTCTGCAGTGGCCGGAGTAAAGGCAGAAGAATTAGATATCTCGGTAAATAACGATGTCTTGAGTATCAAGGGTAAAAGAAAAAAACCCGACCAAGAAGAAGGGGCTAATCATTTTATTCAGGAATGTTATTGGGGAGGATTCTCAAGAAGAATAATAATACCCGATGAGATAGATCCCTCAAGGATTAATGCCTCAATGAAGGACGGAATACTCACGATAAGAATCCCTAGGATTATAAGAGAACCAAATAAGCCGATAAAAGTTAAGGGAGAGCAAGGATAAAGATATTTGCTTGATAAAATTGGTAAATCCTAAGCCAAAAAATAGCTTTTTAATGGCATAATAGAATAGTTTTAGAAAAACCAACAATTGCAAAGGTGTTGCTGGTTATTGATCTACTGAAGGGATTTAGTTCAAATCTGAAAATGTCCCACAGCAAAAAATTGAAAGAAACCTGTTTGAACTACATATTTGTAGTGCCTAAAAAGTGAGAATATTTTATACATTTCATAAAAATTCAATTAAATTAGCGCGAATTTATTTCAGCATATTCCACATTTCGCAACTTAGTAAAGTTTGAATTGGTGGGCAGGGTGGGACTCGAACCCACAAATCCGTACGGATAATAGGTCCTAAACCTATCGCGTCTGCCAATTCCGCCACCTGCCCTTAGAATCGGATATTACCCTATTAAAGTTAAAAAGAAAAGCCCCCCTCTTTTAATAAGGAGGGGGCTATAATCTTTCTCTCGTTCGTTAAACCCCGAATATTCCTGTCACAAAAACCGATATTCCCTGAGTCATTGGTAGAACTTGTAATGCGACTGCTAATAGAGCCTCATTTGCTCCTTCAAATGTATCTCTAATAAACCTCACTAGTGCCTGAGCCAAAACAGCCACTAATACTGCAACAATAGCATAAGTGATTATAGTCTTTCCTTTGGCTTGACCTTCGGGACTCTGCCCACTAATAAGAAAAACATAAGCTCCATAGATAAAGGCAACAGCAGCCACTGTTATAAAAAAACCAAAAAATAAAGCAATCAGCCTGTCTATTGCCTCAGGAATGTCCATACCTGGTGGCGGAGTTTCGCCAAAGTCAGCTACTACCGGCGTCGCAACAAGAAAAAGCGGTGTGAAAACTAAAAAAATCGCAAATGCTAATAAAGTTATTTTTTTCATATTTTTTGTTTATTATACTTCTCTTCGACCTTTTGCTAATTAACTATCAATTTTCTGGAAATACTTATAAAAATGTCTCTCGAACGAGTGCTACTAATCCTCCCGCCATAAATATCACTACTAATCCAATCAGTGTATAAATTATAATCCTCTTCCCTGTCTCTATTTGTTTCGGGTCTCCTCCCGCCGTTAGGAAATAGAATGCCGCTATGATAAAAAACAATGGAGCTATGGCTAAACCAAAACCAAAAAGAAAGTTGATAATCCCTGCAAGAAAGTCCTCAAACTTATCGTGTTCAATCGGATTTATTAGTTGAGCAAAAGCTACCGACACGGAAAAAAACATAAGCACCACGACCATTGATATAATGGCAATCCTTATCATTCCTGATTTATTCTTCCCTTTTTCCATTATCTTGTCAAGCCCTTTATGTACATATAGCTGAGGATACTTTATCATGAGGAGCCAATCGCATCAGCCTTACTCCTTGAGTGGTCCTGGAGAGTTTAGGAACAAGGTTGATATTACTCTTTATTACATGGCCCTTTCTGGATATGACAATCAAATCCTCTTCATCCCCAAGTAAGACATTAAAGACCGCTAGGTTGCCCGTCTTACTGGTAACATTAAGCGCCTTTATACCCGAACCTCCTCTCTGCTGAACCCTGTATTCTTTAAGCGCGGTTTGCTTACCAAAGCCATTCTCGGTGATAACTAAAAGAAACTCCTCATAGTTCTTATCGTTCTTAATCACATCCATACCAACCACCTTGTCGTCTTTTTTAATCTTTATACCTCTGTTGCCTGAAGCAGTCCTACCCATCTCTCTCACATCTTTCTCTCTAAACCTTATCGATTGGCCCTTGCTAGTGACCATGACTATATCGTTATCACCAGTCGTCTTGCAAACATTTTTTAGTAGGTCGCCCTTTTTGAGATTGATAGCGATTAATCCTGATCGTCGGATATTCTTGAACTCTGTCAAAGAGGTCTTCTTAACAACTCCCTGCTCAGTACCCATAATCAGATATTTTATCCCATTGTCAATATCCTCCTTACTTAAAGGTATTACCGAAAGAACCTTCTCTTGGGAGGTTATCTCTAAAAAGTTGGAGATACCCCTTCCTCGGGCTACACGTGTCGCCTCAGGTATTTCGTAGGCAGGAATTCGGAAGACCTTGCCAGAATCAGTAAAGAAAAGGAGTGAATCATGGGTCTTGGCTTCAATGAAGTGCTCAACGACATCCTCTCGGGCCGTCTTCATACCCAAAATACCCTTACCACCCCTCTTCTGTATCTTGTAGGTCTGAGGATTTATCCTCTTAATGTATCCTCCACTGGTAATCGTTATTATCGTACTTTCAAAGGGAATTAGATCCTCCTCAGCGATTTCATCTAGTTTCTGAACGTAAACCTTAGTCCTTCTATCATCTCCAAAAAGCTCTTTGGCTTCAATCAATTCAGTTTCAATAATATCCTCTATCTTCTTTGGGCTCTTTAGTATCGCTGTAAGTTCCTTTATTTCCTTGAGTTTCTTCTTCAGTTCCTCCTCAATTCTGTCTCTCTCCATCTTGGCTAACTGATGAAGCTTTATCTCTAATATTGCACTGGCCTGGATCTCGGTCAACTTAAAGGTCTTTATCAAGTTGTTCTTAGCGTCATCCTTACTCTTTGATTCCTTTATTATCTTTATACACTTATTAATATTAAGTAAAGCCGTCATCAATCCTTCAAGAATATGGGCTCTCTCTTTGGCTTTATCAAGGTCAAATTTAGTCCTTCGGTAAATGACCTTCTTTCTATGGTCGATATAGTAAGAAAGCACTTCTGAAAGACTTAGAGTCCTCGGTTGTATCCCATCAACTAAAGCAATCATATTTAAATGAAATGTCTTCTGAAGATTTGTGAATTTATAAAGTCGATTTATTATCTTCTTAGGATGGGCATCTTGCTTAAGATCCAGGGTTATTCTTAACCCTTCACGATCCGACTCGTCTCTAATATCTCTAATTCCATCAATCTTCTTGTCAGTGACCAGCTTGGCAAACTGCTCAATCATCGTTGACTTATTAACCTGATAAGGTATCTCTGTAACGACTATCTGTTTAACCTTCCCTTCCTCAACTACATCAACTTTACCTCTAATAACGATAGGTCCTCTTCCTTGAGAGTAGGCAGTGATTATCTCTTTCTGATTATATATCTGTCCCCCGGTTGGAAAATCAGGGCCTTTAATAAATTCAAAGAGATCCTCTGTCGTCGCCTCCGGATTCTTTATTATATGCACCGCCGCATCAACAACCTCTGAGAAGTTATGCGGAGGGATTGATGTCGCCATACCAACTGCAATACCTAATGTACCATTAAGAAGCAATTGTGGAAATGGAGTCGGTAAAACTGTTGGTTCGCGTTGGGTTCCGTCATAATTATCAGTAAAGTCAACTGTACCCTTCTCTATGTTCCTCAACATCTCCTCTCCAATACGAGAGAGTCGTGCCTCAGTATACCTGTATGCTGCTGCTGAATCACCGTCAATAGAACCGAAGTTGCCTTGTCCGTCCACTAGAGGATAGCGGAAAGAGAAATCCTGAGCCATTCGAACCATCGCGTCATAGACGGACATATCTCCGTGAGGATGATATCTTCCAAGCACCGAACCGATAACATTAGCCGATTTTCGAAACTTGGCGTTATGCTTAAGCCCATCCTCATGCATCGCATATAGTATCCTCCTATGCACCGGCTTCAGACCATCTCTTACATCCGGAAGCGCTCGGGCAACGATAACAGACATCGCATAATCGATGTAACTCTCCTGCATCTCTTCGGTTATCTCCTTTGCCTTAACATACCCTATTTGGCTATCAGCAATAGGATTCTTGTTTTTATTAGATTTCTTCATTTTTTATTAGAACTTAAGATAACTACCTCAGTGCCATTTCTTACCAGAAGATCCTTCTTCTTGATGCTTAATCTTAAAACATCCTCTTTTGAATCAATTCCCATCACTTTAAGGAATTCTTTCACATCGTCTTTCTTAAAATTCATCGGAATAACAATCTTCGGTTCAATCTGCGAGACCATCTTAGCGGCCTCCTTGGGATTATTACCAATAGATATCATTAATATATCCGTCTTGCTCGTCACCTCCATAAATTCCGAGTCTAGATCTTTTTGATTGAAATTACCTCCCAAGTGACAAATCTTAATCCCCTCGGACTCTATTAAAGAAAAAGACTTTCCTGGGGAATGAGTCAACCTCTGAACAAAGACACCTCCTATCTCATACTCCCCAGCGTTAGATATTATAAAAGGATTTCCTTCAATATTAAGAGATCTACTTTTCCCTTCCCTCTCTATCACTATATCCACCTTCACTTTGGGGGCTTTATAATCTCCTTCCTTGTCGAATGGCTCCACCGCCACTTCAATGTTTGAATTTTTGTCCTTTTGGGTACTAATCCGGAAGAATGACTGCCCATACCAAACAATGTTCATAATTGAAAATAATTATACAAAATAATACTATCATACCCCTTGCAAAAATTCAACTTTTATTATAACATCCGTTTATTATGAAAGATTTAATGCAGAGAATAAATACACTCCCGACACTCAAGGAGGGAGAGATTGTTGAAGGCAAGATAATCGGTAAGGGAAGATCCGCAGTCTATCTGGACTTGGGAATGTTTGGAACCGGAATAATATTCGGTAAAGAATACCAAATTGCAAAAGACATGCTCCGAAATTGTAAAGAAGGAGAAAAGGTTCTTGCTAAAATTATCTCCCTCGAGAATGAAGATGGTTACGTCGAACTTTCAACAAACAAAGCTGGACAAAAATTCGCATGGGATACTATAAAAGAAAAAAAAGAAAACGAAGAGATAATAAGGATTAAGATACTGGGTGCCAACAAGGGTGGGCTTCTGGCTAAAATAATGAACCTTCAAGCATTCCTCCCCGTTTCTCAACTCTCGTCCCAAAACTATCCTAAAGTTGATGGAGGGGACTCTACTAAGATATTGAGAGAGCTTCAAAAGTTCATCGGAACCGAGATGGATGTTAGAGTACTGGATTTTAATCAAGACGAAGAGAAGTTAATCGTTTCTGAAAAGATTAAAGAGATGGATAGGGCCAAAGAGCTTCTTAAAAACTATAAAGTTGGTGACATCGTTGAAGGCAAGATAACTGGAATTGCCGATTTCGGAGCCTTTGTCTCTTTTGGAGAAGATATTGAAGGACTAATTCATATATCCGAAATGGCCTGGCAAATAATTAAGAACCCTTCAGAAATAGTCCAGGAAGGGGATATTATCAAGGCTAAAATCGTTGAAATTAATAATGCTCGCGTCTTCCTATCGCTCAAAATGCTCAAGAGCAACCCTTGGGAAGGAATGAAAGAGAAATACAAGGAAGGGGACGTTGTAAAGGGAAGGGTCGTCAAGATAAATCCCTTCGGAGCTTTCATCCAACTTGTCACTGAGAGCGATGATGACAGCGACAAGATACAAGGTCTCTGCCATGTATCTGAATTTAAAACCGTAGATAAGATGACCGAGAATCTTGTAGTTGGTAAGGAGTATGACTTCCAAATTATCTCCCTAGAACCCAAAGAACATAGGATGATATTGAAACCGGTGGAGAAATAGAGAAAACAAAACAAAAAAGAGTGCACCGCTCTTTATTATACCATCTACACTATTGACGTATTTTCTCTGTTACTCTGTTCTCTTGAATTGTTAAAGCTTTGCAAATCTTTTTAAGATTTTTTTCTCTTGATTAAGTAGGTAAAAAGTCAGATTCTCGTACAGATATACAACTAAACTCGAACTCATTTTATTAAAAATT
>CAZIZF010000015.1:0-9232 GCA_964543755.1 uncultured Candidatus Saccharibacteria bacterium
GTTAAGGAAGTGAAGAAATTACCTCGACAGATGAAATTATTAATAACCTAGGATCAAAGACAAAAAACAGCTAAGCATAGATTACTTTCCAAAAGGAATAGATTTTCCAGATATGAAGCAGTGTTGCGTTAAATTCTGGAAACTAAGCTATAATAATCAATTCCTCCTCTCCATCCTCTCTTTTAGAAACTGAAAAAGATCTGGTTTTTTGATGATTATCTTAAAAATATTCTCAAGAAAGTCGCCTCCTGCGTATCCGACAATAAGAGCGACGCTCAAGGGAAGAGTTTCTAGTCCCATAAATGAAATACCGAGATCTTGAACAACCCAAGCAGAGATCATACCGATTAGTCCAGAGAGAACTACTGTGCCAGAGAAGTACCAAGGTCTTATCTCTACATCTTTGTATGCCTTGGTGTATTTTATCAATCCAACTATTCCCCTTATAACCCCTCCTAGGAATCCGAAAAAGAAAAAGCTCATAGTTTATAAATAATTAAATTTTCCTTCCTTTTCAATCTTTTTTCTTAATTCTTTAATCTTTTGAGTATCATTCTTATGGCAGATAAGAATGATATCATCAGTTACAGCGATTATTAGATCCTTTACTCCTAAAGTTGTTATTAATTTATCTGTTGTTCCATAGACCAAGATATTTTTTGAGTTAAGTCCGATATGGTTTCCTTTAATATAGCTTTTGTTGGGAGAGGATAGGTGATTCTTTAAGACCGTCCAGCTACCAATATCCGACCAGCCCATAGAAACAGGTAAGACAGCGTTCTTTTTGTAATTCTCAACAATACTATAATCAAAAGAGACGTTATCCATCTCTAGGTATTCCTTCTCTAATACTTCTTTGAAGTTCTCTTTATTAAAAGATCTTCTTATCTTCCGATATCTTCGGTAGTTGTCTGGAACAAACTCCTTTACCAGATTTTCAATCAATTTGGGAATAAAGATAAAGATGCCTACATTCCAGAGATAATTCTCTGATTTTAGAAATTCTTTAGCTTTTTTAAGGTTTGGTTTTTCTTTGAAGAAGTTGACTTTATAAATTCCATCTCTTAAAGCCCTCCCTTTTTCTATATACCCCAAGCCAGTATCTGGAAAGACTGACTTTTCTCCTAGAAGTAAAAGATAATCTGGATTCTTTTTTACAAAGTTCTGGGCGGTTAATAATGCTTGGTGGAACTTTTCCTCGTCTTTTATTAAATGATCAGAAGGAAAGATAAAGACTGGTTCTCTTAATTCTTTTTCTTTTAAGTAGCAGAAAAATAACAGGAAAGCGGCTACTCTCTCTTGGTGAGATGGTTCAGAGATAATATTCTCTTTAGGTAGTTTAGGAAGCTCTTTTCTTACTTCTTTTACATACTGCTGGTTGGTGGCGATATAGATATCTTTTAACGGAGTGAAGGGCAGGATTCTCTTTACTGTTTCCTGCAGCATAGTTCTCTTGCCAAAGAGTTTTTGAAACTGCTTTGGTTTGTATTTTCGGGAAAGAGGCCATAACCTTGTTCCTTTTCCTCCGGCTAGAATTAAAGTTTTCATATTATAATCATAGCTGTTTTGGAAATATAATCAATGTTTGGGGATTGTAAAGATACAAAAAATTAGTCATAGAAACTCTACAACCTTTCAATTTTAATTCTAGCTTAAGTCATCCTAAAAAATATATCCTCTACTAGATATTTAATAGTGGAAATTATCTGATTTGGGGGATTTAAAATTCCTTAACAATAGATTATCCATAAAAACTCCAAATACCGCTGACTAGTATAAAACGACTAAGACGCCTGTACTGGTATCTCTTCAATCTCTTTATCCAAAAGCTTACCGTAAAATAAAGTATGAGCCAAGTACACAACTGGGATAGCCACTAATATTCCAACTAAGAATACTAGAACACCGAAAAGAAGAATTAGTGGAGAGACAATAAAAACCAAAAGGAATATCTTCCATCCATATCCCTTAGTCATAGTATAACTTGCCTTGAGGGCTTCAATCGGCCCCATCCGCTTATCAATTATTAAAAAATCAAAGAAATGCAGTCTCGTCGCTAAAAAGATCCCTGGGATGATAAAAAAGAGAAATCCAATAGTTACCGCTATAATATAAAGAAAATATCCTGCTAATAAGCGAAGAAAACATTTCCCTTCAATTAAGAAATCTTGAAACGACGCTTTTTCTTCTCTTAATGTTTTAAGAAGTATAGTTAAAAATCCGGCATAAAAAGCGATGATGAGAAGACCATAAATTATCATATTTAGCCCTGTAAATATTTGACCCAAATCGCCCTCTAACATACCAAGACTTTTCATAATATCAATTGGTAAAGTAATTAATGTTGGAATAAATGTAACAATAAATCCCGCTCCAACAAAGAACCAAAACCTCTCGCGAGTCTTGTTCCACCCAAACGCTAAAGCTTCCCTTATTTTTAATTTAACTTTCACTTTATTATTATTTTCCATAACCCTACTTTATTTTATTAAACTAGAAGACGACTTTATTTTATGATACTATAAAAATTATGAAAATAAAAGAGAGAGTTGTGCGGTTCCTTCGCTGGACTGAAAAGTTCACCGAGACCGATATGATTTATGCCACTAAAGGAAGTTTTTGGATAATCTTAGGTAGAGTCGGACTATTCTTAATCGCATTCCTAAAGATGTTAGTCTTCGGTCACTGGTTAGACCAAGGCACATATGGAATATATTCCTTTATCATATCAATGGCCGGGATTCTCGCCATATTTACTCTTCCCGGATTAGGAACCTCTTTAATTAAAGCGATAGCCAAGAAAAAAGACGGCACTTTTGTCCTAGCTGTCAAAGAGAGTATCAAATACTCTCTTCTCGGCTCTCTTGCATCTCTTGTAGCGGCCTCGTGGTACCTCTACAACCAAAACATTGAATTAGCTACCGCTTTCCTGATTATCGCCATGTTCCTGCCATTCCAGGGCTCATTCGGTCTCTTTGCGACATTCTGGATAGCTAGAAAAGATTTTGAAAGACAAAACAAGTACTCTTTGATAATAGCTATCTTCTCAGCTTTAGCGACAATACCAGTTATTATTCTTACCAACAATCCAGTATGGATAGTCCTAGCTCTCTTTATTTTCAATTCCATCTTTAACGGAATATTCTTCTTTAAAACCTTAAAAAAGAAAGAAAACAACGATATTATGCCAGAAGCGATAAGTTTCGGAAAGAATTTAACTATTATGGGAGCGATAGGTCATTTCGCCGCTCATCTGGACAAGATTATACTCTGGAAATTCTTCGGTCCCGTTCAGTTAGCAATATATTCTTTCGCTCTGATACCAATACAACAGATCCAAGGAATAATACCTATAAGTCTCCTCGCTCTTCCTAAAATAGGAGAAAAAGGTATTACTACAAAGATGAAGAAAGGATTGATGAAGAAGTTTAAGAAACTCTTCCTCATCTCCATACCGATGGCTGTAGTCATATTCCTAGCCGCACCCTATTTTTATAAAATCATTCTTCCTCAATATGTTGAATCAATACCATATTTCCAAGCCTTCAGTTTTCTCATAGTCTTATCACCATTTGCCCTCTTAGGATCAGCTCTAATCGCTGAGATGAAAAAAAGAGAAATCTATATAATACAGATAACCATTCCTGTTCTAAAGATACTCCTCTTCTTAGTCTTGATACCCTTCTGGGGAATATGGGGAGTTATTGCGGCAATAATAATAGCTCAAACCATTGAAGGTTTCTTCTCTCTATACTTCTTCTTAAAGATTAATTCTTCTTGAAATTAAACTCAAATTTCTCAAGCTTCCGATTCTTATACCGAAAATAGTTTCTTACTATAAATACAAAAAAAAGAGTCCGAGCAAATTTGATATTATAAAGCCCTAATGATTTAGATATCTTTATGGCGGCCTTCTTTTTATGCCAAATACCATTTTGTAAAAGAACCTTTGCCTCTGGTCTAACAATAATCTCCGCATTTTTTACAACCTCAATAAAATTCTCTTTTGTAATCCTTTCTTTGGTTGCTACCACCGAGAGGCCAACCTGACCCGACATATGAGCATCGGAACCAGCCGTCTGAATTATACCTGCTCGTTCAGCTATATCCGATACAGATTTCATCTCCTCTTCTGGCGTAGTTGCATTACCCGATTCCAATCCGTCAAGAATTTCTAAAACCCCATCATCATTCATCCCTTCATTCTTAATCCATCCATGGTCATTCCTTAATGGATGGGCTAAAATCGCATATCCTCCCTGTCTCTTTATCTCCTCAACCGTCTCTCTTAATCCACAATGAGACTTTATCTTTTCGGTGACAAAATAAGCGAGAAGATGTCCTCCGCCTTTTAATGTCACCTCATTTCCCGGAATAATATCAACTCCCTCTATTCTTAAAGGTCCTTTATAAATCCTGTTATGATCCGTAACAGCTATTCCATCAATTCCTCGTTTTTTTGCAACTCTGACCATTCTTCTCAGATTGGTTGGAGAATCTAAAGAGCGAGATGTATGGCAGTGAAGGTCGTAGTGATAAATCATATTCTTATTTAATCAACAGAAAAATATTCTTCTCCCTAACTACTAATTGATTAACTCTTTCTTTTAACGTTTTACTCATTTTTTTAGCATTATATGATACTCGTGATATTCTCCCCTTTTATAAGTACATGTCTTCTCTTTTATTGTCGCACCTTTACCGCTAGCTAGCTCTGCGATACCGATAATGAAACCAGTATTATATATACAAAAAAACCGAATAAATATCATAACCCTTAATTCGCATTATATATATCACCATCCCTTCCAACCAATTCTACCTCACCAAAATCATAACTATTCCTCTAAAATTTCGATGACTCTTCAAAGACCTTTTCAATAGAGATGAAAAAGTGCAACATCATCTTAATAATCAATGAGATTTTAACAGAGTCCCTTCCCCTCTTGAATATATTATTATCATCCCATCCGAAATTTTCTTTGGCCACTAAGGCGATTAAGGGCTCATAACCGACTGGGTACCAGTTTAAAGCATCTATCTCTGACTTTTTCAATTCAACTCCAATCATTTTCAACTTCTTCTTAACCGATAACAGACCCTTGTCACCCTCAACTCTTTGAATATAGCGAAAAAAAGGTGAAAAGTAGATCGCCTTTAACCTTACCCTCTTTTCCCAGAAGTTCTTTAACTATTTCTTTAGATAATTCTTTTCCTATATATTTATACTCCCGACCTTGAGGCTAAGATACCTAATGTCCTTAGGATAATCTTTAAATCAAGCATTAGAGACCGATTCTTGATATAGTAGAGATCATACATTAACCTCTCTTTGGTTTCCTCAACCGACTGAGGCGGCTTCTCTTGATTGACCTGCGCCCAGCCAGAGAGTCCCGGCCTAACCACCGTCCTTATATTATAATACGGTATCTCCTTCTCAAGTTTACACTTCAATCCAGATATATCCGGTCGGGGACCAATGAGAGATATGTCACCTCTTAGGACATTATAGAGTTGGGGAAGCTCATCAATCCTGGTCTTTCTCAACAACCTACCAACCCTTGTTATCCTCTTATCCATATCCTTAACCCAAACCCCCTTGTCGTTGCAATTCATACTCCGGAACTTGAATATCTTTATCGTCTTACCTCCCTGCCCTAGCCGATCTTGAATTATAAAGACAGGACCGCCATCATCAATTTTTATCGCCAACCAGATGAAGGGATAGAGGGTTAATGATAGTAAACCAACTGTAAACGATAAAACGACATCTACTACTCTCTTAATAAAATCATAGACCAAATGGGAATAAAAGGACAGATCCTTCAAAAACCACTGCTGTTCCAGTGAGGACAAAGGTACTTTCCCAAAGATATCCTCATAAATCTTCTCGGCATCTACTACAGGAGTGCCAGATATCATTAATTTGTACATCTCTGGAATCCTTTTCCTTATCTCTTCATCTCTCAAATCAATAATCAGCATTGAATAATCCTTCAAAAAGTCACTTCCCATATCCGACGGCTTGATCCTCTCCACTTCCATATTATACATCAGATTCTCATTTATTTCTATAGCCAACTCATCAATATCAGGACCTTCACCAATTAACAAAACTCGTTGTTTTCTCCTTTTTCTTAATAAGGTATCTATCCCTGTCCTCCAGAAAAGAATAAGAATAAATGAGACTATAAGATAGATGAAGAGGATTGTCTTAGGTGTTAACTCCAAACCTGGGAAGAGATAGAAAAAGAGAACCGCAATCGCAACATTAACCACTTGGACATTAAATATCGTTCCAGGCAACCTCTTCCTTAATATCATCACCCTCTTATCGTAGAGTCCAGCAGCATAAAAAACAAAGACCCAGACCACGAAAAGAATTGAGAATGGTAAGAGATGTTCCTTAAAAAGTTCTAGCGAAGGAAGCGACAAGTGCCTTATAACAAGAGTGAGCCAGAGAGCAAATACTAAAAAAAATAGATCGCCTAAAAAATGAATTATTTGATGCCCTCTGTTAGATATTCCCATAACTAGTAGCTCAACATCTCATTTATCTTCCTTATGGTCATTTCACCAACAAAACCAGTTCCCCTTTTAAGGCCCAAAGGAGCAAGTATCTCATCGGCATATCGTTCCTGAAAACGAATGACTGCGTTTCTGGTAAGTGAAAAGAAGTTGCCTGTCACTAATCCTTCGGGGTAAATCTCTGGTCCCTTACTCTTCAAAAACTCCTGAAGGAGAGAAACATCTGGACCCCGCGATCCAAAAGATAAATTTCTATTTATTAAAACGCGAGGAGTTTTAGCAGATTCAGCTATCAATGCCTCCAACCGAGCAATCTCCTTTTTAAGCTCCTCTATCTGTGCCAAAAGAGTTGATATTAATTTATCTTCATTAACCTGATTCTCTTCACGAGTAGTTATCTTCCAACTAAACATCGCTCTCTGATTTAAATCACTCGTCTGCAATGAAGGAATAAAGGTTATTGAAAACATATCATCCATTGAAAGAGTTCCTTTGTTATCATCATTAAGATTCATAAATCCAACCTCGCAGGAATCTTGAGTTCCGCAGAGAATATATGGAACTCTAAAATTCAGATCGCTATCTCCTTCAAATTCAAGGGTAATTATACCTTTTCCTCCAACCACCCTCTGCCAAAAAGCTGACCACTCATCAATTGATCTTTTAACACTAAAAGAGCTTCCGTAGGAAGTAGGAAGGAATTTAGTAGAAGGAGTAATTCTTAAATCACTGAATTCAGGATTAAGAAAGCAATACCTTTCACCAAGATCGCAATCATTGATTAAAACAGCGATAGTCCAATCAGTGAATATATCAGCGAATCTCTCGGTATGCCCGTTTTTCTCAAGCGCCTCATCTATACTCTCAATACCGACTTTATCGGACTTCAAAGAATCAACTAATATCTCTATTCCATAATGATCAACCAAATAGTGGATAAAAAGATTAACTACGCCATAATCTCTACTTAAGTTATCCCATTGAGTTAGTGATGTTTCAGGGTGTCTTAAAAAAGTTGAAATCCTCCTAGCAATATTACCCCTGTCACCTCCGTCATGTCCAAAGATAGTTGAAACATATTCAGCTCTGGCCTCGTTGAGCCAAATCTCCTCACTCACTCTGTGAGTTTTATCCTTCTCATTAAAGGTAATAAGATGCATAAGTTCATGAGCTAAAAAACTTTCAAGAACTTCACCCTCTATCTTAAGAGCGTTGATATAGATCATGTTCCTCTCATTGGATCTGTGATTCTGAAAGACCGTAAACTGATCTCCAGTATTAAAGTATCCACCAACCGTCAACGGCATCCTATGGAAAAGTACTGTTATCCTGTCGCTCTTGTCAACTGGATGATCTGGAATAGATCCAAATAATGAGGTCATCTGAGGAAAGATGTTTCTCTCAAACTCAACACTGGCGTTATACATCCTCTGGTCTAGCGTCATCCTCTCTTCATCACTTAGCTCATTCCACCAGCTTTCTTCAATGTAGTAATATAGCTTGTTGGTAACCCTATGAAGAATTGCAGGGACTTCGTTTCTTGAGAGGGTATCAAAAGATGATTCTATATTAAAAGTCTCAATATCTCCAACAGAAGACGCTCCTGCGATCGCAGATGAAGACAAAAACAAAAAAGAAAAGAGTAATAACACCCCTATTTTAATATTTCTCACCATATTTTATATAATACAACTTTTCGGATTTAATTTCAATCTTTTGTATGAAAATAAAGCGCCTTTATGAAGCAAGAACAAATCCCCATACTTCTTTTACTCCATTTCTCTTTAATAATTTCGCGCATTCTCTCATTGTTGCTCCACTAGTCCAGATATCATCAACAAGAATAACTCGGTCAACTGACGAACCGACAAAAGAGAAAGATCCTTTGACATTTAGAAAACGATCTCTTTTTTTTAATCCGGATTGAGGGATAGTCTCTTTTGTCTTCTTAATTATTCTGACTCTCTTTTTCCCTAAGATCCTAGCTAAATAACCAGCTAAAATCTCTGACTGATCAAATCCTCTTATTCTCTTCTTTCTTGAACTAAGAGGAACGAAGGTAACTACAGAACCTTTGTCAGTTAAGATATCTAAAAAAAGAGAGAATCTTTTACTATCTCTTTCTAATAAAACGATAAAATGCTCAATCAGCTCTTCTGTTATATGAAAAACCCCGTCATCTTTAATCTTATCAATCGCCATCTTAACGATACTCTCATAATCCCATAAGGAGATAAGTCCATTTAATGGACTTTTACATCCTTTGTGAGTTGTTCCGTAATAGGAGTTCTTTCCGCAAGCTGGACAAACTAATCTTGATTCAGAGAGAAAGATTGAACAATCTTCGCAGATATATGATCCTTCGCTTCCACAAGAGATACAGTATCTGGGGAATAGAGCTTCTAATAAAAACGAGTATAGCTTTCTTATCTTCATCAATTTGATAATATACTTAATCTCTTTCTGTTTCAAGGATAATAACCAAAAACCCCGCGTTCACGCGCGGGGCTTTGGTTTCCGAAATCTCTTCCTTTAGTTTCTCTCTAATCCGTTTCTTAAAGTTTCCCTCTCAAGCAGATCGGAATTTGGTCTTCCGCTGATTCCTTTTAATAGGAGATCTGCGGTTTTCCAGTTATCCGACCTCTTTTCGGGCTTACTTCTTTTGCGAATTTTTAAGATTCTTTAGAAAGAAGATTTACAGAAA
>CAZIZF010000016.1:0-8649 GCA_964543755.1 uncultured Candidatus Saccharibacteria bacterium
ATTAATCTATAATAACTTTCTTTCCCTCCTTCTCCTTCATTCCACTCAAAGGAATGGTGAAATAAAACGCCGTTCCTTTATTTCCAATGTCTGGATTAGGAGATTCAAACCAGATAGTTCCCCCAAAATTTGTAATTATTTCCTTTATAATATAGAGGTCTAGTCCTATCCCATACAATTCCTCGTTTTTCACATTCTCTGCGCGAAAAAACTTAGTGAATATCTTAGATTGTTCTTTCTTAGGTATTCCCCGTCCGTCATCCGAGACCTTGATTATAATGTCGCTCCCCTGTTTTTTTATATCCAACCAAACATTTCCCCCTTTATAACCATATTTCACAGCATTAGAGAGAAGTCCCTTAAATATCATACATAAGATCCTTTTGTCAACCTTAACTAAAGGTAGATCAACTCCATATTCCTCACTTATCTTCACCTCTTTTTTCTTTCGCTCCTCATTAATATCTTCAATTGATTCTTTCGCAATCTCAATCAAGTCTATCTTCTTCGGTACAACATTAAGGAGACCGAGATCCAATACCGCAGCGTTGAATAAAGTATTAGATATCTTGATGAGCTTTCTCGTCGATTTATATATCTTTTCTAAGTAACCTTTCTGCTCTTTCGTTATATCACCCAGCATCCCATCAAGAAACATGACCGTACACCACTTGATAACCGAAAGCGGAGTCCTTAATTGGTGGGAAGATACTGATATGAACTCTGACTTAACCTTGTCTATCTCCCTGGTCTCGGTAATATCGCGACTTATTGAAAGTACCGTCCTCGGCTCACCATTCTTGTTTAATTCTAACAACAGGCGGGTATAATAATACCTCTTACCATTTAGCGTATCCTGCTCGGTATAGATAGTCTTCTCCTTCCCAGTCGCAAAAACCGTATCAAGCGCTTCTTCCCAAATTTGAGCCACATCATCCGACATCCCCATATCACGAAAAGTCTTCCAAAAAAAATCTCGGGGATGAATTCCTACCTCTTTTTTTATAGCTGGATTAATATAGGTATATCGATAATTTTTATCAAATCTCGCTATAATATCAGGGGCTCGCTCAACTAAATTCCTAAACTCCTGTTCTCTCTGATGTAAGATCTCCTCAATCTGCCTACGCTGAGTTATATCTCTTATTATTAAAAGATCAGCCAATTCTCCTTTGTAGTTGATAAAGCCAGAACTCATCTCAATATATATCTTCCGTCCATTTATATCACTAAGGACGGTCTCATAGATTAAGAGGGTATTATCGTTATATCTAGCCAGAAACTTACTCTTCTCTTCCTCTATAACATATTTCTCAAAATCAGTTTCAACAACCTCATCATCGCTATATCCAAGCATTCTCAGAAAACTAGGGTTGGTATATTTAATTTTTCCGTTTTGAACAATAACTATCCCGTCATTAGCCCGCTCAACCAAATTCTTATACCTCTCTTCACTCTCTCTTAGGGTCTCCTCTATCGCCTTCTGTTTGGTTATATCAATAAAAATACCTTCAATAAATTCCCTATTACCATTTAGTATTACTCTCCCTTTATCATTAACCCATCTTAATTCCTCATTCGCTGCAACTATCCTGTATTCTATATCCCAAGACCCCTTTGCCTTTATTCTCTCATCTAAAATCATTTTAACACGAGCCCAATCTTCGGGATGAATTATGTCATAGATCTTCTTTTCCCCAGAAAAGAACTGCGGGGAATATCCAGTTATCTCTTTGAATCGCTCACTCAAAAAGATAATTTTTCTATCATCTATCTTTTGGGAGTAAATTGCTCCCGAGACGTTATCTATTAGCGATTGATATTTTTGTTCGCTCTTCTTAAAATCACGAATAACCTTTCTAAAGTAAATGGTAATAATTACAATAATCACTAAGAAACCGAGGAGCGTTATATAGGGACTTAAGAAAAACACCGATACGAAAATTAAGATAACGACCAATAATAGGGCAAGATATCTAATAATCTTTTTTGTTTTATTGGTCATTTAAACAATAGTTTAATTTTTCTCTACCATCCCGGCTACTTTCCGATACCTACAAAAGTCGCAATCCGGTCCAGGCGGAGGCATCTCCTCTGACTCAAGACAGGTATGAATATCAAGGATCGTGCCTTCAACCCAAGAGTCATCACCTTTATAAGGTATGATCTTAATGTCAAATTCAAGTTTGCCATCAAATGCATCCTTATCGGTATCACCATTACAATAGACGAAATATCCCGTCTTTGAAACCTTGAAGTCGTTACGCCTGAAAAGCCATTGATATATCTCCATCTGTCTCTTGTAAGCTATCTGCCAATCGGCGTCTATTCCCACTTCACCACTCTTTGATGTTGCTTTGTAGTCAACGATGATTAGCTCCTCCATCGGATTAATCCAAATATCATCTACTCCTCCTGTAATAATGAGGTTAGTGGAAGGATGAAGATAGGTTATCCCCCTCCTTAAGGCATCCCGCCACTCCTCCATTCTCTCATGCTCAAAAGGAACCGCGTCAATACCATAGGTCTCCATTAAAGGATGAGGGCTCTTTTGAACCCTATGAATATCAAACTCCTTTTTAAGAAGAGTATCTACCGCTGAATTAAGAGAGAACGGATATCCCGGAGGCTGACCCACTCCCATACGACAATCAAGATAGAAACATCGTGGACAGTTAAGAAAAAGATCTATCTTACTTCTGCTGATCCGAAACGGTTTCTCTGACCCAGGAATGTATTTGTTCGATCTTTGAGGATTGTAATACTTGGACATTATCTTCTTTATAGCATCATTTAAGGATTTTTGCTAGATTTTATTCCGAAACCCAATCATGATTTTAACAACAAGTAAGATATTTTTTTATTACGTTAATACGCCTTGGCAAACACCACCCTTCCTACAGAAGGATTACCACTCTTAATGCATATTCCCTCTTCTTTTTTTTGATCAAATGGAATACATCTAATAGTAGCCCCGGTTTCTTCTTTTATCTGTTTTTCAATAGCGACATCTCCAGACCAATGAGCGAGAGCAAAATTTCCTGTATTAATTACCTCAACAAATTCCTCCCATTTATCAACTATCTTAGTACGGGAGATTCTGTTTTCTAGCGCCCGCTGAAAGAGAGATTTCTGAATTTCCTCAAGTCGGTTGGTAACAACTAAAGGTAAGTCATTTATTCCAACGGTCTCTTTCTCTCCGTTATCGCGTCGCACAAGAACTACTTGATTCTGCATTATATCTTTGGGACCAATTTCAATGCGCAATGGCACTCCTTTTCTCTCCCATTCATAAAACTTTTCACCTGGACGCAATTCGCGCGCGTCAATTTCTGTGCGAATACCTGCTTGTTTAAATATTTCCATAAGTTCTCTAGCTTTTTGATCCACAAGCACTGCACCGTCACCATGCCCTATTGTCGTAATAATGACTTGTATATGCGCAAGACGCGGAGGAAGCACCAAACCCTTGTCATCACTATGTGTCATAATAAGGCCTCCAATTGTGCGCGTGGATAAACCCCAACTCGTTTGTGCCCCATATTGACGATTACTATCCCTGTCAAGAAAGCTAACATTGAAGACCTTCGCAAAATTTATTCCTAAATTATGCGAAGTGGCAAGTTGAAGCGCTTTACCATCTTGCATCATCGCCTCAATAGTATATGTTTTATGCGCACCCGCGAATTTTTCCGATTCAGACTTAACTCCAGAGATAACTGGAATAGCTATCACGTTCTCAGCAAAATCCCTATAAAGATCAAGCATCTGCCGAGCAAAGGTGTCTGCTTCTTCTAAATTCTCATGCACAGTATGTCCTTCCTGCCATAAAAACTCGGTAGTGCGTAAAAAAAGACGCGGGCGCATCTCCCAGCGTACAATATTTGCCCATTGATTGATAAGAAATGGTAAGTCTCGATACGACTGTATCCAGTTAGAAAACGTGTCATATATAATTACCTCAGATGTCGGCCGAATAATAATCGGTTCTTTAAGTTTTTTACCTCCTGCATGAGTAACAACTGCGACCTCAGGAGCAAATCCTTCAACATGCTGTTCTTCTTTTTTAAGCAGTTTTTCTGGAATAAGTGAGGGAAAATATACATTCTTAACTCCTAAATCCTTAAAACGAGTATCAAGTATCTTTTGAATGCTCTCCCAAATCGCATATCCATATGGCTTTATAATCATCGTGCCTCGCGCTGGGCCATTTTCAGCCAAATCAGCAACCGTAATAATATCTAAGTACCATTGCGAATAATCTTCACTGCGGGGAGTTATTTTTTTCTCTTCGTTTTTGCTGTTTCCATTCATGCCTTTATTCAACATTTTTTTTATTTCCCAACTATTCTTTGCTAATCTATTTTTTTCTCAATGGCTTCCTCTAGGTCGATCCCAAAAAGATGAGCATTCACTATCACTATATGAGTCAAAACAGTTTGCGAAAATTAACCAACCTCCTCATATAATTTTATCAACGCAAAATCTTGGTCAATCTTTACATTATATTCCTTACCATAACAAATAGCATTTTCTACTACTTTTTATTGTATATCTTTAAACTCCATTTTTAATTAACAAGAGTGCCTATCTTCCCTCCTTTCAAAACTTCAAAAATCCTATTCAGATATTTTTCGTTAAAAACAATTATCGGTATATTTTTCTTTCGCGCAAGAGCAAAAGCGGCAACATCCATAACTTTCAAGTTTTTTTCTATAACCTCTTTATAAGTTATCTTTTCAAAAAATTTAGCTTCATTTTTATACTTTTTTGGATCCTTATCATAGACCCCATCAACATCAGTCGCTTTTAAAATTAAATCGCAATCTAACTCGCAAGCCCGTAAAGCGGCAGCCGAATCAGTGGTAAAAAAGGGATTTCCGATACCACCAGTAAAAATTACAACCCGTCCAGTTTCTAAATGATGAGCCGCTCTTTTTTTAATGTAAAATTCTGCTACTGATCTCATATATATAGCAGTCATCATTCTGGATGGTATCCCCATCTTTTCTAATACTTCCTGTAAAGCTAATCCATTCATAATAGTTCCCAGCATGCCCATAGTATCTGCAGTCACACTATCAAACTCTTCTTTCTGAAATTCTCTTCCTCTGAAAATATTACCGCCTCCCAAAACAATCGCTAATTGAATATCGTTTTCTTTTTTTATCTTGGCAATAGATTCAGCTATTTTCAAAAAAGCATCTAAAGATATCCCCCTATTGTCCGCATCACCAAATAAATTTCCACTTAACTTTAATAAGACCCTGCTGTATTTTGTTTCACCTTCTTTTGAACAATTCATATTGTTTTATTTAAGTTAATATTTTCAAATTAAAATTGTCTGTTTAAGACAATTCCGCTGATTATCAATTTTAAATGTGCTTTGAAAGTGATATTAGCAGTTTCTGAACAAAGGTCAAGCAGCTCCTTCTCTTTCTGTTCTCTCTTTTTTCAGAATCTCTTCTTTTTCTTGCCTCCTCTTTTCTATCTCTCTTATCAACCAACTCCAAAAATCTAATCCTCTTATCCAAAAATCTTCTTTTTTGCCTGTAATATGATCTTCTATCCAATCGGGATATTTCTTAAACCATTCAGGAGAAGGAATATTGGGATAAACTTGATTTGGATCAGTTAAACTTTCCCAAAAGATAATTTTTCCCTTGTCTTTACCATCACAAATAATGCAATACCAGTCTTCTCCGCCATCAAAATTAATAGCAGCGCAATTTTTGGGGAAAGATGAATATTTTTCCCTAAGATTCAAGGTTCGAGTTACTACTGACTGCTCAATATCATAATCAAGCAAAGCTTTTCCTATTATTTCCTCTCCCCAGCCAGGATCTAACCAACCAAAAACTTCCAAAAACTCTCGATATTCCTTAGGGAAAGTAAATCCTAATCTCTCTTCCATTACCTTTATTTCGGAAGAAGTTAATGGTTTTTCGCACCATTCCCCTTCAAGAGGTTTACTTTTTACCAATTCCTCTATTTGTCGTTTTATTTTTTCATCCATTTTGATTTTTTAATTTAAAATCTTCAATCACCGTCATCCAATAAGTACCAAGATACTCCTGTGCCCATCTTTTACGGCAAATTCTTCTATCTTTATTCCATAAGTCTCTATTTACAGGTTTTCGAGGTTCATAATCGTGAATTGGACATTGTTCATGAACACTCCATTTCATATTGAAAATAGGGCCTCCGTCTTCTCTACGCCAATGATGACCAACAAAAGGATCTCCATTTTTATCTCTTGGAGCACTTCCCCTTTCTAACATTTTTCGTAAATTTTTTACTGTTGGTAAAAACATATGATACTGAATCCAGACAATCATATCACCTCCGCTCATTGGCAATCGCAAAACCCTATCCTTTAAGAGAGGAGAATTCTCAATTAAAAGAACTGTCTCTGGTTTTTTATCAAATTCTTTTTTTAATTGTTTTGCTTTGGTTATAAATTCTTTAAGTTCTTTTGGATCCTCTATATTTAAAGGATTATTAATTGATATTACTTCTATCGGATAATTATATCTTTTCGCCTTCTCATAAATTTCCTCTGTTAAAGAAAAAGGAAATAGTTCCGAAATTTCCCTTCTTATTTCAGGTAGTAATAATGATTCCCTTCTTTCTCTCGTCCTTTCAATTATTCTATCAAGTTCGTTTATTTTCCGCAATTCTTGTTCTGGAGAAAGATTTAAATAATCTATTTCTTCAACAGGAAAATCTTCTTTAATTCTGTTTTTAAAACCTTCACACCTCATTTTTTTATACTTGATCTTGAAATCTGATTTATCATTTTATTAGGTTTTTTCCAGTTCAATATAGCTCTGGGGCGATCAGTTAAACAACTCCGTTCAAATACCTATCAAGAATATCATTAACTACACTTGCAACTATGCTATAATCATTTTTGCCATAAATATTTCTTATTGACTTTTTATCCTATCATCAATATATACACTTGGATTCAAGTTTCTATTGCAACTTAATTGTTAATTAATTCTTTAAAAACTTCATCTGGTTTTTAATAGCCTAAGGTTTTTCTTGGTCTGCTGTTTAATAAATTCTGAACATGTTTAATTTCCTTTCTTGATACTTTATCAAATTCAGTTCCTTTAGTAAACAGCTTGTGCTTTGTTATCTCCTTGTCTTGATCGTAGATTAAGGATAGCTTCATTTGAGCTAGTAATTTTTTCATCTCACAAGCTAACTGATTCAGCACCTTTGTTTTTAAGAGGAACTAAAATGACAATTCTGGTTGTTCGTTCAACTATAGTCTCAAGAGCTAATCGTTTCCATTTACCAATAATCAGATTACTTTCTCAATGTCCTGGAATAATCCTTGCTTTCACTTCTTTCGGTCTTTGTTTAATTGAGATCATATCAGGTATCTGTCTCCTTTTTTTCGTCTGTTCTGAGCTGATTTTTACCTTTACGCCATCGGTATTTCTTTTGCTGGCGTAAATATGACAATAGTTCTCTTTTTAGCGAACCCTTGGGTGAAATGTAGATATATGAATAAATAGCTTCATATGATGTTTGCATAGTTTCATTATCAGTATACACGACTTTCAGTTCCTGTACAATTTAATCAGGTGACCAACGAAATTTTAATTTGTCAAAGATGAACTATTTCAATTCTGAGTTTTGATCTATTTTTCTCTTTCGTCCTTGTTTTTTTTGTTGCTTGGCATCTTAATTAGTCTTAAACGCTCGATAGGTAAATCTATCCATACCCTTATAGATAATTTCTCTTGAGATAGTACTCTTGTCTTTATCAAATAGATTAGCAATATCTATGAATGATTAACCTCGAGATAGTAAGCGAGATAATTCTTCTCGCTCGCCAAATGTAAATTTTTTAGTTTTGTTCATAAATCTATACTTAATTATGATAATATTATTAGTTTATGATATTATCAGAATGTTGTAATAGATTCTTGAAACAAATTATTTATTTTAAAAGTTGATCTATATTTACACCCAACGCCTTAGCAACCTTTTCCATTGTATTGATTGTAAAATTTTGTTTACCATTTTCAACATTACTGATATAAACTCGATCTAAGTCTAATGATCAACAAATGTCGCCTTGCGACATACCTTTTTTAAGTCGTATCTTTTTCATATTATCGCCAAATTTTTGTGCTGTAGATTTACTTATATTTTATAAAAACTTACCAATATGAAGATTATAGTATTGTCTTGTGTTTTGACTCAATAGTGAGTTATAATACAAGTGTGCAAAACAATGATTTTATGAAACGTCGGAACCAAAACTAAAAATTTTCCTTTCCATATTTTGTCGGCTTCCCCACACCCCCCGCCTTTTAAATAGATTGTTAAGGAAATTTTTGGTTTTGTACGCGACTGGAAGGAGCGCGAGGCGCGCACAAGTTGGCGTTATCACATTATCGAAGCGTAAGATAAAGTTTAGAATTACCACGCACTCCGTACATACGTTAGTCATCAAAATCCTACGAATTTTGATCATATATTGTTCGAACTTCGTCCAAAAGGTACCGCCAATTTACAAAATTAAAGCTTCTGGGCGGTTGTTGCCTCACCCAAAATCCGAATTTTGAAAATTTGCGGAGGGAGTGGGATTCGAACCCACGAACCTCTTACAAGGTACGGCTTTCCAAG
>CAZIZF010000017.1:0-7472 GCA_964543755.1 uncultured Candidatus Saccharibacteria bacterium
ATATTATGGAAATTATAAAAGCAAATGGGAAGAGACAAAAATTTAGCGAAGAAAAACTGCGCTCTTCCCTTGAGCGAGTTGGAGTTCGGTCATCTGTCGCTGATTATATAACTAACAAAGTTAAACAAAAGGTGGTTCCCGGAATAAAGTCTAAGGAGATTCTTAAACTAGTTTTAGATTTTTTAAGGCATGAGGATATGGCGATGGCGGCTAAATATAATCTCAAGAGCGCGATGATGAATCTCGGACCGTCGGGTTATCCGTTTGAGGAATATTTTGCCAGAGTCTTGAAGGAGAACGGATATGAAGTAAGGGTTGGCGAGACAGTCAAAGGGTTTTGTGCAAAGCAAGAGATTGATATTATAGCAGTTAAAGATGAGAGGTACTTTATGATTGAATGCAAGTATCATAACTCTCCTGGAGCTCGGTCTAACCTCAAGGTTGCACTCTATACTTACGCGAGATTTCTTGATGTCAAAGAGGCCTGGGAGAAAAGATTCTGTCAAGCCGTCCTTGTGACAAATACCAAATGCACCTTGGAGGCGATTAAGTTTGTTAAGTGTAGAAGAATTAAAGTTATCGCTTGGAGCTATCCGTCCGGGCAGAACCTACAGAGTTTAATAGAAGGAAGGAATCTCTATCCAGTGACAGTTCTTTTTTCTCTTAATAATATTACCCGAAGAAAGCTCTTAAAAAAGGGAATCGTCTTTGCGAGAGACTTGATTGATATCAATATTGAGAAATTATCTCGGGAGATGGGAATATCACTAAATGAGATGAAGGAGCTACAAGATGAGGCTCGTAAGATATATACTTTATGATAAATTGTGTGATTTGCCACTATTCTGAAATAGGGCTAAAGAAAGGTAATAGATCTTTTTTTGAGAAAGTTCTTATAGATAATATTAAAAGGGTGCTTAATCCTTCTTTATTCACTTCAGTTGGGAGGATATCGGGAAGGATCTTGATAGAATTAACAGATGAAGGAATAAAAGATAAGGAAAAGATTAAGTCGGCTCTGGGTATTGTCTTCGGGATATCCGATTTTCTCTTTTGCGCTAAGGTCTCTTGGGAGATGAAAGAGATTGGAAAGGTTGCTGTTAATCTTCTTAAAAAGAGGGAATTCAAAACATTTAAGGTAAGCTCTAAAAGGTCTGAGAAGAGTTTCCCTTTTACCTCTCAAGAGATAAATGCCAAGATTGGTGAGTATGTCTTAGATGGTATTGAAAAGATTAAGGTTGTAATGGACAATCCAGATCAGGTCTGTTTTATTGAAATAGTAGGTAAGGATGTTTTCGTTTCAATAGATAAATACAAAGGTCCTGGAGGACTGCCGATCGGAACAGGGGGAAGAGCTGTATCTCTTCTTTCGGGAGGGATAGATTCTCCCGTCGCCAGCTTTCTGGCGATGAGAAGAGGAGTTCATCTTGTCTTTGTTCATTTTCATTCTTACCCAGAAACATCAGAGGCTTCAATAGAGAAAGTAAGGAATCTGGCAAGGATTCTTGCTCATTATCAAGGGAAGTCCAAACTTTATCTTGTCCCGTTCGCTGAGGCCCAGAAAGATATTCTTCTCAGTGTTTCCTCTGGTGATAGAGTTATCTTTTACAGAAGACTGATGTTAAGGATATCTTTAGAGATAGCGAGGAGGGAGAGATCTATCGCTTTGATTACCGGGGAAAGCTTGGGGCAGGTTGCCTCGCAGACGTTGGAAAATATTAGGGCCATTGAGAGGGGGAGTGAACTACCGATTCTCAGGCCTTTGATTTGTGAAGATAAAGAGAGTATAATTACCAAAGCGAGACAGATAGGGACGTATGAGACATCGATCCTTCCTCATGATGATTGTTGTATTCGTTTTATTCCTCATCATCCGGAGACTAAAGCTGATGTTAGTAGAATTATAGAGGAAGAGAAGTTTTTAGATATTAAAAAGATAACAGATCGGGCCATTAAAGAGATGTCCTGTGAAAAGATAGATGGATCTGAATTGGGTTAATGAAATAAAAAAGAGAACCGAAAAGCTACCTATATCAAGCGGAAGGTCAAACAAGGCCGGGTGTATCAGTTTTGATGATCTGGTCTTTGTTCCGGGACAGCTAAAGACTAGGCCAGTTAATTATTTCAAAGAGAATATATCCAGCGCAACAGTGATGGGTCGGAAGAGTAAGAGACCTATGGAGCTTCGGGTTCCGATTGTTATAGGGGCTATGTCATTTGGGGCTCTTTCAAAAGAGGCCAAGACGGCGCTTGCAATGGCCGCAACTCAGGCAGGTTCGGCCGCTAATACTGGTGAGGGAGGAATGCTTGATAGCGAGAGAGAAAATGCCGAGAAACTCATAATCCAATTCTCAACTGGTAGGTTTGGGATAACAGATAATGTTCTTAAAAAAGCTGATGCTATAGAGATAAAGATAGGGCAAGGAGCCAAGCCGGGATCGGGAGGACTGCTTCCCAAAGAAAAGATAACTCCTGAGATTGCTAAGATCAGAGGGGTCTCAAGGGAAGAAGATCTCCACTCGCCACCACATCATTACGATATAATGAACGAAGAGGATCTTAAGAGGAGTGTGGATCGGCTAAGGGAGATAAGCGGGGGAGTTCCGATTATTATTAAGCTTGGAGCGGGCGATATTGAAGAAGATATTAAGTTAGCGGTAAAGGCCGGTCCTGATGTTATCGCGATTGATGGTATGGAGGGTGGCACTGGCGCCGCTCCTGAGGTTCTGCTTGATGAAGTGGGTATACCGACTATACCGGCGCTGGTTCGGGCGAGGAGGGTCTTGGATTCCCTTGAATCTGAGATTGAACTTTGGATTGGCGGGGGGTTTAATAAGGGTGGTGATATGGCAAAGGCGTTGGCTTTGGGCGCTGACGGTATCTTTTTGGCTTTTCCAATCTTGGTTTCAATGGGATGTATTTATTGTAAGAAATGTTATCTTGGAAAGTGTCCTAAAGGTATAGCGACTCAAGATCCAGATCTAAGAGGTAGGTTGGATATAGGGGAGGCGGCGGAGAGAGTATCTAGATTCATTAAGAACTGTACTGAGGAGATAAAGATGATATCTGGAGCGGTAGGGAAGGATGATATTTATAAGTTAAGTCCAGATGATATGAGGGCGATGAATTCAGAGATTGCTGTAATCTCGAAAATAAAGTTGGTTTCTGAGACTTGACACTTCCATTTTATTTCAATTAATGTATAATTCAACGAGGTCGATAATAAACAATAAATTATCAATGACTAAAAGATGGTTGATTTTAAAAATATGGCAGAAGCTTATTGTGTAAAATGTAAAGAGAAGAGGGAAGTACAGAACGGGGAAGAGGTGGATATGAAGGGTAAGGGTGGGACCAAGAGAAGGGCTTTGACCGGAACTTGTCCTGTATGTGGAAACAAGATGTTCAAGATATTACCTTCGAAATAAATAGATGAAGATTTTTTCTTTTGTTTATTCAAGAGAAGGGATCTTTTTCCTATAACAACCATGGAAAGACCGGAGAAGGGAGAATCATTTGAGATAGCTGAATTAGGTAAAGAGGCGCTTAGTGAGTGGTATACTGAGCGTGAGTTTAGCGATGCCGAAACGAAGTTGAAATCTGATGAGAAAAGAGTGATTCCGCTGTCAAAGGTTCCGGCCGTAGAGCTTGAGGAAGAGGTTTCTGAAGAGCAGAAGAAGAGGGATCTGATAAAGAAAAAAATTAAGGAGCTCTTAGATATCAGCGAAAAGAAAGGATTGGTCTATGCGATAGAGAAGGCCAAACGGAGCAATAATCCTCTCCTTCTTGATCTTTTTCATGATATATTAGTAAGGGATGGGGGTTATAAGAAGATATTGAAGAAATGAATATTTACTATATCGGAGCGATAATTGGGGTATTGGTAATCTTAATTCTTCTGATTTTGATTTTAAGAAAGAGACGATTGGGGCATCTGGAACGTAGTTTAGAGATGTCTCTTTTTTTAATCAGACTTCCTCGTTATAAAGTGGATGAGAAGGGTGAAGAAGGAGATGTGAAGAAAATAATTGCCAAGATTGAACAGTTTTATGCCAACTTCCTTAACATTGACCGAGGGAGAGGTATATTAAAGAAGTTCTTTCAGGGATTACCCAGAGTGGCTTTTGAAATAGCTTCAGAGCAGGGAGGTAGTGATATCTCATTCTATATCGCCGTTCCCTCGGAGTACGAAAATTCGCTTAACAAGTATGTTCAAGGGGTTTATCCAGGCGCAGTGCTTGAAAAGAAGCCCGAGGATTATACTATCTTTGAACCAGAAGGAGAGATTTCTGCCTCTTATCTCCGGCTTAAGAATACTTTTTATGCTCCGATAAATACATATCAAGAGTTGGGAACTGATCCGCTAGAATCAATTGCCAATTCAGTAAGCGATATCGTTCCATCCGAAGGAGCGGCTATACAGGTGGTAATAAGGCCAATTTCGTTTAATTTGAGGGATAAAGGTGAGAAGGTTTTATCGCAGATTATAAATGAAGGTAAGACCCTTGGTCAGGCTGTATTTACGGTTCATATGGGACCTCTATTGAAATTGATTGCTGATCTTTCAAAAAAGGAAGTCAATGATTTAACCAAAAAAGAGAGAAAGGTTGATGATATGGTTATTGAGGGTATAAGGGCGAAGATAAAGAAACCAGCTTTTAGCGTTGGTATAAGGTTGGTTGGTGTTGCTGATACTAAATCCAGATCACAAGAGATTCTTCATAACCTGGAAAGCAGTTTTTCTCAATTTTCGTCAGGAATGAATGGTTTTAATTCTTTCCAAGTGAAAGGGAAGAGAAAGATGAGACGGTTTATTTATAACTTCGCTTTCAGGAATTTTCAGAAAGGTGAAGCTAACATTCTTAATAGTGAGGAATTGGCTAGCATCTATCACTTTCCTCTTTCCCATATAGAGAGTCCATATATTAAATGGGTTAAGACCAAAGAGGCGCCGCCTCCATCAGAACTTCCAAGTAAAGGTGAGGTATTCATTGGCGAAGCGGTCTATCGCGGGGACAAAAAACCGATCCATATCGCTTCTCTTAACGACAGAAGAAGACATTTTTATATTATCGGTCAGACTGGTACAGGAAAAACGACTCTTCTTAGAGAGATGATTCGTCAGGATATAATAAACGGCAGGGGAGTCGGTGTTATTGACCCTCATGGTGATTTAATTGAGGATACTCTTGCAAATATTCCTAAGGAGAGAATAGAAGATGTCGTTCTCTTTGAGCCATCAGATATGGAGAAGCCGTGCGGATTAAATATGCTTGAGTGGAGTGAGCCAGAGCAGAAGGATTTGGTCGTAGCCGAGATGATAATGATATTCTCCAACCTTTTCCCTCCGGAGTTTATCGGTCCCAATTTTGAGCAGTATATGAAGAATGCGATGTTGGCTCTTATGGCCGATAAGTCTAACCCTGGTACATTAGTTGAGATACCTAGGATGTTTACTGACGACCGGTTTATGGAAAAGAAGTTAGAAAAGGTGACTGATCTGTTGGTAAGGAGTTTTTGGCTGAGACAGTGGAAGCAGACCACGGGACAGACAAGGTCAGATTTCTTGGGCTATGTTATCTCAAAGATAGGACGCTTTATTCAGAATGAGATGATGAGGAATATAATTGGGCAGAGTAGATCTAGTTTTGACCTTGGCGAGGTGATGGATGGCAGGAAGATATTCTTGGCTAATCTTTCTAAGGGATTAATAGGGGAGATAAACAGCTCTCTTTTAGGTTTAATCCTGGTTTCAAAGATGCAGATATCGGCTCTAAGAAGGGCGAGGGTGCCTGAGGAAGAGAGACGGGACTTTTACCTCTATATTGACGAATTTCAGAACTTTACCACAGACAGCATAGCAACTATTCTTTCTGAAGCCAGAAAGTATCGCCTTTGTTTAATACTGGCTCATCAGTATATGCCTCAGCTTAAGGAGGAGATAAGGGACGCGGTTATAGGGAATGTTGGTACGATTGCTTCCTATAGAATCGGCGCCTCTGATGCTGAATTCTTAGAAAAGCAGTTTAATCCCGAGTTTTCTAAATTTGATTTAGGTAATTTAGATAATTATCAATATATTACAAAGATGTTGGTGAATAACAAAGTGACATCACCATTCAAAATAAATGCTCCGTTTCCGGTCTCTGGCAATAGAGAGATAATTAAGATGGTGAAGGATATCTCAAAACTGAAATATGGAAGACCTAGGACGGTTGTTGAGCAAGAGATAATAGAGCGATCAAAGTTGGGGATGTAGTTAAAACGGTTTTTGGTTAAAAAAGATCGGGATAGGACGGAGTAATAAAAACTATTGTTGCAATTTATTTTATCGCTTGGTATAATATATAAAAGAAATAATTAAGAAATATGAATAGAGGAAATAGAAATGAAAGACCTAGGGTAGAACTTGGAGAGAATACAAGTGGTGATTCCGAGACAAACGAGAATACACTAGAGAGGGAAGCATTATTTGAAAAAGACAATTCTCTTGATCCAGTTGATGCCGAGAGAGTCAAGATGTTGATGACAGAAAAGGAAAGGAATATGAAATATCTTACTGAGGAACAGAGGAAAAGATTTGTCTTGGATTATGAAGCCAATAAAAAGCTCATGGGGGTTTTTAATAATGCTATTGTAGAAGAAAGAGTAAGGGCTTTTAGACAATATCTTTTAGATAATCCAGAGTATGTTGGAAAAACAAAAGAGGGGATTCAGGGGTTGTCGGAGGAATTAATAAGGGATATGATGGAAGGTGATAAGGATAAGGTAATTGAGATTGCGAGTCAGAGTGCCAAACATGCTGAGTTAATGCATCTTAAAAAGACATTAGAAAAAGCTAAGGGTAATTTGAATTATAACGAAAAAATGATGTTCCTTTACTGGATTAATAAAAATCAAAAAGTAGTTGAAGATCCGGCTCTCTTAAAGGAACTTAAAGTAAAATTATGGGAGGCGAAAGAAGGGGAAAAAATTGATGATAAGGCGAGAGAGATGATGGAGAAAAAGGGATTTGTTTCTGAAAGAGATAAATACACTAGAGAGAAGGTAGAAGATTACAAAACTTCTCAATTGATAGAAGCGATGTGGATTAAAGAAGAGATAGATGAAATTAGAAGAGATGGAAATATTCCCGAGGAGGAGAAAACAGAGAGGATAAAAGAAGTAATAGAGGAGAAAAAGAAAGAGATTAAGAAAACAACAGGGATGGATTGGAGTGATGGGGAGATTATAGCTCTTTCTAAACAGGGTTGTGATTTTACTCCAGCAAAATGGCAATTTACTGACTTTTTCACCAAGAAATTTGAGATAAAAGTAGAAGATAAAATAAAAAGAGTATCTCTTGAGGAATTAAAAAAGATAGGGAAAAAAGAATCACTGCTTGTTGTTGGCGATTTAGCTAATCATGAGAAAGAGGCAGGTGAGGAATGGGATTCTAAATTTGAATCAATCAAAGAAGAGATAATAGAGGG
>CAZIZF010000018.1:0-3093 GCA_964543755.1 uncultured Candidatus Saccharibacteria bacterium
AGTTCTTTGGCAAATAGCGCTTCCCTAAGTTCAGGAATTAATTGCAACACTTATCATTAAATATTGTAAGTGTTATGAACAAAAATAAAAAAGGAGTTAAAAGAAATTGTAAACCCCTTACTTTAAGAAAACGCGTTGATATTGAAAGGCAATACCGATATGGTGTAAGTATCACTAGTATTTGCGAAAGAAGTTAAACGAAACAAAAGCATAATCTCTCGTGAAGTTGCTAATAAACCACGGAAAGGGATTGGTAAATATGATGCAAATATTGCTCATAGAAGAGCGCTTAAGCGAATATCTAAACGAGGTAATTTTCAATCATAGAACATAACCAAGGATTGTATGAATATGTAATAAAAAAATAAAACTTAAATGGTCGCCTGAGCAGATTAGTATTAGGTTGTTAGTTGATTTTCCAAGAGATAGATCTATGCGGATTTCCTATAAAGCTATTTATCAATTTATCAATACTCGTCCTAGAAAAAAATCGGGCGAACTAACACCCGCAGAAGTGTTTTATCAAGAGACAGGTGTTGCATTATTTCTTTGAATATACTTTCAACTTACCCAGTATTTCTTCTTAGTCATCTCGTCCTTCTTAATCTCAATCTTTTCTATCTCCTTTTTAGCTGAATTATTTAATGATCTAAGATCTCCATCAGAAAGGCTCCCTAGTCTCGTTATCTCTTTCTTTAGGTACTCCTTTTTATTCTTTTTCGGATCAGCTAAAACCTGCTGCAAAAGGATATTGAGAATCCATCCTACTTTCGGTCCAGGACCCTGTCCTAATATCTCCATAACATCTTTTCCGCCAACTGCAAGCAGATTAACTGATATTGGATCCTGCGACACTTTATCTATTAGATACTTGAGATGTCTTAGTTTGTAAGGCTCGGCTTTAGGAACTCCAGATCCTACTCTATCAGACATCCTCAGCTTTAAGAGATCATCCATATTCTCCTTCCCAACCTGCCTTATCAGCCTTCTAATTGAGGTCTCCGAAACCTCACCAACATTGTAATAAAAAAGATGATACCTTACTAGTTTAACTATCTTTATTACGTCCTTTTTCGGAAACTTCAATCGATAAAGTATATCCCGAGTCATCTTCGCCCCGACTATCTCATGGTTATAGAAAGTAGCGTTATCTCCTTCTCCTCTCTTGACTGCTGGTTTAGCTACATCATGAAGCAACCCAGCCATTCTTACATGAAGATTGAATCCCTTTTTAGCGGCATAATTAAGTGTTAAAAGGTTATGCCAGTAGCAGTCATAAATATGGTGTTTGTTTTGAGCTACCCCATAACCGTCAATTAGCTCTGGTATAACATACTTAAGAATGCCAGTTGATCTCAAAAGCTCTATCCCGTCAGCAGCCCTCTCACTCATAATTATCTTTATCAGTTCATCACGAACCCTCTCTTTGGATATGTTGGCAATCCAAGAAGCGTTCTTTTTTATCGCTTTAAGCGTCTCAAGCTCTATCTTAAAATTCAAGGTTGTTGCAAAACGAACAGCTCTGAAAATGCGTAGCGCATCCTCGTTAAATCTCTTCTCTGGATCACAAACTGCCCTAATTATCTTTTTCTTTATATCTTCCCGTCCTCCATACGGATCTATTATTTCGACTTTATCTTTATCAACCCTGACAGCGATGGCGTTTGAAGTGAAATCCCTCCTGCTCAAATCCTCTTCTATGGTTTTAGCCCAACGAACACTATCAGGGCGCCTATTATCACTATACGCACTCTCCGTCCGATAAGTCGTTATCTCTATAATATTGCTAAAGCCCCTTTGCGGGTTATCGGGAAGAACAACCCCAACCGTTCCAAAATCATTCTCATAAAAGCAGTTGAATCCTTTTTTCTTAAACAGGGTTTGAACCTTTTCTGGTTCGGCATTTGTAGCTAAATCCCAATCCTCAGGATTCTTATTCATAAGAGAATCTCTAACGCATCCGCCAACGACAAACGCTTCAAAACCTTCATCATAAAGGATCTTCATTATCATCTTTACTTCATCGGGAATCTTCATATTGACACTTTATCCTAGAATCTTGTTATTTTCAATGATTTGAAGTAGAGTTTAAGTAAAAGCGCCCGTAGCTCAACTGGATAGAGCGTCTGACTTCGGATCAGAAGGTTGAGGGTTCAAATCCTTCCGGGCGCACCAGAACTAACTTTGGCGGAATTGCCCTGCTCTGACCGAGCAGGGCGGCAGGGCGGCTTCTGCTTTCTGTGTCGGTTTCCCGTTCAAAAAAGGTTCGCAATTACAGCACCAGATACAAGACATCCCCATTAAATGAAAGACATAGGTTTCTTTGACGGATTTACAAAAATGATTTCTGGTAAATGAATTATTGTTTTAGCCAATATGCCTAGCTCTTTTTCATATACAAGATCAACGCTTCCGAAAGCCTACTTCTTTTAATTTTACTCACATAGAATCTTTATCAAGTGAAAAAAACATTGCTTCTGTTTTTTATATACAATTCCAGTTTTGTAAAATTTTTACTTATAACCTATCTACTTAGAGTAAAATACAAAAGTATTAATAGGCTGGTATTTTCTTAAATCTTTGCTAAAGTGAATTTATTAAAAGTCGTGTTAAATATAATTTAAAGAACATGAGCAAAAAATTTATCTTTCTGTTTTTGGCAGTATCACTAATTGCTGGATGGGTATATCTCTCTAGTCCGGTTACAATAGGATTTCAAACAGATGTAATATCTCCTAAAACCGATAACCAAACAACATCAAACGCTGCTCTCGTTCGAAAACAGATAAAAAAAATACAAGAAAGTGTCTGCAAAATAGATGACTCCGGTGAGATTTTAGTTGTCCAGCCAGTGCCAATTGATAATCTCCCTATTCTAGAAGAAGCAAGAAAACTAAAAGAAGTTATCCAAAAGATAGACGACCCTGTTGTGGACCAAACAATACCAGATGAAGTAAATCTTCAAGAACAGGTAAAAGATCTGAAAGAAAAAACCGATAAGATGGAATTACCCGAAGATCAAGCAGTTTCAGTTGATAAAGTAAATCTTCAAGAACAGGTAAAAGATCTGAAAGAAAAAACCGATAAGATGGA
>CAZIZF010000018.1:3193-6029 GCA_964543755.1 uncultured Candidatus Saccharibacteria bacterium
AAGTAAATCTTCAAGAACAGGTAAAAGATCTGAAAGAAAAAACCGATAAGATGGAATTACCCGAAGATCAAGCAGTTTCAGTTGATAAAGTAAATCTTCAAGAACAGGTAAGGGAGATAAAAAAGAAAATCTGCGAGATAGAGCCGTGCGAAGACAAGACTGTTGATCAGATAATACCAGTCAACAAACCTAGTTATCAAGAGCAAGTAAGAAATATGAATGAAGTAGGTCCTATAACAAAACCACCAATTCTTGATGAGACCACAAAAGAACTTCTCTATGATCCATTATTTGATTATCATAAAATTGAAATTAAACCAGAGGATTATTTACAAGAAATAGAAGCCCTCGCTGAATGGGATAAAGTAGTTCAGGAATATGATAAATTACTCGCAGAAGGATTAGCAGAGAATAGATCCTTTGAAGAGCTTAAAGGAAAGATGCTGGAACTCATTAAAGAGATATCGGCGAGCGAGTTGGATCTTGAAACGATAACTTTGGGCGATCCGAGAGAAGAGGGAATTATTCTTGATGAGATATTCCGAATCACCGAAATGACCGTTGAAGATACATTCGTTCGGGAAGATGGAATTGAGGATATAAAGAGGATAGTAATCCGTGGAACTGGTCCGCCAGAAAGTAATGTCTTTATCTTTATCTTCAGCACTCCCATTATAGTCAGCACCAAAACCGATACAAAAGGTAATTGGACTTATGTATTAGAACAAGAATTAGAAGACGGGAGTCATGAGATTTATGTCGCCTCAGTTGATAATACTGGTAAAATACTAGCGAGGAGTAGTCCCACCCCATTTGTTAAGGAGGCCGCTGCTATACAAGTTGACTTTATTCCCCTTCCCGGCGGTGAGTTTAACGCTCTTGGGTTCTTTGATGAAAGGATCTTCTCTGTCTTGATAATAATATTCTTTCTGATAGTTATAGTAACCATCATTTTGGTTGGAATTTCTATCAACAAAAGAAGAAATCTTTTAAAATGATTGACTTCATCAAGTCCGGATTTAGGAGAGGTATAAAACAGGTACAGGATAATCCTCAGCTTGTCTGGACGCTTTTGACTGCGATAGTGATTTTCTTCGGCTTTCTTTATGCGTCCAATAATTTTCTCTTGATAGCCCGAGATGCCCAAGACCGCCTAATCAACGTAAGGGTCGGCTCAATGCACGATGTCCTTAAAGAATTCGCCCCAAGTTATCTGAACCAACCTGATAAACTCTCTGAAATTCTCAAAAGTATAGCTCAGGATAATGAGACGATTCGTGAATTCAGAGTCGTCCTTTTCCAAGACAACGAGAGAGTTATTATATCATCAATTGACGAGAAGGAGATAGGGACAACAGATAAAGGAAACGATTTTCTCTACGACCTCGCCTCGATCAAAATGGACCATTCATTGACTATTGAAGCGACGCTTGATGGAGAGAGAGTTTTCAAGACCGTCCGAGCGATTGTTAAGGACGAAAATGTAATCGGCGCGATATACACAAGCCAATCCCTCTCTATGGCCGACAAGATGATAAATCAGGGAATCAATAGTGGAATAATAATCCTCATTATCGTATTAATACTTGTCATGACTCTCTTCTTCAGACACGCAAAGATAATTGATTATACTGTTCTCTATAGACGACTGGAAGAGATCAACCGGATTAAGGATAACTTCATTTCAATCGCCACTCACGAACTAAGAACTCCCCTTACCGTAGTCAGGGGATACATCGACCTCCTTAAATCATCAAAGAAATTATGTCCCGACGACCAAAAGTTATTAAATAACATTGATATGCATTCTAAACGGTTATCTCTCCTTATTGACGATATTCTTTCCGTTCCAAAGATAGAACAGGGAAAGATGCAATTCTCTTGGGAAACATTTAATCCCGAATTCGAAATTAGAGATGTAGTAGAATCATTACATCACAGCGCCGAAGAGAAGGGGTTAAATCTTACCTATCAGATCAAAGATTCTGCTCCAATATTTGCGGATAAGAATAAGATAAGGCAGATTTTGATTAATATTATCGGGAATGCGGTCAAATACACTAAGAAGGGAGAAATTAAGGTTGAAGTATCAGCCCAAGAAGACAAGGTATCAATCAGAATCAGCGATACTGGAATCGGCATGAGCGCCGAGGAACAGAGAGGTCTCTTCCAGAAGTTTTATAGAGTCAGGTCAAAAGAGACTAGAGACATAATAGGTACAGGATTAGGATTATGGATTACCGCCAAGCTAGTAAAATCAATGAAGGGCTCTATCTCGGTTGAATCTATAAAAGGAGTCGGTACCCATTTCGTGATATCCTTCCCTGTTGCCAAAACGAATAAAAAAGGTTAAAGTAATTAAGAAAAATGATACCTACTGGGAAAAATGGAATATTAGTTTTTATTCTCCTTTTTATTCCTATGATAGTAGGTGCTAGTGGGGGTTTGGTTCCATGCGGACCTGGAACAGGAGTACCTTGCCAGCTTTGCCATTTATTTGAAATGTTCGGTCGTCTTGTTCATTTTGTTACATGGACAATTGTACCACCCGTCGCCACTATTATGATTATGATTACGGGAATAATGTTCTTTACCGCCTTTGGAAACCCCGAAAAGTTGAGAACTATTAAAAAGATGTTCATCGGAATATTCGTTGGACTTTTATTAATTATCCTGGCATGGGGCATCACCGCTTCCCTTTATACCGCATTGGGTGGTGGTGATATACAAATAAACTGGTGGGAGATATGTCAGTAAAATGCCTCGTTAGCTCAGTTGGTAGAGCAGGCGGCTCTTAACCGTAAGGTCGGGGGTTCGAATCCCTCACGGGGCACTT
>CAZIZF010000018.1:6129-7244 GCA_964543755.1 uncultured Candidatus Saccharibacteria bacterium
GGTTGCTCTCTCACCTTAAGACCAATCCAAAGGACATTCACTCCAGAAGGGGTCTCCTCAAAATGGTGGTCAAGAGAAGGAAACTTCTTAGTATCTTGAAGTCCGAAGACGAGAAGAGATACGAGGATATCATCAAGAAGGTAGGTCTTAAAAAGAAGAAATAAAATTCAAGGAGTTTATGATAAACAAACATTTCGGACAGCGCATAGCGGTCTTAATAGATGTACAAAACCTTTATCATTCCGCCAAGAATCTGCATAGAGCCAAAGTCAACTTCGGTGAGATATTGAAAGTAGCTGTCGCTAACCGAAACCTCGTGAGAGCTTTCGCTTACGTCGTCAAAACAAAGACCGGTGAAGAAAAATTATTCTTTGAGGCCTTAACCAAACTTGGAATCGAGACTAGGGTTAAGGATCTTCAGGAATTCTACGGCGGAGCGAAAAAAGGAGATTGGGATGTCGGACTGGTTATTGATGCGATAAGGATATCACCAACCCTTGATACGCTGGTCATAGTCTCGGGAGACGGAGACTTTATTCCATTAGTCGAGTATCTCAAGAATCAAGGAAAGAGAATAGAAATTATTGCTTTTGGTAAATCATCTTCTCACAACCTCATTGAAATAGCGGATGAATTCACCGACCTGGGAAAAAATTCCAAACAATTTCTTCTTAAGAAATAGATGGCTACTAATTGCTCTTGCATTTATAAAGACAAAGAGATAATATCAAGCAGTAAGGCAAATAGTTGAAATAAAGAGTGTTGGAAGATTTTAATAAAGAATACTTTAAGTATAGACAGAGATATTGATAATTAAGAAAAAAGTAGTCCTAATTCTTTATTAAAAAATATTCCTGCTTGTTGGTATAAAAGACTGGATCTATATACAAAGATATGAACGAGCAAAAAAAAGAGAACAAAAAATCCATCTTCGAGGAGAGCGTTATCCGAACAATGAAAGAGGATGTTGCTATGCTTAAAAAACAAGGTAGCGATGGTTTTGTTGATAAAAATAATTTTATTCCCGAGAAACCTAAGCAAAAAAAAGTAGATGAAGATATTCTAGTAAAAAAAGACTCTACTAAAGTGATTACCGAGGAAAATATCGAAACAAA
>CAZIZF010000019.1:0-7162 GCA_964543755.1 uncultured Candidatus Saccharibacteria bacterium
CGGATGGAAATGATGTGCCCGCGTATGATGCCTACATCCGTCTGCTGTACCGAATTCGGTCGGATGGCGAAGCACTATGACCGAAGATAGTGGTAATCGCCACATTTGTAAGCTATATCGCCGGCGCACGGGAATATCGTGGTTTGAGGCCAAGATGAGCATTATCCGAGATACAATTCGTTCTTATTTGGTTCATCCTCTACACCCTACCTCGATCAACTGCGTAACTCTTATAAGTAATAAAGTAATTAATAAATAATAAGTAGTTATTAATCCCACAAAATCAGATGACAATCACTAATAACAATAAAAAGAAGGTACTTATCGTTTCATTCCTTTTTCCGCCTGCAAATACCGCAGGTGCAGTTAGAATAGGCAAACTTGCTAAATATTTGCACCATTTTGGTTGGCAACCAATAGTGCTTACGGCCGATAAAGTTAAACATTTTCCGCAGACATTACCCGTGGAAATAGGCGAGGAAGACATAATAAGAACACCTTATCTTGACTTATCGCCTTCTATAAGTTACAATCTGATAGGTAATGAAAATTTAAGTTGGTATTTTTATGCGTTAAGGGCTGGTTTGAAAGCCATCAATAAACACAAAATAGATTTAATTTTCAGCTCATTTAGTCCACGAATGTCGCACATTGTTGCTTATTCTTTGCATAATCGAACAGGAATTCCATGGGTTGCAGACTTCAGAGATTTATGGACTCTTAATCATTATACTATAAAACCCGAACCTATACAATTTTTTGATCAACAAATAGAAAAAAAAATAATGAAAAAATGTGATTTGATGATTACAGTATCAAATCCTTTGGCTCAACAATTAGAAAAATTTCATTCAAAAAAAACAATTGTCATTCCCAATGGCTTTGATGAAGAAGACTATATGGAGAGTGTTTCTTTAACCAAAAAGTTTACTATTACTTATACTGGGAGTATATATCCCGGTAAACAGGACCCAACTCCTCTTTTTAAGGCAATTAATGAACTTAAGCAAGAAGGGAAAATTTCTTCTAACGATATTGAAGTACAATTCTTTGGAAATAAACTTGCAGAAATTCTTTCTCCTTTAATTGAGAAATATCATTTACAGGATGTGGTTAATATATATGGACTCGTTCCTTTTCAAGAAAGTATTAAAAAGCAAAAGGAATCTACAGTATTATTATTCTTAGAATGGAATGATCCACGAGCTAAAGTAATTCTTACTAGTAAAATATATGAGTATTTAGGTGCCAATAGACCAATTCTTGGTATCTCATATAGGGATAAATCATATAGGGATAAAGAAATTGATGTGATTTTAGTAAATTCGGGGTGTGGTTTAATAGTTAATGAAATTAATGAAATTAAAGAAATCCTTTTAAAATGGATAGATGAATTCAAAGAACATGGAGATGTTCAATCATATTATAATCCCAATCATGTAATCATAAAACAGTACAATAAAAAAGATCAAGCTAAAAAATTAGCAAGAGCTTTTGATAAAATTATCGATATCACAAAAATAAACAAAGGATAGAATATAATAACGATGAATGAAACAAAAACGGGATTATTTTTTATAAGTGATTATAAAACTGTAACTTGTAAACCTCAAAGATATTCCTCCTACTGGATATTGAAAGAACTTGATAAAAATAAAACGCTCATAAATAAAATTTTTGTGGCTATCTTTAAAACCTTAAGTCCCGTCTCCAACCAAGCCACAAAATTCTTTGTTAAGATTGAAGATTTTAAAGATATAGGTAGTTATACAAATACGGTTAGGTAAGTAATGATGAATGTTCTAATTGTAGTAGTGAATATAGTATCCTTCCGCGCTCCCCCGAAGGGCGTACATGCGTTAATTAAAGGTTTCTCAAACCTTGAAGTAAATATCAAATTAGCCTCGGCTAATATTGATAAAAAACTTATTTTTTGTTGTTACCATCCTGATATGCACCATACCTTATATAAAACTTAACGCCTACTTCTATACGATGGAGGTGTCGGAAGATGGCAATCTATTATCGGCAGACAACTTTTCAACAGCGAAGATATTTGTTTGAATTGGTTGAGCAATTGGAGAACATTTCAGAAGCGTGTAGACGGGCAAAGGTCTCACGTAAGACCTACTATCATTGGAAGTCAAGATATGAGAAAGAAGGCATAGAAGGTCTTCGTGAGCCAAAGAGTCATGCTGTGCATAATCCTCACACTATAGACCCAAAAATCGAGAGGAGAATTATCGCATTAAGAAGGAAACATCCTAATTGGGGAAAGAAGCGGATAGCCCAGTGGATATGGAAGGAAAATGGCTGGGAGAGGGTTGTCGCAATTGAGACCGTGAGAAACGTGTTGAACCGGCATGGGCTCTGTGGAAGAACGGGAAAAAGAAGAAAAAACGGAAGAATAAGGGAACAACCTCGGATACTCCAAATAAGACGATAAATATCGACCTGTGTTTCGTCCCTGTAAAAGAAGCGCATGAACCGGATTTTTCTGCTTTCTTTCAGCTGATGGACGGGTTTTGCGAGAAGTCGCCGAGAAAGGAAGAAGAAGGTGGTGTAGCGACTAAAGATAGCGGATTGGATATATTCAGCTACGAAATGAGTGGTTACGATGAAAAAATGGAGGCTTATGTCCGGATGCGCAGAAATAAGGAAGATGCGCATAGGGACATTAAAAATAAACCGAGTAATATCGACGAGATAGAGAGAAAGGCGAATATAAAACAGGAAGAGGAGGAGTTAAGGGCCTGGAAAAGGAAGACAAGGATAGAGCGAAAGAAAGAAGACGAGGAATGGAGGAAATACCGAGAAGAGAGGATAAAACTAAAAAAGAAATGGAAAGAAAGGTCAAAGGATGAGAAAAAGGAATTTAGCAGGGAGAAGAAGAGGAGCGATGAAGAATGGAAGAGAAAAAGGGCTGAAAGGATAGAATTAAAGGCTAATGGGGTAAAGAGGATGAAAAGTGGAGAAAAAAGCGAAAAGAAGTCAAAGAGGCGATGAATGTCGTTATCACCTCCTTGGTGGCAATATTGGTAATCATCGATAATTGTACACGAAAATGTCTCGGCTTGCCGGTGTTTATAAACGGGAGGAAGGTTACTGCAGACGATGTAATCAGAGCGCTGGAGGATCGGTTACCATCAGAATTGAGATATATCATCTCCGATAATGGAAAACAATTTATCGCTGAGGCTTTTCAGCAACTTTGCAGGAATAAAGGGATTGCGCACGTGAGAATTACACGACATAGACCTGCTACAAATGGAATCGCCGAAAGGTTTGTAGGAAGATTGAAAGAGATGCTGGCAGAGAGTGAATGGAAGGATGTGGAGGAATTGGTGCTGGTTTTGGACGAGGTTATCTCAGAATACAATGATGCTCCGCATCAAGGGTTGGATGGTCTATCTCCGGATGAGTATGGGAGGAGACTTATGTGTGTGCCATCAGATTGACTATAACAAAAAAACTTATTTTTCCATCAAATTGTTCCGGTCTTGAAGTTTTGAACTCATCTAGAAATTTATTTTCTCTGCTGAACAATATTCAGAAAATACATTTTTATGCTAAGGATGTTGATTTAATTTATGTTCCCATAGCAGTGGAGACATTATTAATGTCGCAAATAGCCAGGAATAAACTATTAGTAGCAGGCCCCAATATCCAACCATTTCCAATACATAGAAAATATCGATTTAAGCCATTAAATCTTTTATGCAATCATTTTGTGGCTTATAATGATAGTTATAAAGAAGAATTAATCAAAGGTGGACTTTCGCCAGAAAAAATCACGGCAATTTCTCATGCGGTAGATATAGAGGCTTATACTCCACTAAAGAGAGATAAAAACTTTTGGTTCAAGTATGGATGGAAAAACGATGACATAGTAATATTATTTGTGGGAAGGCTTGAGAAATATAAAGAGATATTAGAGCTATTGAGTGCGTTTAATAGGATATCAAGCGAATATTCCAAAGTTAAACTAGCTATTATTAGTTCAGGAGGGACATATGAAAAGCATATAACGGATGCGTCCCAGAAGAATAGCAATATAAAAAATATCAGATTAATGGCGGAAAACGTGGTACAAACAGCATATGCGAGTTCAGATATAGGGATTTTTCCATCCGTGAGAGAAGGGTTTGGGCTTGTTTATCTGGAGTCTATGGCATCAGGGCTCCCAACAGTAGGGGTAAATGATATGGGGCCAAAAGAAATAATAATAGATGGATACAATGGAGTGTTATTGCATAACAATTCAGAAAAATCAATATACAGCGCACTTGTAACCTGAATTTTTGGCTTTATAGGCACTATGCCTTGAATCTCTGCGCACACACGTTATTATCAAAAATAAGGCGAAAATTATGCAAAGTATTTATATGTGCATAGTGCCTATTAGGCACTATGCCATTCATACGCACTAAAATAAGAGAGGGAAAGAAGTATAGATACCTGGTCGAAAATTACTGGGACAAAGAGAAAAAAAGTTCAAGGCAGAGAGTGATTCAGTATCTCGGTGTGGACATCGGAGCAGAGGGGAGCGAGAAACTCATATCTCCTTTCCATAAAATGGACGAGATTGAACGAGCTATCCCTGTAGGGAAGCTTGCACTGTATTACGCGGCAGCACAATATATTGATCTTGGGGATGCCATGGAGAAGTACTGCCCTTCCCAAAGTTTTCCCGTCCTCGCTCTTGTGATGAATCAGGCCTGCAATAGACTCTCTCTGGAAAAGGCTGCTGTTTGGGTAAATAATACGCCTTTAGCAGAATGGGAAGGCTCAGAACAACACGCTCTAACCAGAATAGATATGGATAACGCTCTCAACACACTCTGTTTCGTTAAAAACGGTATCAAATCAGACGTCGGGCTTGCCATACAGCGGACAATGGCGGAAAGGTGCCAAAAGCTCGATTCCAAACGAAGAAATCATCTGTTCTATGACATCACAAAAATAACGTACTTCGGCGACAAATGCAGTTATTCGGAGAAAGGCTATAATTCGTCTCACAGAGGCAAATGGACAATAGGCGTAGGATTTGTGATTTCAGGGGGGAATGGATTCCCTGTCAGATGCGGTGCTATCCCGGGTTCTAAGAACGACACGCTTACGATGGAGGATCTGCTTGTAGCCCTCAAAGCATGGAGATATCAAAATATTCCTATGATTGTAGACCGCGGAATGCTAAGCGCTCAAAACATCAAAATAGCCCGAAAAGAGGGTTTCCATATCATCGGCTGTTGTCCCGAAACCCGTAACGAAGTTGTCAATGCATTATCTTGCTGGGAGGATGAGGATATTTCCAGGTGGGAGAACGCCGTGAAGCGGTATTCCGAAGGGTTGGTATATGTTAAAGGTTGGAAAGGAACCCTGTATGGGCAATCCGGCTCGATAACGGTTGTTTTGGATCCCGCGCGAAAAGCGATGGAAAAAGCAAATCGGGACATGATGATCAAGGAATTGCGTGAAACAACCGATAAGATGCGTGTTAATGAACTAAAAATCGTTCTTTCATCTGTGATCGTCAAACAAAGAGGAAGACGAGGTTTTAGAGTGGATGATTATCTTGTACAGCAGGAAGAATTCGTTGACGGTCGTTTTCTAATGTTCTCCACAGACCAAAGAATAAGTGCAAAAAATGTTTTCAGGATTTATTTCCAGCGCGATGAGATCGAAAAAGCCTTCAAAATCTTGAAGGGGGGACTCTCTTTGGGACCCATCCGTTATCAGCGCCCGGAACGGATTGATGCGTATCTCACAATCGTGTTTCTCGCATACCTGCTTAGAACAATTGTCAAATTCCGGTTGAAGAAAGCCGCCATAAATATGTCAGTTGACCAAGCAGTGGATGAACTTAAAAATCTTACGCTTGTTGAATTCTCCTATAAAGGCAGGATGAGATGGAAACTTTCCCGAGCCACCAAGAAGCAATTATTACTCATGAAGGCAACGGGTGCCGATAAGATATTACATAGTGCTACATAGTGCCCATAATCGCTAAAATTCAGGTTGTAAGACTTATAGAAGATGAATATTTACGGAAAAGGATTGGTATAAATGCAAGAAGAACTGTGGAGGCGGAATATTCTCCAGAGCATATTGCAAAGAAATATGTTAAAATGTTTAAAATACTACTAAACATGGGGTGAGGGAATGATAAGGAAAGCAGTGATACCGGCAGCTGGATTAGGAACAAGATTTTTACCGGCAACGAAATCAATGCCGAAAGAGATGTTGTCTGTTATAAATAAGCCTGTGATTCAATTTGTTATCGAGGAGGCGATTGCATCAGGAATTGAGAATATTATAATCATAAGAGAAAGGGGAAAAACTGCGATAGAGAATTATTTTGATGCTTCACCAGAGCTTAAAAACCATTTACTTCAAAACGAGAAATACGAATTGTTAAGGGAAGTAAAAGACATTTCCTCCTTAGCTGATATTCAAAAATATATTTAACAATATACTAAATAAAAGATGAAAATAAACAAATTGATCAAAATATTGCTAAAAATAGATAAAAATTATAAAGTAAAACACTCAAGGATGATAACTAACTATGCCTAAATATAAAACGAATAAATCTGAATATGTTATAGAAATATGAGACAATCAACTTGTCCTAGATATGGGAAGTGGTCACAACCCTCACCCACGAGCAAATGTATTATTAGATAAATATCCCGAGTATAGTGTACATCGAGAAGATAAACCACTTAAAATAAATAAGGAAATGAAGTTTGTTAAAGGAGATGCTGAATCAATACCATTTGGAAATAAAAAGTTTGATTATGTAATTGCATCACATATTGCCGAACATGTAGATAATCCTGAGAACTTCTGTAAGGAGTTAATGAGGGTTGGAAATGAAGGTTATATAGAAACACCTAGCAAACTTAAAGAGATTTTATTTAATGCACCATATCATAAATGGTATGTATATACACACAATGGAGTTTTAATTTTTGAAAAAAAGACTAAACAATCATATATAGGATTATTTAAAAAATTATTTTTTACCAATATAAATGCAGAATCTATCAAAAAAAGATCTATGAATGAAAAAATAAAACCGCCTACTTTTTTAAATAAATGCTCTCTATTAATCACATTAAAAACAATAACTTTACTTATGACTATACTTAATTTAACA
>CAZIZF010000020.1:0-6526 GCA_964543755.1 uncultured Candidatus Saccharibacteria bacterium
AGAGTAAATTAGTTTTTCTATTTCCGACACCGCAATCTTCATCGCTTTTTGGAGTTTAATCTTTTGGTCTTTCGGTGGACTTTTTAGAACAAAGGTCTCTACTGAATTAATCTTCTTTTTAGGCAGTATTCCTATCCTGATTCTAATAAAATCTTTGGTTCCAATCTCTTCTATGACAGATGTAACACCTTTATGCCCCCCTGGCCCTCTGTTTTCAGAGACCTTCGCTTTACCGAGAGCTATATCTATATCATCATGAACAACTATCAATTGAGAGTTGTTGAATTCGGTAATTACTTTCTTGACAGCCAACCCAGATAGATTCATAAAAGTAGTTGGTTTAATTAGGACGACTTTCTTCTCATTAATAATTCCTTCTGATACCTCGGACTTTAATTTTTTCGCAGAAGAAAAAGAAGGAAATCCGTTCTCTTTTACAAAGAGATCAAGTACTTCAAAGCCGATATTGTGTCGGGTGCCGCCATATCTACTCCCAGGATTTCCTAGCCCTACTACTATTATAGTTTTCATGGGGCTATTATAGCTTCATACTTGCAAAAAATCAAAACTCTGGTAAAATAACGGTTATGAAGAACATATTAAACTTCTCTTGGGAATTTGCCAAGATTATCTTTATTGCCTTAATAATTGTTATTCCGATACGCTATTTTCTTTTTCAACCCTTTGTGGTCAACGGGCAATCAATGGAACCTAATTTTGTTCATGGTGACTACCTAATAGTTGAGGAGATATCATATATGTTCAGAGATCCGATAAGAGGAGAAGTGATAGTCTTTCAACATCCCGATAATCCATCTCTTCGGCATATAAAGAGGATTGTAGGATTACCGGGGGAGACCTTGAGGATGAATGAGACCGATCTAGAGATTGTCTTTGATGATCATTCGATGATTTTGGATGAGACCAGTTATCTGGCTGAACCTTTCTTTTTTAATGAAATGGAGATATCGCTGGGCGAAGATGAGTTTTTTGTTATGGGTGATAATCGAGAGGCTTCTTTTGATTCAAGGAGATGGGGACCACTTCCAAAAGATTACATTATGGGAAAAGTCTTTATAAGAGTATTTTCCTTGGGTAGAGCAGAGATGTTTGAAGCGCCGGTATATCAATAAAATAAGAGATGAAAAAGTTAAAATTCCAAAGACCGACAGGGATGCATGATTTGCTTTCCTTTGAGTACAAGTACTTCAAACATATATCAAATATAGTTGATGAGATTTCTGATTTCTACGGATTTGATAGGATTGAAACCCCTATACTTGAGAGTGCGAAGCTCTTTACTAAAGGGGTGGGGGATATTACTGATATAGTCCAGAAAGAGATGTTTGTACTGAAGACCAAGGGGGGAGATTATCTGGCCTTGAGGCCGGAAGGGACTGCTCCAATAGTGCGCGCCTATCTTGAACAAGGTATGGCTAGTCGTCCCCAACCAGTAAAACTCTTCTATATGGGACCTTTTTTTAGGTACGAGAGACCTCAGGCTGGGCGATATCGTCAATTTTGGCAATTTGGATTTGAAATTATTGGTGAACGAAAGTCGGTGGCTGACGCTCAAGTGATTCAAATTTCCTACGGACTTCTCTTTGATTTAGGAGTTAAAGATATTTCAATAGAGATAAATAGTATTGGAGATAAAGAGTGTCGTCCTGCTTATCGCCGGGTATTAGTTCGTTATCTTCGGTCAAAAGAATCAGTCCTTTGCGCTAACTGCAAGAAGAGGACTAAAGAAAATCCGCTCAGGGTTCTTGATTGTAAGAATGAGAAATGTCGAGAGGTGATAAAAGGGGCTCCCCAGTCAATAGACTATCTTTGTCCCGAATGCCATCTTCATTTTAAGAAGGTTTTGGAATATCTGGATGAGCTGGAACTGCCATATACTCTAAATCCACATCTGGTTCGCGGGCTTGACTATTACACTAAGACGGTATTTGAGTTTTTTGGATCGACTGGCGAAGAGAAGTCGTTAGCTTTGGGTGGAGGAGGTAGGTATGACGATTTGATAAAGACTCTGGGGGGCAAGGATACCCCAGCCGTAGGAGCCAGTTTCGGAGTGGAGAGGATAATACAACTAATAAAGGAGGCCGGTAAAGGTGAGACCAGGAAGCCCAAGGACAAGATATTCCTCGCTCAACTTGGAGATATGGGAAAGAAGAAGTGTCTGAAAATAATGGAAGAGTTTAGGAAGGCCAAAATACAGGTGAGTGAATCGCTTGGAAAAGACTCCCTTAAGGATCAAATGGCCAGGGCTTCTAGGGTTGGGGCAAAGCTTACGGTAATTATTGGACAAAAGGAAGCTCTTGACGAAACCGCAATAATCCGCAATATGAAGACTGGAAGGCAGGATACTGTAGATATTAAGAATATCGTCTCCGAGATTAAAAAGATGTTAAAAGAATCATGAATTGCATATTTTGCAAAATAGTTAAGAAAGAGTCCCCGGCCACCATTGTATATGAGGATGACAAGACAATGGTTTTTGAGAACATAAAACCGTCGGCGCCAGTTCATCTTTTGGCTATACCCAAGAAGCATATCTCATCAATTGATGAGATTGAAGAAGGTGATGCGGAATTAATAGGTCGAATAGTAATTGCTGCCCGTAATGCCGCTCATGATAAGGGATTAAGCAAGAGTGGATACAAATTAGTGGTGAATGTCGGAGAAGGGGGAGGGCAAGAGATATTCCACCTTCATTTTCATATTCTCGGAGGGTGGAAAAGCGATGATGAGATGAATATTAATAAATTATAGAAAATGTCATTAAAAGTTGAAAAAAAAGAAAGAGAAACCACGCAGAGTTTAATTCGCAGGTTTACAAAGGCAATCAAGCAAAGCGGAATTCTTAAAGAGGCCCGAAGGAGAAGGTTTTTTCAACGGCCCTTGAGTCATGCGTCTAAAAAAAGAGCCGCCTTAAGAAAATTAAGAGCTCGTGAGGAGTACGAGAAGAAGGAGAAGCTCGGCTTAAATAAAAATCAATTTCCGAAGTTTTAATAAAAACTAGATGCTTCAAGAAAAGATTCGGCAGGACTTGAATAAGTTTTTAAAAGAACGGAACGAGATGGCGGTATCCGTTCTTCGGATGCTGGTTTCTGTTTTGCAGGACAAAGAAAAGAAAAAGCGATACCTTCTTTTAAGTAAGGGTTTGTCTGGCGATACTGATCGTCTTTCTGAAGAGGAAGTGGTTGAGATAATATCTTTGGAGGTAAAAAAGAGGAAGGAGTCAATCTCTGCGTTTGAGAAGGCGGGTAGAGAGGATCGCGCGCTTCGCGAGAAGGAAGAAATAAAAGTATTGGCGAAATATCTTCCAGAACAGATTTCTGGTGACGAGCTGGCTGGCATAGTCAAGAAGGCGATTGAGGAGACGGGGACTCGGGATATGGGAAAGATAATGTCTAAGGTTATGCCCCTTGTTAAAGGAAAGGCTGATGGTTCTGAAGTTAATCAGTTAGTGAAGGAGATGTTGTCTTAATTGGGATGAGAATAATGATATCAAACCAGACGGCCGATCCGATAGATGAAGATAGCGTAAGACTAATTGCTGAAAAAGTTCTTTCTGGTGAAGGAGTTGATGAGGCGGAGATATCTATCGCTTTTATCGGAGAGGATGAAATGAGAAAGATCAACAGTAAGTACAGGGACAAGGATGAGGCGACTGATGTGTTGTCCTTTCCTCATGACGGGGTAGGTTTAGAGGGAACAGGTATCACTTTTATCGGTGAGGTTTTGATTTGTCCTTCTGTGGTGAGAGACGCCACTCTTAATAGGGTTTTAATCCATGGAATACTACATCTTTTAGAATATGATCATGAATTATCTGAAAAAGAAGAAATAAGGATGAGGGAAAGGGAGGATTTGTATTTATGACACAAAGATAGTACAATATCAGATATGCTAAACAAAGTAATTACAGGGATAGATATTGGGACTAATTCTGTAAAGGCAGTTTCTGCGATAAAGAATCCGGACACATCAGAATTTGAAGTCCTGGCCAAAACTCAATTTCCTGTTTCAGGGGTAAGAAAGGGAGTTGTTGTGAATATTGAGGAGGTTTCTAAAGTGATTTCAGAGGCTATTAAAGAGATAGAACTTCAGACGAGCCAAAAGATAAAAGGAGCCTATATTAACATCAATGGAAGTCATGTAGCGTCCTCGCTTTCGAGGGGCTTAGTTTCTGTTTCAAGGGCTGACCAAAAGATATCGCATGAAGATATTAAAAGAGTCATTCAGGCTGCTAAGGCATTTCCGATATCGCGAAACAAGGATATAATAGATGTTTTTCCTATAGAATTCACAATTGATGGAGAGGGTGGAATCAGAGATCCGCTTGATATGCAGGGAGTTCGCTTTGAAGTAGAGGTTTTAATAATAGAGGGATTTACTCAATATATTAAGAATATTACTCAGTCGGTATTGGATACTGGCATTCAAGTTAATGATTTAGTTCCCGGCATAATCTCGGCCTCTAGATCTGTACTCAGCCGTGAAGAGGAAGAGAGAGGGGTTGCGATTTTAGATATCGGATTCGCTACTTCATCGTTGGCAGTATTTAGGGAAGGAGTGCTTCTACATGTTGCGGTTTTTCCTATCGGTTCGGGGAATATAACGAACGATATTGCTATTGGTCTAAAGTGCGATATTGACACTGCCGAGAAGATAAAACTGGAGTTTGGGTCGTGTATCGCTGTGAAAGGAGATAAGAAGATAGAAAAGGTTTTATCCAGTGAGAAGATAACGTTTACCAAAACTAACTTAAGGAGGATTATAAACGCTAGGGTCTGTGAGATATTTGACTTCGTGGAAGAAGATCTTAAGAAGATATCCTTGAGTGGTCTTCTTCCTGCCGGTATAGTAATCACGGGAGGTGGCTCTCTTTTGTCTGGAATTACCGAACTTGCAAAGAAAGAATTTAAGCTACCTTCGCGGGTAGGGAATCCCTCTAGATTTAATCCATCAATAGAGGAACCTGATTTTTCTGTCGCCTGCGGATTAGTGGTTGTCGGCTATGAACTTGAAGATGAATATAGTCCTCGGACTTTTGATAATATAAAGGATAAGATTAAAAGATTTTTTAAATTCCTAATGCCTTAATATGGATAAAGCAATAAGGATAAAAGTTATAGGAATAGGGGGGTCGGGATCCAACACTGTAACTCGAATGATGAGGTATGGGATAAAAGGGATTGAGTTGATTGCTATAAACACTGATCTCCAGGATCTTAACAAAGCTAACGCTCATCGTAAGTTGAGGATTGGTCGAAGCACTACCGATGGTTTAGGGACCGGAATGAATCCTCGTGTTGGTGAGAAGGCGGCCGAAGAGGATAAGGAGGTGATAAAGGAGGTCTTAAAGGATTCAGATCTTATCTTTATCGCTTGTGGTCTCGGCGGAGGTACTGGAACAGGAGCCGCTCCGGTAGTCGCTGAGATATCAAAAGAAATGGGGATATTAACCGTTGCTGTGGTTACGATCCCTTTTTCTTTTGAAGGAAAAAAGCGGAGATTGATAGCCAAGAAGGGATTAAAAAAACTAACTGGTCGTGTTGACACCTTAATACCTGTTTCCAATGATAGGTTGTTATCGGTCATTGACCCAGGAATATCGGTTGAGTCTGCTTTTTGGATATGCGATGAGGCGTTGAAGCAGGCTGTTTGTGGTATCTCCGATCTAATAACTCTGCCGGGGATAATAAATGTTGATTTTGCCGATATTAAAGCGATATTAAAAGATTCGGGTTCAGCACTCTTTGGGATTGGCAAGGCGACTGGAGACAACAGAGCTAAAGAAGCGGTTTCAGCCGCTCTGAATTTGCCCCTAGTTGAGGTTTCTTGTAATAAGGCGAAGGGAGTCCTCTTTAACGTAAGTGGTGGGGGGGATATATCTTTAGTTGAGATAAATGAGATAGCGGAAGAGATTAAAAAGAAAGTTGCTCCCAATGCCCGAATAATATTCGGGGCAGTACAAGGTGAAGACCTTAAAAAAGGAGAGATAAAAGTTACCGTTGTGGCGACTGGGTTTTAATTATTTTTAGCAAGATTTAAGAGAGATCCAACCTAAGAAGTTGAATAAGATACTATGGGGGTTAGTAATTTTAATTTACTCGCTCATACAATTATTTTTCTTTTAATTTACAGTAAAACTATACTATAATAAAATTATATGAAACAAAATCAAGCTCAAATTTTAAAGCAATTTGAGCTATTTCTTTAGTCTTTTGATCTTGCCAAGATGGATCTTAAAAAAATAAAAAAAAGAATAATTGCTAATGTTTTAAATTTTGGGAGCAAAGAGGCGACTGATTTATTATTTAAAGTATATAATAGAAAAGATATAAAAATGCAGGTACAAAAACCACTTCCGGGTGAATGGAGTAATAAGTCATTAAATTATTGGTCTATTGTTTTTGATGTTAATTTCAAAAGCACAAAAAATGTTTTACGACATCTTAGATAAAAAAAGAATTAAAATTTTACCAAAATTAAAGTTTTTTAAAGAAGAATTTTATTT
>CAZIZF010000021.1:0-1345 GCA_964543755.1 uncultured Candidatus Saccharibacteria bacterium
ATTATCCTCTCCTCATCTTATATCATAATCTGGGATCATTGAAAGGTGATCCCATATCAACAAGGGCAATGTCGGCCAAACCACCAACCCTTATCGCAGAGTCTAGCATTTTTCCAGCCGAAAGGACGGTCGGATCCTCTTCTTCGTGTTTCTAAAGAATACTTCCTATTTTCATCTCTTCAAACATATCTAGATTATTATTGGATACTGAACCTTTTTTACCTTCGATAGAATATATATTTATTGTCTTTCCTTCAAATATTACGTCTCTAATTAAGAGATCAGAATTATTTTTTTGTATCTTCATTTTCACTTTCGGTCTTTTCATCTATTATCTGCTGTAGTATTCTCCTTACCTTATTAAGCGACTCATCATCTATAATTGATACAGCAAAAGATTCTGGAAACTTCTCCTTTATCTTTGCCATCCGAAATTCAAGTTCCTCTTTATTAAAAAGATCGGATTTGGTTATAATTACATACTCAGGTTTTAACTCAAGACCTTTGCCGTAAAGCTCCATTTCGTTCCTTATCGTCTCATAATCACTCATCATATTCTCGGATTCACAAGATATTATATGAAAAATCACCCTGGTTCTCTCAATATGACGAAGGAACTTAGTTCCGAGTCCCTTGCCAGACGAAGCTCCAGATATGAGTCCCGGTATATCCGCCACTATCAATCCGTTATAAACTCCAAGATGAGGCTCTAGTGTTGTGAATTGGTAGTTTGCAACTCTGCTTTTAGCCCCAGTTAATATATTGAGAAGAGATGACTTACCAGCATTAGGAAGACCAACTAGCCCGACATCTGCTATTAGTTTCAACTCAAACTCTATCTCCTTATCTTCACCAAGACCACCCTCAGTTGATTCTTTTGGGCTGGTATTAGTTGATGACCTGAAAGAATAATTACCCCTTCCTCCATCTCCCCCTCTTGCCAAAACAATCTTCTCGCCAATTTTAATTATCTCTTGCTCTTTTTCCCCATCACGAATAACTGTTCCAACTGGTATTTTGAGAATAATATCTTTTCCCGCTGAACCAGTGCGCCGGTTAGAACCTCCATTTTTTCCATCACCGGCTTGAAATTCCTTCTTATATCTAAACTGCCTCAACGCTCCAATATCGGAAATTCCTTCCGCGATAATTTTTCCGCCTGGACCCCCATTCCCTCCAGTTGGCCCAAGAGCCATCTTCTCCTTATTAAAAGTGACTAATCCATCTCCTCCCTTACCTCCTATAACCCTTATTCTTATATTATCAATCAACATCTATTATCTAATTAATTTTGGTAAAATATTCTTGGCTCAGCCCTTTCTCAAGCTTCTTTTAAATAAATTAA
>CAZIZF010000021.1:1445-6475 GCA_964543755.1 uncultured Candidatus Saccharibacteria bacterium
AGCCGCTTCCTTAACTTTTTTTAACCCTTCTTCAATATCAACCTCCTCCCTCTCTTCAAACCAGTTAGATATTTCGGAAAGTTTTTTTAGATTGTCACTTAGATTATTCTTACTCATTTTTTTAATATTATTCTTTTAATTTCAGAACCTATTATTCCATCAGACACTTTTATCTCCAGCGAATCTCCCTTCTTGAGGGAGCCGATACTTTTAACTATTCCGTCTCGCGACCTTGTGATGCTGTAACCCAACCTCAACTGTCGTTCGGGATTATTCTGGGATATCATCTTTTCAAATCTAACAAGGCCTTCAAGCGATTTCTCTTTTAGAGGTTTAAATCCATCTTTTAGTAATAATTTCCATTGATCTAAGAGCGTTTCTTTTGTCTGATTAAGAGTATTAATAAAAACCTTTATGATAAAGAGATTGTTTTCCGAGAGAACTCTCTTTGCGCTAGAAATCGCATATTCCATCCTGAACATCTCTCTCGCAACTCTCTTTTCCGCTTTTTCATATCTATTAAATATTGAAGTAAAAACTTGGGTCATTGAATTAAGTCCCAGACTCAATCCTTCCTTAGATGATTGTATAAGTAATTGGAATTTTTGCATTATAGTGTTCTCTTCTGATTTAACCTTATGAATCGCCCGCTCCCATGATCGGTTGAGAAGTTGAGCGGCGGCAGTTGGAGTTGATTCAGCGGCAGAGGCGGCTAGAGAAGCTAGTGTAACATCTTTGTGATGACCTATACCGGCAATAACTGGAACGGGAAAATCAACAATCGCCCTCACTAACATCTCGTTATCAAAGGCCATCAGTGATTCTAGAGACCCTCCTCCTCTAATGATAACCAAAACGTCAATCTCTTTTTTTTGGAAGGATTCTAAACAAGATAAAATACTTTTAACCGCTTCTTGGCCCTCAACCCTTGAATCCATCGCGCTTATCTTAAAGCCGAATTTTCCAAGGTTGCTTATGAAGTCATGGATAACTGTACCACTACGAAGGGAAGTGATAACCCCAATCTTCTGAGGATAGTCCGGGATAGCTTTCTTTAAATCAAAGATACCCTCTTCGGTTAATTTCTTTTTTAATTCATCATAAGCTTTTTTTAATGCTCCCTCGCCAACCAATTCAACAGTATCTACCTTAAAATTAAAACTTCCTCTTGCCGGATAGATGTCGGAATTTCCAGAGACTATGACCTCAAGACCTTCCCTTAGATCAATCCCACACATCCTATAATTATACTTCCAAATGACACACCCGAGAGTATTACCATTTTTCTTATCCCTTAAGGAAAACCAGACATGGCCATTAGCATCTATTTTCATACCAGTAACCTCGCCAATAACCCGAGCTTTTATCCTCTTAAGGACTTCGTTTAGAAAACCGATAAACTGCGAAACCTCAAGAGGGGTCTCTGATCCTAATTTGTATTTCTTTGAAAAATCCATTAATCCTTGTTTAGTATAACTCTTTGCGATAAGTATTTCAAATTATTCATATCTCAATGCATCAACAGGTTCTAATTTTGAAGCGCTTCTGGCTGGGAAATATCCCGAAATAGATCCTATCAGAATAGAAAAGAGAAGTCCAAATATTACCAGAGCGGGTGAAATATGGGCTTGAATATGAAGATAAGGATCTTGACCGAGGACGAATTCAATACCTTTAGAGAGGCCTATTCCGAGTATTACACCACCAACTCCACCGATAAGGCCGATTATCGCCGACTCAAAAAGAAATATCGTTGTGATATGCTTCCTTTTAGCACCGATAGCTTTAAGAATACCAATCTCTTTTGTTCTTTCTTTTACTGAGGTAAACATAGTATTCATTATCCCTATACCTCCGACTATTATAGCGATACTCGCAAAGGCAAGAATTGCCGTCTGGATTATGCCTAAAACACCATCAACCATATCAGAAACAGTATCGCTTGTTAGTACCGAAAAGCTGGGAGAATCATCTCCCGCTCTTCTCTCCCTTGTCTCATTGAGCGACTCTGTTATATTACCAACAACACCGGCCACCTCAAATTCTGGACTTACTTTAGCCATTGCCATCTGAGCTCCTTCTCTTTGTCCAGTTACTGACCTAAAGTCGTTTATATCCATTATAATCATAGAATCGTCTTGTCGGTTACCAAGCGACCTCAAGATACCACTTACAGTGAAACGCCTTCCTTTTATAGTAATCTCGTCCCCGACTCTAATTTCTGGGAATATCTCTTTAGGTACGATAGCTCCGATTATAACCTCTCTTCTTCCTGGTTTTAGGAACTCTCCCTCTGTAGTAGTCCATCCCATATCTTCTCTTAATATATTTACTCTATGGTCAAGATATACCCCTGTTAAAAAGGTCGTTTCCACGCCGCTATGATGTTTAATCGCCTCCATAGCCCATGGCATAGGAAGTACGGATTCAACTCCTCTAGCCCTCTCTATCGCCGCTAAATCAGAATTGGTCAGTTTACCTCCTCCAACCATACTGGTAAGTATATCTTCTGCAGGGATAATAATAATAAGATCTCCACCCATCATCCTCAACTCCTTAGTCACAGATTCTTTAAGACCCTCGCTTAGTGATATCAGAAAAACCACAAGGAATATCCCTATTACTAATCCCATAATCGTGAGCCAACTTCGTAAAGATCTGGCTCTGAGGTTTTTAACTGCCATTTTTAGATATTGATTCGTCATTCTATCTTTCCATCCTTTATCCTTATAACCCTACTACCATATTTTACAAGATTATTATCATGAGTAACCATAATAATAGTCCTTCTTTTCTTCTTATTAAGTTCATCTATTATTTCCATTATCCTCTCCCCCGTCTTGGAATCAATATTACCAGTCGGCTCATCAGCAACAATTATTTCTGGATCATTAACCAGAGCTCGGGCGATGGCAACTCTTTGACTTTCTCCACCAGATAATTCAGCTGGACGATGGTTTAACCGCGATCCCAATCCCAAATCTATTAGTAATTTTTTCGCGCGCTTAGTTGCCTCGATCTCAGATGTTCCTTGAAATATCGTTGGGATAAAAACATTCTCAAGAGCAGTCAAATGCGAGAGAAGATTAAATTGTTGAAAAATAAAGCCGATCTTCCTTCCCCTTATTCCAGCCAATTCATCCTCGGATAAATTGGAGATATCATCGTTCTCAAAGTATATCTTTCCTTTAGTAGGAACATCTAAACAGCTAACGAGGTTGAGTAAAGTTGACTTACCAGAGCCACTTGGTCCGAGGATAACGACAAAATCGCCAGTATCTATCTCAATACTTACACCTTTTAATATTTCTAGCTTGATTTTACCAAAATCATATATCTTCCAGACATTATCTAATTTTATTAAACTCTTTTTATCCATCTTATCTAGAGATAACAACATTATCTCCCTCATTAAGACCCGACCTAATCTCTATATTCCTATCAAAACCCCTCAATCCGGTCTCAACCGGAACTTCTAAAATCTCTCCGTTTTTAATAAGGAGAACTGTTCCAGATTTTACCGCAGAATCAGGGATGTAGAGTACATTATCTCTTCTTTCGGGAACGATAGTCACATCAGCGGTCATCCCGAAGATAACTTCTTTGGGATAATCTTTAATATTAGTCAACACCCGAAAATTAACGACTCCATCAATAATTTTGGATGCGTAATCAATAAAGAGGACTTCTCCCTTAAAGGTCATATCGGGAAAAGCGACTATCTCTATATCAACAGGATCACCAATATTGATACCAGTGATATCACCTTCGTAAATATAGAGTTCTACTTGATAGGGATCATCAGGGACAACCGATATAATTGGTAGACCGGCTTGAGCGAATTCACCTGGCTGAACATTGACCCTTAATACCATTCCATCAAAAGGAGCTATAATTATTGATTCCTCAATCCTATTCTTTATTAACTCAATATTTGATCTGGCCTGAGTTACTCTTATCTCCGCTAATTTAATATCCTCCCCTCTTGCTGAGGATTCAATCTTTGAAAGCTGATCTTTGGCCTGCTGAAGAGCTCCTCTATTTGATGTTACTGCCGCTTCGGCTGAAAGAATCTCGGCTTCACTGGCTAATTTAGCGCTATTGATAGAGTTGATAATAGAAGTGATTGAAGATAAAGAGTGATTAATCGCTGTCATCTCGGCAGTCAAGAGATTAAACTCCGTCTCTGATGTGTCTCGATAAGGTATCTTCTCAAGGACTCTGCGGATAATATCAATATCATTAAAGATGGTTTTAAGTTTTAATTTAGCCGTAGATAAGGCAACATCTATCGTCTCTTGATCGTTGGAATCAATAGCCCTTTGGTCTCGCAACATCTCATCTAGCGCCCATCTGATACGATCCGCGGCAGCAAGCGCCATCCTTGCATCATCGGTATAGAAACCAGAAAAATGAATCTTACAAACATCGTTGACCGTCTCATTAGCTGAGTCAGCGGCAAGTACAGCCTTATCCAGGGAAGGTATAGATACTTTGTATTTACTATTTACCCTCTCTTTAGCCATTTCTTCGGCTTTTTCCAATGCTTGAATAGCAGATGAAAGTGAATTTTCTGCATTATCAACTGTTGTTCTTGCCGCCTGAAGATCTATTTCTAGACTACCAGCTTTCAATTTTTGAAACTCTATCTCTGCAGACCTTAGCGCTCCCTCTGCTTGAGCAAGCTCTATCTGTAGAGATTCGTTATTCAGAGTAGCTATCGTTTCTCCAGTTTTGACTTTATCTCCTTCTTTAAAAAGAATAGTCTGAATCGTTCCTGGGATACTAAATGAAAGTTCTGTTTCTTCTCCTCTCTTAATAGTTCCAGTCTCAAAAACCTTTCTTATAACGTCCCCCCTCATAACCTCAACTGATTCATTGTTCAGATCGTTCTTCTCACTGAATATCACCTTGTAACCAAGAACAACAATAAAAAGCACTACTATTATTATAGCTATTTTTTTAATCATGATTTCATTCTATCATAAGATATACAAAAAAAAAGGGGGTTATAATAATTCCCCCTTTAC
>CAZIZF010000022.1:0-5670 GCA_964543755.1 uncultured Candidatus Saccharibacteria bacterium
TCCCCTTTTCATATAATACCATTAAAATATTGAATGAGTCTTTTCAAAGGTCGATGATTTATTAAAAAGAATGTTTCTATCACGGCTACTATTGCTAAGACTAAGACAAATTAAATCATGTTTGCAGAAACAATTGATCCTTTAGATGAGGATAAAGAAGAACTAGATGAATACCCAGAAGAGTTTAAGAGTGAAGAAGAAGAAAGAGAAGAAGAATATCTCGAAGAAGAAGACGAATAACAGATGAGAAACCCGCCAATAAGGCGGGTTTTTTGTTTGTCTTAAAACCAAGGGAAATGATTGACGAAATACCAAATAAAAAACAGTGTTACGATTAATATAATTATATAGTCACTTTTATACATACTATTTAATCTTAAAATCTTATAAATTATCTAAAATAATCTCACAAGTCTCAACGTCTTAGCCAATGGTAAACCTTTTTTCGCCCAATTTAACATCTCATCAAGATTCCTAACCCATCCAACTACTCCTAATTCAAGAACCTTCTTTTTGGTACTTTCTCTAAAAAACACACCTTGAACCTTACCTGAAATAAAGACTTTTATCATTTTTAGAATATTTCTAATATCTTACCAATAAAGAGGATATAGAAAAGAAGGAAGAATAATCCCTCCCAATTATATATCTTTTTTGATATACCCGATATCACAAAAAGGAAAGTCGCCATTACCATCACTGGAAGACCTATTGTAAATGTCGCTTCATCTAATTTAATGGTCGTAAATATCCCCGGTATACCGATAACCATAAAAGAATTAAAAGCATTTGAACCGAAGATATTACCAATAGCGATCTCTGACCTATTATTGAGAGCCGCCTTAACCGATACGACCAGCTCAGGCAATGAGGTACCAACAGCTACAGCGATAATGGATATAACCCCGACAGCCAAGCCAAGCATTCCTGATATCTCAATAACTGAATCCACTAAAAAATTAGCCCCAAGAGCAAGACAAAATACCCCGCTCACAAGAACAAACCAGTCCTTGATCGTCACTTTTAGCGGTTTGGAAAGCTCTTTTCTTGCCTCCTCATCGCCCGACTCCTTATGCGTCACCGTATAGAAGAGATATCCAAGATAGGCCAAAACGAGAAGTATTGCTTCTGACCTAGTAATCATTACTTCCTCGCCCTGCCAAGGCCAGATAACTCCGAGAAGTATTACCGTACCTATCGACAACAATGGTAATTCTATGTCTATCAAATTCTTACTAATCACAAGCTTGCCCCCAACCACAGACACTATTCCAACTACCAAAAGAATGTTAGCAATATTGGAACCTATCGCACTGGCAGGTATGACTTCCGTTACGCCTTTTATCCCAGCAGCTATCGCTGTAAAAAGTTCCGGAAAAGAAGTTCCCATTGCAACGATAGTCACCCCGATTATGAAAGGAGATAAACCAAAATAAAGGCCTATCTTCTCGGCGCTAACTAAAAACCAATCAGCTCCCTTTATTAAAGCATAAAGAGAGATTATAAATATCAACATCCACCAGATAAGATCCATCTTGTTTTACTAAAATTACGATTTATTATTCATTGTAATCCACCAAGTAGGTTTTGGCAAGCTCGGTTTGTATTATTAACTAAAAAAGAATATAATATTTTTAATGCAGATATTTGAATTCCAATTCAATCCGAAAAAAAGGGACCGAAAGGTCGAGACCTTGTCATACGAACCAGAGAAAGGTAATAGAAGTCTCTATCTTATAGGCGAGATACGGAACATTATTCCGGGTAATGAGAAGCTCTTGAAGTGGATAATAAAGATGGTGAGAGATGAGTATGAGTCTCAGTCATCAGAATCAGCTGAAGATGCCTTGAAAAACTCTCTCATTAAGGTTAACGAATATCTCTCTGTGGAGATAGCAAGAGATAATGTATCGTGGCTCGGCAATCTCCATTTGGCGGCGCTCTCCGTCTCGGGTAGTAGAGTCAATATTGCAAAGATCGGTAAGATATCGGCTTTCCTTATAGGTTTTGAAAAGATAAATGAATTAAATGATAAAATAGAGGACCGCACGTCAAGTAATGATTTTAAACCTAAAACATTCGGAACTATCATATCGGGAAAGTTGGGAAGAGGTGAACGAATTGCAATACTCACCGAAGAAGTAATGAACGTCTTTAAGAAATCCAGTATCTTAAAAAAGATATCGGAGTTGCCTTTTCTCGACAAAAAGATTATTGAAGATTTAGTTGACAGCCAAAAGAAAGAAATATCAAAGATATCCGGTTCCTTCTTCCTTCTTGACACTAAGGGTCCACCAAAAGAAAAGAGGTCATTTCTGTCCGAAAATGAGGTAATCTTTTCCCTAAAAGAGATTATTATACCGATTAAAGAGTTAATCCAAAAAACAACCTGTATCTTAAAATTACCAAAAATTAAGATGAGGGATGAGTATAGGAAGGGATTGGTATTACTCTTACTAATGGTAATATTACTGATATCAGGGTTTTTAATTTTCCATTGAAAGTAAATATACTGAAGAGATCTTGAAATATAAATGAATAGCTTAACCCAGAAAAAGAAAAGCCGATTAACATCAGATCGATGTCAACCGACAGTTCTATTTGGTTATTGAATTTTGAGAATCAGATTTCAAAATACCACTCCGGAAACCATATTGAAGATGGTTTTTCTTTTTGACTTTATCAACCTTCACATCCAACCCCGTGATTGATAAACAAGGCATTCTTCTTGAACGACCCGAAGGTCTATCGGGTATTTATTTGAGTTCAATTTGAGCTCCAGCTGCCTCAAACTTCTTCTTCATCTCTTCAGCATCCTTCTTTTCTATATCCTCAGCCACGATCTGAGGCGATGTTACTGCAGCATCAACAAGATCTTTGGCCTCTTTAAGTCCCTTACCAGTAACATCCCTAACGGCCTTAATTACTTCTATTTTCTTATCACCCACTCCTTTAAGTTCGATGTTATAAGAGCTCTTTTCCTCAACTGCGGCCTCTCCACCCGCTGCGGCTACAGGAGCAACCATAGCTGTTGGCGATGCAGAGACATCAAACTTCTTTTCAAGGACCTTCACAAATTCCGAAAGGTCTAAAACAGACATCTTCTCTATCTCTTCCACGAGTTTAGCAAACTTCTCAGGAACTTCAACTTTCTTTTCTTCAGTCATCTTTTTAATTTTAATTTATTAATTCTTTATTTGGGAAAGAACGGAAACAAATCCCCTTATACTCCCCTGCAGAACACTAACAAAACCAGATATCGGTGCTTGAAGGGTTCCGGCAAGAGTTCCGAGAAGTTCGTCTTTTGAAGGTAATTTTGCCAATTCAGCAATTTCCTCCTGCGACCTCATCACTCCTTCCGTGAAACCTCCTACCATCTTAAGGTTTGGATTCTTCTTTGAAAAATCATATACAACCTTAACCGGAGTCGTTGAGTCAGAGTAGCCGAAGATAACCGCAATCTCCTCCTTGAGTCGATCAATATCAATATCCAGTCCACCTTTTTTGAAGGCGATATTAATTAAGCTTTTCTTTGAAACAACTAATTCAGAATCACTTTTACTCAGTTCATCCCTTAATTCAGTAAAGTTATCCATCTTCAATCCCTTGAAATTCACGAAGACCATCGCCTCCTGCTTCTTCACTTTCTCTTCTAAACTCTTCACTATCTCTTTCTTTTTTTCTTTTGTTTTGGGCATATTTCTACACAAAAAAACTGCGCAATAACGCAGACAAGAACGACCAATCATCTCTAATTTAATCCCTATAACAGGAATCAACCTCGAGAGGGTTTACCTCTCCCCGATAAGGGAAAAAAGAACCTCTTGTCTGTGGTTATTTCAATATTATCTTTTTTGAATCATTTTGTCAACAGTCATCTTAAATATCTGTTCTTAGCCGCAATATGCTCTTGGAAATTCCTACTAAATACTGTTTCTCCCGTCGGTTTAGATAGATAAAAGAGATAATCACTTGATACAGGATATATCGCCGCTAAAATGCTGTCCATTCCCGGATTTGATATCGGTCCCACTGGAAGACCCTTGTTTAGGTATGTATTATACGGAGAATCAATCCGCGTCTCCTTTATAGAGACCCTGGTAGTTCTCTTTCTAGTTAAGTAGATTATCGTCGCATCAACCTGTAGAGGCATTCCTATTTCATTCCTCCTCCACAGAATACCCGACACAAGATCTTTATCTTCACGAGATCTTACCTCTTTTTCAATCATTGAAGCCATGGTGATAATCTCAAAGAGTGTTTTATCCTGTTTTTCAATGTCGCTTCTAATCTCGTCAGTCAACCTTCTGTTTAAGTTTGAAACCATCGCATCAATCAAATCTTTTTCGTTAAAACCATAAGGCATAAAATATGTGTCAGGAAAAAGATAGCCCTCAAGCGTAGCTCCCTCGGGCTTGTCTAACCCATCAATTTCATAGGAATAAACCAGTTCCAGAAAGAGATTTCTATTAAGACCAAATTCATCGCTCAGATAGTCGGCTATCTCATCTGAACGCCATCCCTCTATAATCGTCACCCTCATCTGCGCGACATTACCTGAATAAAGTTTGCCAGCTATCTCATCAACAGACATTGAGGGACTTAAAAGATAAACTCCCGCTTGAAGCCCTTCTCTCTTACCTGATAAAATTGTATAAATATAGAAGAGGAATTTGCTTGTTATTATCCCTTCACTCTCTAATCGCGACCCTATATTAATAAAGTTATCGCCTTTATGAACTGTAAATTCAATCTCATCGGCCACGGATTCTTTGGGGGTGTATATAAAAAAAGTGGTAGCGAGAAGCGCTATGATAAGAATTATAGAAGCTATATATCTCATCTCTTAAAGTAGCTCTTAATTCTCTGAATTAATGAAACCCTGTCTAATATCAGTTTGCCATTCAGATGGTCTAATTCATGTTGAAATATCCTTGCTGGAATGCCTTCAAGACCAATGTCTAGTTTATTATTATTAATATCAAGAGCTTTTATTCTAATCCTAATCGGTCTCCTTATTTTTAAGAATTTCCCGGGTAAACTCAAACAACCCTCTTCAAGGACATCTGTCTCTTTTCCTTTTTCTATAATAGATGGATTTATAAAAACCATATCACCGTTATCGGTTTTAATAACAAAAATCCTCTTTAACACCCCAACTTGAGGAGCGGCCAAACCTATACCTTTGTTAAGATTCATAGTTTCTATCATATCCAAAACTAACTGTTTAACTTCATCATCTATCTCCGAGACCGACTCGGATCTCTTTCTTAGGAACTTTAAGTTTTTGTTTATCTTCAACATAAACAACAAGAATGTGCGGGTCTGCCCCGACTCGAACAGGGAACTTTGCTTTTGGAGAGCAAAATTATGCCATTTAACTACAGACCCTCGAACTATTTCGTCTCCTTATGAATTGTATGTTTGCGACACCACTTGCAAAACTTACTTAATTCTAGTTTCTTCTCTACGTCCAATCCCTTTGATTTTTTGACGCGATAATTAATCCTCTTGCAGATAGTACATTGAAGCTTAACGTGACTTTTTTTAGATTTTGTAGCCATTTCTTTTTAATTAATTTTTATCTTGAGCCGAGACCGGGACTCGAACCCGGGACCCCATCCTTACCATGGATGTGCTCTACCACTGAGCTATCTCGGCACTCCATCT
>CAZIZF010000023.1:0-5569 GCA_964543755.1 uncultured Candidatus Saccharibacteria bacterium
GCAATCGCCCCCATATGAGGCGAACTGCCTAGTGCGAAGAGGATCAAACTCAAACCCCAGCCAAAAAACAAAATGGCTGAAGTCATTCCTAATAAAAACAAAAACACTACCATACCTTCACCTCCTTTCTTAATGTACTGATAAAATTATACTACCCTTTCTATTTTTTGTCAATGAAAGAAAGCTTCTTTTCTATTATCTTCCCAATAACCTTAGGATCCACCCGACCACCAGTCTTTCTCATAGTCTGGCCGACTAAAAACTTGATTGAAGCTTCTTTCCCTTTCTTATAGTCCTCCACCGCTTTAGGATTATCCCCTATTACAGAATCTATGATGACTTCTATCTCTGACTCATCTTTCAATTCAGTCAATCCTTGTTCACGAATGATATTCGTTGGATCACCTCCGGTCTCAAACATCTCCTTGAGAACAATCTTGGCTATCGTACTTGATATCTTTTTTTTGTAAAGTAATAGTATAAATTCAGCGAAATTCTCTGGAGTTATGGGACATTCACTCTTATCCGATCCCTTAAGAAGGGATTGCAGATCAGTCAAGGTATAGTTGGCCACAAGACGAGCAAGTCTAATAGACTCGTCCTCTCCAACTGAATCCCTCAGCTCCGATTCCTTGATCCAGTTATGGAGTTCACTGACTGTCTTCTCATAATAGTCGCCCAAGGATTTATTCCGAACCATAAAGTTTATCTCCTTATCCGAAAGCCCATATTCTTCCTTGAATCGCTCTCTTCTCTCTTTTGGGAGCTCTGGTATTGATGACCTCAATTTTTCAATATCAATAAATGAGCTGTCTTTGAGATTAAGAGGAGGAAGGTCAGGTTCCGGGAAATACCTGTAATCATAAGAATCCTCCTTGCTTCTTTGGGATAAAGTGATGCCTTTTTCTTCATCCCATCCTCTCGTCTCTTGCTTAACCTTCTCTCTGTTATTAAGTATCCCACTCTGTCTCTCAATCTCATACTCAAGAGCTCTCTCTATTGATCTAAATGAGTTCAAGTTCTTCACCTCAACCTTTCTGCCATCTAGTTTGCCAAGAGCAGAAGAGAGAGAAATATTAGCATCAACTCTCATCTCCCCCTTCTCCATATCAGCATTAGATACTCCCAAGTATCTCAATATCTCGCGAAGCTCCTCAGCAAATCTGACCGCCTCGCTAGGTGAATTGATATCAGGCTCAGTTACCAGCTCCATCAGCGCGACACCAGACCTATTAAAATCAACTAAAGAATGATCAGCTCCTTTAGGATGAATTAGTTTACCAGCATCCTCCTCAAGATGTATCCTATTTATCCTAATCTTCCTGCCATCAATCTCTAAATAACCACTAAAGCATAAAGGGTATTCATGTTGACTTATCTGATAACCTTTAGGAAGATCAGGATAAAAGTAATTCTTTCTATCAAATCTGGAATATTCCGCTATATTACAACCCAAAGCCAGACCAGTCTTAATGGTCTTCTCTACCGCACCCTTATTGATAGTTGGAAGAGTCCCCGGATGACCCGTACAAACGGGACATATATTAGTGTTCGGTTCCTTGACATCTGAATCATTAGCGCATGAACAAAACATCTTGGACTTGGTATTCAGCTCAATATGAATCTCCAGACCGATCACTACTTCATATTTCATCTCTTTTTTTCAAGATCTTTCATTATCTGAACCCCAGAACTGGTCCCGACAAAATCAACACCAACCTTCAGTACTTTTTTAACGTCTTGAAGCGTCCTGATGTTGCCCGATGCCTTTACTTTTAGAGGAGAAGCATATCTCTTCATAAGTTTAAGATGTTGGATCTTCTCTTTAATCTCTCTATGTTCAAGCGGATCTCTCTCAGTAGAGGTCTTTATGCAGAACGCACCTGCTTTTTTTACTATTTTAGATACCTTGATAATCTCATCGTCTGTAAGAAAACCAGATCCGATGATAACCTTAGTAGGTAGTATAGCGCAGAGAACTTTAAGATCCTTAAGAACCTTGTCATAGCGATCGTATTTAACATCAACGACATTTAAGACGGTATCTAACTCATCCGCGCCATCCTTTTTTGCTTTCCTGCAAGCATCTAATCTCTCGGTATGAGAAGAGAGTCCCATCGGAGGGTCTATTAAAACAACTGTTTTTATCTCTGTTCCTTCAAGCTCCTTACTCACTAACGAGACAAATTTCGGATTAACAACGACTCCATGGAAGCCGTACTTTTTAGCCTCCTGACATCGTGCTTTAATATCTTTAATAGTCGCTCCCTTCCTTATATCTGTATGATCTATAACTTTAGCAATTTTACTCATATTTTTTAATTTATTTAATTTCAATACCCATATTTTTGGCCGTGCCTTCTATGATCTTCATCGCTTGATTAATATCTTTAGTATTCAGATCAGACATCTTACTCTCGGCTACCTCTTGAAGTTGAGCTCGGGTAATCTCAGCGACCTTCTCCTTACCGGGGGTTTTGGCTCCTTTCTCTATTCCAGCTATCTTCTTAAGAAGCTCCGACGCTGGCGGCTGCTTCATCTTGAAAGTATAAGTTCTGTCTTGAAAGACGGTAACTTCAACCGGAATAGTAAATCCCTCTTGACTTTTACTCTTGTCATTGAATTTCTGACAAAACTCACCGATATTTAATCCGTATTGAGCTAAAGACGGACCAACCGGAGGAGCAGGCGTCGCCTTTCCTGCTGGAATCTGAATCTTTACTATCGCTTTTATTTTTTTTGACATAAATTATATCTTTTTTATCTGCAATGAATCCAACTCTACAGGAGTATCCCTCCCAAACATATTCACTAGAACCTTTATCTTACCCCTCTCGGAATCAATCTCGGAAACTCTACCGTCAAAATCCTTAAATGGACCATCTGTTATCTTAACCGAATCTCCTATAACAACATCAATCTTGTACTTAGTAATATCAGCCCCCATTCGTTTCTTCAGAGTAGTAATCTCTTCTTCGGAAAGTGGTAACGGAGTCGTCCCCGCACCAACAAAACCTGTCACGTTTGGGGTGTTCCGAACAACATACCATGAATCATCGGATACTATCATCTCAACCAGAACATAACCCGGGTATATCTTCTCCTCAACAATTATCCTCTTCCCGTTCTTAATCTTAATCTTCTTCTCTTTGGGGACTATAACACTAAATATCTTATCTTCCATTCCTAAAGATTCGGCTCGTTGATAAAGATTCTTAGCAACAGCATCCTCGTAACCCGAATAAGTATGTATCACATACCATCTCCTCTCTTGTAAAAGTTTTTGTTTTGGCATTAGTATAATACTTTCACTAAAATATAATCAAAACTGCCAAGAATTGTCGCCACCATAACAGAGACGACAACCACAATTATCGCATATCGAAAAACCTCCTTCCTGGTGGGCCAACTCACTTTTCCACTCTCCTCACGAACCTCTCTAAAGAATGTTCCAATCTTACTAAATACTCCCTTTTTTTCCATAGTTAAATGATAGCCAAAAGAAAGGGATTTGTCAATTAAACATCCAAATTCTTAACCTTCTTGGCATGGGACTGAATAAACTTCTTTCTGGGAAGCACTTCATCCCCCATAAGAACATCAAAGATCCTGTCGGCCTCCTGCGCATCTTCAATCTTGATCTGAAGAAGAACCCGATTCTCGGGATTCATGGTCGTCTCCCAGAGCTGGATTGGATTCATCTCTCCTAAACCTTTGTATCTCTGAATTGAGACTTCACCTTTTGTCATTGATTCAATTATCTCCCTCTTCTCTTCCTCAAGATAGGCATACTCCACCCTCTTGCCGACCTGTATTTTATAAAGAGGTGGTTGGGCGATATAGACGTAACCCATCTCTATTAATGGCTTAAAGTATCTATAAAAAAGAGTCAATATTAAGGTCTTAATGTGATTACCATCGCTATCTGCATCCGCCATTATTATTATCCGATGATATCGAAGTTTATCAATATTAAAGTCCTCAGCAACAGCCGTACCCATGGCGATTATGAGCGATGATATTTCTTTTGATGCTAATATCTTATCCAAGCGAGCTCTCTCAACATTAAGGACCTTTCCCTTGAGGGGTAATATTGCCTGAAATCTCCTATCCCTGGCACCCTTACAGGATCCTCCAGCCGACTCCCCCTCTACAATATAGAGTTCTGATTCCTCGGGTTTCCTAGAGATACAATCTGCCAGCTTACCCGGAAGGGAAAGTCCTTCCAAGACACCTTTTCTCAAGACTGTCTCTCTGGCAGCCCTTGCCGCTTTTCTAGCTTTAGACGAAAGAATACATTTTTCAATAATCGCTTTAGCATCCTGGGGATTTCTCTCTAAAAAGTCCTTCAGGAATTCTGATACTACAACTTCAACCACCGATTTGACCTCCGGATTACCGAGTTTGCCCTTAGTTTGCCCCTCAAATTGCGGCTCTCTTATCTTTACCGAAACAACCACCGTAAGTCCCTCCCTAACATCCTCGCCACTAAGATTATCATCTTGATTCTTTAACATCCCATTCTTCTTAGCATATTCATTCAACGTCCTAGTCAATGCTGATCGAAAACCTGTTAGATGACTACCTCCCTCTTTAGTAAGAATATTATTGGCAAAACTTTCCTCATAAACCTCGTATTCCTCGGTATAAATAAAAGATGCCTCTACTAAAATATCATCCTTACTTCCTAAGCAATAAAAGGCATTCTGGTGACGTTTAGTCGCCCCTCTGGTGAGATATTTCACATAAGAAAGAATACCTCCTTCAAAATAGAATGAATGTTTTTTTACATTCTTGGGGTCTCTGGAATCTGTAAAATTAACCCTGATGCCTTTAGTAAGATAGGCTTGCTGTCTTAAGTGGAGTAATATCTTTTTGGCACTAAAATTTATATCTCCAAATATCTCAGTGTCAGGTTCAAAGCTGACAATCGTGCCTCTCTTGTTAGTTTTACCTTCCTTTATCAGTTTAGTCTGTGGAACTCCTTTACTATACTCTTGAGAGAAACGCTCCCCATCCCTATTAATCTCCGCCCTCATCCATGAAGAAAGGGCGCAAACAACTGATACACCGACTCCGTGAAGTCCCCCTGATACTTTATAAGCACCACCGCCAAACTTTCCTCCAGCATGCAAGGTTGTCATTACCGTTTCCAGCGCCGACTTCTTAGTTTGAGGATGGAGATCAACCGGAATACCTCTACCATCATCAGAAACACTCACCCTATTATTGGGTAGTAAAATCACATCTATGTTCTTAGCATATCCAGCAATGGCTTCGTCAAATGCGTTGTCGGTACATTCCCAGATTAGATGATGTAATCCCTCAGTCCCAGTGGAACCGATGTACATTCCCGGCCTCTTTCGTACAGGATCAAGTCCTTCTAAAACAAATATATCTTTTGAGGTGTAGTCCGACTTCCTTTTCTTTCCATCTTTTTTCGGCATTGTTATTCTATTATTATACTCTCATTCTACCTTAATTGGAGGTCTAAATCAACCCCATAAGATAATCAAAAAGCCGCCGTAAAATAGCGACTCGCAGTTTGGAAGGTTGTCAGTTAAATCTG
>CAZIZF010000024.1:0-5004 GCA_964543755.1 uncultured Candidatus Saccharibacteria bacterium
TTTTTTAATGAACTTTCCTGAATTATATCACCAAATCCCTGTTTGTCAAGGGGAGCTTCCATAATCTCATCTAAATTGATAGAATGTTAATATATGATTAAAGATAAAAAGAGAGTTTTTCTCATTCTTGTATTACTCTTTCTTTTCAATCTTGTTGCTTGGGGAGCAGTTTATGAGGTGAGTCGTCCTGCCCAAATGGAAGTAATCTTTTTTGATGTAGGTCAAGGTGAAGCGATATTAATAAAGACACCAGAGAGGCACCGTATCTTGATTGATGGAGGACCAACCGGGATATTGGAAAATCTTTCTCGAGAGATACCTTTCTGGGAAAGGGAGATAGATCTTGTTATTCTAACTCATCCTCATAGTGATCATATAAACGGATTGATTGATGTTTTTGAGAGATATAAAGTGAGGACTGTTCTTTGGACTGGGGTAGAGGGTAAAGATGCCTCATTTCCGAAGTGGGAGAAGGCGATATTGAATTCTGAAGTAGTTATCGCTCGGGCTGGTCAACGAATAAAAGGTAAATCTTTTCATCTGGATATACTCTATCCCTTTTCTTCTCTTGAGGGGAAGAAGGTAAAGGATCTTAACGCTACTTCTGTTGTAGCTCGATTGGTATCACCTCAAGGTTCCTATCTCTTTACTGGAGATGCAAACTTTTCAAACGAAAGGGAGTTGATTGAAGCGGTCTCTTTTTGTGCAGAGGGGAGTGATTCGGTGGTTTGCCGTGTAATGGTTCTTGATTCAGATCTTCTTAAAGTTGGTCATCATGGAAGCAAGACATCAACTTCGAAAGAGTTTCTGGAAGCCGTCTCTCCCTCAATTGCCGTCATATTTGCTGGGAGAGGGAATAGGTATGGACATCCTCATGAGGAGGTCTTGGAAGTTCTGAGGAGTTATGGTACAAGGATACTGAGAACGGATATTGATGGGGATATAAGGATTAGGTAGGGTGATAAAAGTATAAAAGATATGAGTAAAAAAGAAAAAATAAGTGTTTCAAATCCCGAAATTCCGATTAAAGAGGATTTCAAGAAGGGTTTCTCTTGGAAAATATTTAAGATAATGGCCGAGTTCATAGAGGGATTTGAATTCATATCAGAAATCAAAAAGAAATCAGTAACAGTTTTTGGGGCGGCACGGTTTTCTGAAGATAGTCTTGAATATCAAAAAGCGAGGAAGTTAGGCGAGCTTCTTTCAAAAGAGGGATATAGTGTTGTTAGTGGAGGAGGTCCCGGAATAATGGAGGCGGCTAACAGGGGAGCATTTGAGGCAGGAGGGGAATCAATTGGAATAACTGTACAGCTCCCGAAGGAACAAGAGACCAATAAGTTTGTTAATAAGTCAATAGAATTTTATTATTTTTTCACAAGAAAGATGATGATGTCGTTTGCTTCATCGGTCTATATCTTTTTCCCCGGTGGCTATGGGACATTGGATGAGTTTTTTGAGATGGTGATGCTTGTTCAAACAAAGAAGTTATCCCGTCCGGTCATAATAATAGCAGTTGGCAAAGATTATTGGCAACCGCTTTTTAGCTGGTTCAAAAGCGAACTTTACGAAAAGAGAGGTACAATAAGCGAGGAGGATCTTAGCCTTTTCAAGTTAGTTGATACAGTAGAAGAGGCAGTTGATTATATAATTAAAAATGGTAAATAATATGGAATTTCCAATATTTAAGACAAAAAGAGAAGATATTAATAGGAAGTTTAATTTTTCCGATCCGCAGGAAAGGAAAGAATACTTTCAACTAAAGGCGGGAGATGAGATAGAGAAGATAAAGAAGCATATAGAGAAAGGCAATACTTTCATCGCTTATCTGATGGGCAAGAAGAGTTCAGGAAAAGGGACTTATGCCAAGATGTTTGCCGAGATTGTCGGGAATGACAAGGTTGACCATTTTTCTATTGGTGACATGATAAGAGATGTTGACGCGGTGCTTTCGGATGAAGGCAAAAAGGAGGAATTAGTTGATTTTTTGAAGGAGAATTATAGGGGGTGGTTGAGTATCAAAGAGATAATGGATATGCTTGAACAGAGGAGCACTAAGACCCTTCTTCCAACCGACTTGATATTAACCCTGGTCAAAAGAGAGATAGCCAAGAGAGAAAAAAAAGTAATCTTTATTGATGGCTTCCCTAGGGACATGGATCAGATATCATATTCTCTCTTTTTTAGAGATCTTATCGGTTATCGTGAAGACCCGGATCTCTTTATCTTGATTGATGTTCCTAATAAGGTTATTGATGAGAGGATTAAATGGAGAAGAATCTGTCCGAAGTGCAAGACATCAAGAAATCTTAAACTTCTCCCTAGTTCAAAAGTGAGCTACAAAGCCGATAAAGATGAGTTTGTTCTTATCTGTGATAATCCTGAATGCGAAGAAATTGAGATGGTCGGAAAGGAGGGTGATGAATTCGGAATAGATCCGATAAGAGAGAGACTTGAGACCGATGAGAAGCTAATGAAACAGGCATTCACTCTTTACGGTATTCCAAAGATACTTTTAAGAAATGCTATTCCGGTTTCAGCGGCGGAAGAGAATGTTGATAGTTATGAGATAACTCCGGAGTACTATTACGAATGGAATGAAGCCGAAAAAAAGGTGGAAGTGAAGGAAATTTCTTGGACGTTTACAGACAAGGAAGGTAATGAGTTCTACAGCTTAATGGCTCCTCCAGTGGTGGTCTCTTTAATCCATCAGATGACAGAATCACTTAATCTTTAATCTATTGACTTTGTGTTGTTAAAAGCTACAATTGAAGAAGATCCCGCGTGGTTATTCTTTGGAAAATCTACAATAAGGTTTATTCGGGAGCCGGAAATGATTCTTAGTTCGTGGACTAGGACTTCGGCGCCCACTAGTGAATTTTTGAAGATCTTTCCTTAGAGTCCGGCGGGGTCTTTTGTATTAAAAATGGAAAAACTAGTTATTGCGATAACGGTAGTCGTATTTGGATCAGCTCTCTGGTCTATGATAGAGGCAGCCCTCTTTAGTGTGACATTGAACAGGGCTAAGATATTGAGAGAAGAAAAGAAATTGGGTTCACGTAGTCTGGTTATTCTGAAAGAGAAGATGCATGGTGTCATAGCGGTGATAGTGATCTTTAACAACATCTTCAATATTATGGGGAGTATGATTGTTGGCGTGATCGCTGTGGAAGTATTTGGTAAATATTGGATTGGACCAATTTCGGCAATAGTCACTTTCCTGGTAATAGTATTTGGTGAGATATTTCCCAAAAACATTGGTACTAGTTATTCAATTCCGATATCTCTTTTTGTCGCTAGACCGATACTTTGGATGGTTAAGATACTTTCACCCCTTATCTGGGTGATAAATCTCTTTACTAAGTTCTTTTGGGCCAAGAGTGAAAAGGTCTCTGAGGAGGAGATAAAGATGCTTAGTCATCTGGGCTGTATGGAAGGGTCAATAGAGACCGATGAAAAAGAGATGATACAGAAGGTCTTTATGTTGAACGATCTTACTGCCAGGGATATAATGACGCCGAGGACGGTAGTTAAAGCATTGGAGGCAGATGAGATTCTTCAGGATCTTAAAGATATGATATGTTCTTTGTCTCATTCGCGACTGCCTGTTTATAACAACAATCTGGATAATATTATAGGGGTATGCCATCAGAGAGACCTCCTTATTGCTTTAGGTAAAGGAGAGGGAGGGAAGAAGATTAGAGATTTTGTCAATAAAAACTACTTGCTCTTTGTATCAGAGAAGACCCGATTAGATGAGCTATTACCTCTTTTTCAAAAACAAAAGACCCATTTAGCAATTGTCGTTGATGAATTTGGCGGTACCGCAGGGGTAGTGACATTGGAAGATGTAATTGAACAGATAGTGGGGGATATAGTGGACGAGACGGACACGGAGATTGACCTTAGGGCTAAAGCCAAGCTGATTGGTGGTAAAAGGAGGAGACAAGAAAAAAGATGAGCAATAACTCATCTTTTTCTGAATTCAGGCCGCCGAGATTTGAACTCGGACTAAATCCACCCCATGGACTCGTGCTACCGCTAACACTACGGCCTGTGCTATTTCAAAAGAGTCTTAATGCACCTGGTGCAGGCCTTGATTCTTTTGCCGGCGAATTTCTTAAAAGATACGGGAACTTCTTTGGGTACCGCAATTGATTGGATGTTAGGATACTTTTTCTTCTTTGGAGTCGGGTTGTACTTGGACATCAATTTCTTTCTTTGTCGCCCAACCACTGTTTTTTTCTCACAAACGACGCATTTTCTAGACATAATGTTTTAAATTATTATACAATAATAATATACACGAATATCTTTTTTTTACAAGAGTCGCGAATTGTGCTAAACAATTGATATGGAAATATTGTTTATCATAGCCATCCTCGTATTCTCTATCGTTATTCATGAGATTGCCCATGGCAGTATGGCTAATTCATTGGGCGACCCAACGGCAAGATATGCTGGCCGGCTTACTCTTAACCCGCTAAAGCATCTGGATCCGGTAGGATCATTTATCGTACCTCTTTTACTCATAATAATGCCGACGAACTTTGTCTTTGGATGGGCAAAACCGGTACCAGTTAATCCCTACAACTTTACTGATCAGAAATATGGTCAGCTAAAGGTTGCTCTAGCGGGACCGATGTCTAACCTTTTATTGGCGTTAATATTTGGACTTGCTTCAAGAATGATACCGTTGGAGGCCAGCGCAAGGGAGGCGATTGGTGAGGAATTCCTTTTTCTTGGAGGAGAAATGATAGCAGCTGGTTTTTGGGGTCAGGTCTTTTACCTTTTTCTTTTCATAACATTCATAAACATACTATTGGGCATCTTTAATCTCATACCGATACCTCCACTAGACGGATCACACATCCTCTTTACCTTCTTTCCTTCGCTTGAAGAGAAAGCGAGAGAGATCTATGCAAAGGCAGGATTTATCAGTTTAGCTATCCTTTTCTTTTTACTCATCACCCTCTTTCCATTCATACTTAAACCAATTCTTGCTGT
>CAZIZF010000025.1:0-4454 GCA_964543755.1 uncultured Candidatus Saccharibacteria bacterium
GATGCTCGGGAGTGGTTATTGGAGGCCTCAGACGGCGATGCCCGACGGGTTTTGACATTGATAGAGAGTTCTAGGGAATTATATGATGAGATTACTGTTAAATCGCTCAAAGGGGCGATGCAATCTATTATACGTTACGACAAAAAAGGGGAAGAGCATTACAACACCATTTCGGCCTTTATTAAGAGCATGAGGGCTTCTCAACCAGATGCGGCGCTTCACTATTTAGCAAGGATGATAAAGGCGGGTGAAGATCCAAAATTTATTGCCCGCCGTATGGTGATATTTGCCTCAGAGGATATCGGGATGGCTCAGCCGACTGCCCTTGTGATTGCTAATGCGGTTTTTCAATCAGTTGAGATTATCGGCTTGCCTGAATGTGTCCTTAATCTGGCTCATGGCGTAATCTATCTCTCTGAATGTAAAAAGGATAGATCATCAAAAGAGGCATATATGAAGGCGGTAGCTGATGTTGATAAGTATCGGGGCCTTTCTATACCGATGGAATTGCGTAATCCGACCACAAAACTCACAGAAGACATCGGTTATGGTAAGGACTATGATAAGTATACCGAGAAGGATCTTCTGCCTGATAAATTAAAAGGCAGAAAATATTATATCAAAAAGTCGTAGTATTGCATTCCGTTCTGTAGTGTTATAGAATAACACTATAGATTAGATAAAAAAGAAAAATATGCCAAATAAAAAAATATCCCAAAAGAAAGTTTCTTTTGTAAAAAAGAACGAGGCATCTAATTTCTCACCTCTTGATGGTTCAACTTCTAACACTAAGATAAAGATCATCGGAGTTGGCGGTGGAGGATCTTCTATCGTCTCAGAGATATCGACCAATATCAAGCGAGTTGATTTTATCATTGCTAATACAGATAAGAGAGCTCTTAAAGAATTAAAGAATAAGGCCAAAGTTTTCCAGTTTGGGGAGAAGATTACTGGGGGATTCGGTACAGGTATGAACTACGAACTTGGAAGAGAGGCCGCGATGGGTGACAAGGAAAAGATAAAGAAAATGTTGGAAGGTCAAGATATGTGTATTTTTGTATCTTGTCTGGGCGGAGGTACTGGGGCGGGAGCTATGCCCGTCTTTGCAAAAATTGCCAAGGATCTTGGAATGATAACTTATGGTATATTCACCCTTCCATTTAATTTTGAAGGGTCAAGAAAGACAGAGATAGCTCTTCAGTCGTTGGAAGCGGTTAGAGAGCATCTTAATGCGATTACAGTTCTTCCTAATGAGAATATCTTTAAGATAATAGATAAGAAGACGCCGCTTAAGGAGGCGTTGTCGATTATAAACAAGAATCTTTCGGAGAATCTTGAAGGATTGATTGAGACCGTGTACGGTTCCGGCCTTATAAACATCGATTTTGCTGATCTTAGGACGATACTAGAAGGGAGGGGAAAGCTTGCTTATCTCAACACGACGGAATTTGATGCGGCTAAGGGTGTTGAGGACGCAATTAAAAAGACAATATCAAGTCCTTTCTGTTCTTACAGCATAGATAGTGCTAGTAGTGTCCTCTTTAATATCACTGGAAGCGGAAATTTGGGGCTTAGGGATGTCTCCTCAATATCGGAAGGGATATCCGCTTTAACAGGAAAGAATTCTAAGGTGATTTTTGGGATATCTCAGGATCGTAAAGCTGGAGATAAAGTGAAGATAACATTGTTGGCAGTTGGTTGCGAATCAGAAGAGATTTTTCCTAAGGACAAGAAGAAAGTAATAAAAAAGAAAAAAAAGAAAGTTGCAAAAAAGGTCTTGAATAAGAAGAAGTCTGTAATAAAGAAAGAGACCGATGGAAACGTTGATTTACCAGAAAAACAACAAGTGGGTGTGAATATCAGAAGAAACGGACTTGAGACTAAAATGGCCGTGGAAGAAACCGAAAAGAAGATAATAGAGGATGAGGAGAAATGGGATACCCCGGCCTTTATTAGAAGAAATATATTAAATAATAATCAAAATGATTAAGAAAGCTATACTACCGATAGCGGGATTGGGAACTAGATTCCTTCCCCTTTCAAAGGAGCTACCTAAGGAATTTTGGCCTTTGGTTGATTTGCCAGTCATCCAATATATTGTTGAGGAGGCTATTAATTCTGGGATTGAAGAGATAATCTTTGTTATATCCCCCGAAAAAAAGATGATAGTAGATTACTTTGGTGATTCGCAAAAAGTGGAAAAGGTTCTTAAAGAGAGGAAAAAAAATTCATTGATAGATAAACTTGAGGATTTCAAGAAGAGATTCAAAGGAGTCAAGTTTTCCTATGTCATACAGAAAAACCCGCTCGGCGACGGCCACGCAATTTTACAGGCCGAGTCTAGTATTAAAGAAGATCCTTGCGGAGTTCTTTTTGGAGATGATGTTGTTTATGCTCAAAAACCTTGCCTTAATCAGCTTAGCGAGGTCTATAAAACATGCCAGAAACCGATCCTTGCGATTAGAAAGGTTCCTAAAGAGATGATACCTTCGTATGGTATTTTGGAAGTTGAAAAGATAGCAAACAGGTTTTATAAGATAAAAAAGATAGTTGAAAAACCGGCGCTTGAAGATGCGCCCTCTGATTTTGCCATAGTCGGTAAATATATTCTTACCCCCTTAGTCTTTGATTATCTAAAAAAGGGTGGAAAGCCAGCCAAAGGTAAAGAAATGATATTAGCTGATGCCTTTGAGAGGATGATAGGGGATGGCAAGACGATATATGGTTATGAGTTTGAAGGAGACTGGCTTGAGTGTGGAAACAAGATCAATTGGATGAAGTCACATCTTTTTCTTACTCTAAAGAATTCTGAATTTGGGCCAATTCTTAAGAAATACATAAAAGAGATATTATGAAAGAGGTTAATACTTCAGTATTAAGTAGAATCTATAAGGAGAGGGATTCTGAAAGTAGGAAGTATGACTTCGGTATGGTTGTTGTTATAGGTGGATCTGATTTCTATTCTGGATCCCCAGCTCTCTCAACTATGGCGGCTTTTAGATCGGGAGCGGATATGGTAAGGGTAATAGCGCCTAAACGAGCCGCTAATATTATCGCTTCTTTCAGCCCTGATATAGCAGCCTATCCACTTGAAGGGAAGTATCTAACAAAGAAACATCTTTCAATTCTACTTTCAATGACTGAGGCCGCAAAAGTGGTCTCTCGGGGTAATATTGCCGTTGTCCTTGGCGGAGGTATCGGAAGATCTGAAGAGACTCAAGAGGTGGTCTTGGAATATCTGTCCGAGGTATCGGTTCCGGTTGTGATAGATGCCGATGCGATAACTGCTATAAAAAACAATGAGGATCTTTTGAAAGGTAAAGAATGTGTAATAACTCCCCATTACAATGAATTCTTTCGGTTAACAGAGAAGGATATCTATGAAATCCCGTTAGATGAGAAGGTGGAAGTGGTAAAAAAAGAAGCTAAGAGAATTGGAGCGACAATTCTTCTTAAGGGAAGGGTTGATATAATATCCGATGGTGATGAAATAATTTTGAATAGAATTGGATCACCCTATCTTACTGTGGGTGGCTGCGGAGACACCTTGGCGGGGATTGTCGGAGCGTTGGCTTCTAGAAGGATGCCGATGATGGAAGCCGCATCGGCGGCTGCTTATATCAACGCGACAGCTGGTTCATTGGCGGCTGAAAAGATGAAGGATTCGCTTGTTGCAACAGACTTAATAAAATCAATTCCGGAAGTGGTCAATCAACGGTTTTTGAAGAATGGATAAAATCAAATCAATAAAAGCGAGGGAGATACTTGATTCCAGGGGCAATCCTACAGTTGAAGTTGTCTTAAAGACAGAGAGAGTGATTGCGGTCTCTTCGGTTCCATCTGGAGCTTCAACCGGTTCCTATGAAGCGGTTGAATTAAGAGATGGCGGAGAAAGATATCATGGCAAAGGGGTTCTGAAAGCTGTTGCTAATGTAAATGAGATTATTGCTCCTGCATTAATAGATAAAGATGTTCTTGACCAGAAGGGGATTGATGAGACTATAATAAAACTAGATGGGACTAAGAATAAGTCGCACCTGGGTGCCAATGCAACTCTTCCTGTATCAATGGCCTTATGCAGGGCTGGGGCGGCTTCAATAGATACCCCTCTTTATAAATACATCTCTCGTCTTGGAATGACAGAGATTGGATTACCAGAAGCATCATTTAATATAATAAACGGAGGGGCTCATGCTGGGAATAATCTCGCTTTCCAGGAGTTTATGATTCTACCTTCAGGAAAGAACTTTGAAGAGCGATTAAGAAAGGCCTCTGAAAGATATCATTTCCTTAAGGGTAAGATTGAAGAGAAGTATTCTCGGTCTGCGGTGAATGTTGGCGATGAAGGAGGATTTGCTCCTCCGATAGGGAGTCCTGAGGAGGCCTTGGACTTAATTCCAAAGGATATCTCAGTTGCGCTAGATGTTGCCGCTGATGGATTTTTCAAGAATGAC
>CAZIZF010000026.1:0-2914 GCA_964543755.1 uncultured Candidatus Saccharibacteria bacterium
TTTTTGAGAAATAAAAAGATTCTGATAATTCTTGGAGTATAAAGATTAAAGAAATAACTAGGTCACCTTTTTTACATTTTAGGGCGCCAACAGAGAATGGATAAGTTATACTTATCTTATCTGATTATTGTCTAGCTTCTTTATTCTTTGACCAGGACCACAAAAACATTTACCAGTTTCTTTATTGCATTGTGGAGTATCACTACCAATTACCATTGGGCAAATAAGGTGTTTACAATCTGCGTTTGTCTCGCAAAACAAGTCATATTCCTCTTCTCTTGTTTCTCTTTTTTTAATTGGGTCTGGTGTAATTTTTATTTCTCCTGTTTGTAATTTCTGTTGCATTATTTTATACGCTTTTTCTGCCATTGCTTTTGCTTTTTTTGCATGACGAAGAGCTGATCTAAAAGATTCTTCTTTGAGCAATACCTCTGCTTTGTCTATGTTATTTTCAGCTTTTTCTATTAACTTTACTACTACAGGAAAAACAATATCACCAACGTTTTCATGCTCTGTGAGCATTCTTGTTCTTTCTATTATCTGTTCCGCTGTTTTTATTTGATATTTAATTTTTTCTAATGATATTTTTTGAGGGTCTATGATTTCTGGAGGAGTATCTTCATTAAAAAATCTAGGTTCTATAGGAAGAACGATATCATCAGGAATCGGTAAATCGGGTTTTTCTCTCCTTAAATTTTCTTTAACTGTAATTAACTTAAATGCTTTGTTGGCAAAATCCATTGTTTTCTTTGAGGTAAGATAACTTCTTTTGTATTCTTCTTGTTCAAAAAGAGATAAAGCTCTTTCGTTAAATTGTTCTGCTTGCTTTATTAGTCCTATTATTACAGGATTTTGCTGAATGTTTTGTTCATTTGCTTTTGCCAGAGCTTTTGTTTTTGCCTCTTTTCCTGCCCTCAATGCTTTGTTAGCCATTATTTTTAGCTCATCTTGATCATCTCTTGTTTCTAAAATAATTTCTATCGCTGTTTCAAGTTCATCCACTTCTGTCTCTATTTTTTCTTCAAATTTCTCTTCTTCAATCTCTAAAACCTCTGCCTGAAACTCTACTTCTGCGAGTTGACTACGAATTTGTTCAACTGCTTCTCTGTCTCCGGCTAAAATTGCTTTGTTTAGCTGAATTTCCAAAATTTCTTCTTGATTTTCTATTACTATCTCTCTTTCTTCAAATAATGTTTCTACCACTTTCTCTCCCTCTTCTTCAAGTATCTCTTTCTCTTGCTTTAATGCTCTTAATTTTCTATCTTCTTCTCTTATTTTTTGTCTAATTATATCGTTTTTTGAGAGAATGCTATCTTGGAAAATATTTTTTCTTTCGGTCAGTCTTTCTCTTTCAACTCTAACATCATTAAGAATACTTCTTAGTCTTGAAACTTCATCAAAATTTTCTTGCTCTCTAGCTTCTTTTATCTTTTCTTTAATTGCATTGGCATAATTTTTACGAGCATATCTTTGTATATCGAAAACTTGATTTAATAACTTTCTACGAATGCTGAAATCTGTTTCTAATCTTTTTGCTAGTTCAGAAACTTCTTCTCCGCGCGCTTGCTTTTTTTCAAGAATCTCATTTGCTTTTTCAATGTTTTGTTGAATTTTTTCTTCAGCCACATCTAACCCTGGCGCGTCAACTCCTTTTTCCTCTAAAAGAGCTTTGACTTCTGCGATTCTTTCTAGAGCTCGTTTACTTTGAAATAATGCTTTATCTTCAGGTTTGGATATAAAAACTTCTTGAATTCTTTCACCCCAATTATCTAAGAAATACCAAAAACTACCAGGTAGAATACCAGGATTTGGTAATTTTTCTAAAGAAACCTCGTAAGCTAAAAGATTCATCTTTGGCTCTTGCTTTTCTTCAGCTAAAACTGTTCCAGTTAAAATAACTGAAAACGATAAAACTGCTACTAAAAATATTTTTTTCATTTTTTATATTATTAATTATCTTGTCTTTATTTTATCATTCTTAGCAACTAAATCAATATAATATTAAACCCATTTATAAATGTCCTACTTGGTTAATAATTTTTTAAAAAAAATGGCGAATTTTGTTAATTTAAATAACTTGTTCAATCTTTTTTTTAGAATAAACAAATAGCCTTCTCTATGGATGATCTGCAGATGGTTTCCAGTCTGATTACTTCTTTCTTGTTAAAGCAAATAACCTTAACATTTATCTCTTTCTTAGATCGTTCAGGTAAGACCATATAATTCAAATAATACTCTTTTAAGTTAATCTTAATATCTCCATTCAAGTGCTTTTCCATAATCACAATATCTTTTTTGTAAACCGTAGCTGGCTCTTCTTGGCTTAGTTGAAGGTATTATTTTCAAATCTAATCGTATAATCATTTAATATATGCGCCGTATTACTTTAGGACTTCCACGTTAGTATCTCCAAGACTGCCCACCAAAGTGCTTTTCCACTGCAACAGATACCTTCAACTACTACGATCTTACTCATTTTTTTACCTTTTTTTTCTAAAAGAATAAAACTAATTTTATAATAACTCATTTTCTCTTTTGAATCTAGAATTTGTATTTGTCATTAGTTTGACTTTTAAGCCCAACATCAGCTATAATATCAAAATTTACTAAAATAAAGAATAAAAATATGGGAATAGGATGGGCTAACGAAAAAAGAAAGAAGAGAAGGGCCGAGAAGAAGCGGAGAACCCTTAAAAAGGAGAGTAAAAAGAGATAGATAATATTTATTAAGATGAAGAGAGTAATTACAGCACTCGCTGTTATTTTTATAACAGCATTAGTCTGGTTCTTGATAATTCCTGAAAAAGTGGAGATAAATGAGAGTAGCGAAATAAATTACGCTATGATCCTGGATACTGAATTTGGCGAAGTCATATCTGGTCAGGATGTTGCTGATGCGATATCACTTGTTGAA
>CAZIZF010000026.1:3014-4358 GCA_964543755.1 uncultured Candidatus Saccharibacteria bacterium
ATTTGGCGAAGTCATATCTGGTCAGGATGTTGCTGATGCGATATCACTTGTTGAAAAAGATAGAAATGATAAGCCCTTAGAGGATATTATTCTTAAGAAAGTTTCTATTTCAAAATAATGCTGGGATCTGTTGTACCGACGACAGGTGGAATAGAAAAGGCCTTTTATTGGGGTGATCTTTGGGGTTGTGATGTAGTCCAATTCTATATCACCCTTTCCAGAAAATGGGAGGTTGATGAGATAGAAAAGGAGAAGATAATATTATTTAAGGATGCTTGGAGAAAATCAAAAGTCAAAGAGGTTGTCGCTCATATCCCATATCTGGTCAATCTGGTCTCTGAGAATGATTTAATTAAGGAGAAGTCAATAGTGAGGATGGTAGCAGAGATTGAGAGAGCTAAACTATTAGGGGTGAGATATTTAATTCTTCATCCGGGGAGTGCGGGAAAACAAGAGAGGAGGAGAGCGATAAAGATATTGAAAGAGAGTTTTGACAGTGTCTTTGATAAGGTTGATCCCGGAGATGTGAAGATATTAATAGAGACGATGGCAGGGCAGGGTAGTTCTCTAGGATCATCTTTTGAGGAGTTAGCGGAGATTCTTTCTGTTTTAGGGAATGATAAAGTATTTAATATCTGTTTTGACAGCGCTCATATTTTTGCGGCGGGGTATGATATAAGGGAAGGGGGATATGATAAGATTATCAAAGAGTTTGAAAAACATATCTTGATTGAGAAGATAATGACTTTTCATCTTAATGATTCTAAGACAGATTGCGGTTCTCGGATTGATAGACATGAGCATATCGGTGAGGGGACAATCGGCCTTGATTTTTTTAAGCGACTCTTAAATGATGAGAGATTCAAGGATATACCAAAGATAATAGAGACACCGGATACCGAAAATAGGAGTGAAGGAAATTTATTAATATTAAAAAGTTTAATTAATCGTGAGTTTTAATGCAAAAGAACCACTCGCTTCTCGGATAAGACCTGAGAGTTTGGATCATTTTGTGGGTCAATCTCATTTAGTTGGTGAAGGGAAGCCCTTGCGTTTGGCTATAGAGAAGAAGTATCTTTTTTCCTTTATTCTTTGGGGCCCTCCCGGTTCCGGGAAGACAACCCTGGCCAGGATATATTCTCGTTCTCTTAACGCTAAGATGTATGAACTTTCTGCTGTTTCGGCGGGAAAGAAGGATATCCGGGATATATTATCCGATGATATTAGTGTCTCTAAAATTCTCTTCCTTGACGAGATACATCGCTTTAATAAGGCCCAGCAGGACTTTCTACTTCCTTTTATTGAGTCTGGTGAGATATATTTAGTCGGGGCGACGACCGAAAA
>CAZIZF010000027.1:0-4211 GCA_964543755.1 uncultured Candidatus Saccharibacteria bacterium
CAAGGTACGGCTTTCCAAGCCGTTGGAATAAACCGCTATCCGACCCCTCCTTTTAATCTATTTTGGTAAGTTTGAGATAATTCTAGCTATCGTTGATCTTTGAGCCAAAAACTTGTAGTTAAAAAGCTTGAAAATGATGAGAAAATCCTCCATTTCCTCTCTCACCGTCTCGGGGCCGATGAAAACCTCCATCCCTTCTTTTATCAAGTTTTGATAATATCTGTTAAGTATCTCCCAATTAGCCCTATCTTTTAGGTAATTGATGATTTGCTTAAACTCCCCTTTATCAAGCCAGATACCTTTACAGATATTGCAAAGATCTACCTTTATTCCCGAATCGCCATACTCTACTTCATAGAGAGGCAACCGATCAATAGGACAAAGTTTTTCGCCTCTGGATATCTTAAACTTCTTTTTGTCAGCCCAAAGATCGATATCAAACCACTTAAGATTCTCATCTTTCATATCCTTGACTAAACGAAGTTCATCTTCGTCAAACCAAATTCCACCGCATTGAGGACAATAATCAACCTCTACGTTATAAAGTAAAGCTCTTTCTAATCCCTTATGGCATAAGAAACATTCTTTCATTTGTTTAATCCTCTTAATCTGGCAACTCTCTCCTCTATTGGAGGGTGAGTAGCAAAAAGCTTGTGAAGCCATGAATTCTTCTCCTTACCCCTAAAAGGACTGACAATGAAGAGATGTGCCGTTGCATCATTGGCTTTTCTCATTGGATTAGGATCGGTTGCAATCTTCTCAAGCGCGCTAGCCAAACCCTCCGGATAACGTGTCAAAAGACTTCCCGTAGCATCTGCCAAATACTCTCTTTTTCTTGATATTGCCATTCTCATCATCTGAGCCAAAAGAGGAGCAAGAATCGCCAGAGCCAGTGCAATCACAATCATCGGAATCCTTGAACCTCCATCTCTTCCGCCACCTCCCCAGAAAGCATATCTAAAGAAAAAATCAGTCATTATGACCACCATTCCAACAAGAACTACAACCATCGTAGAAAGAAGAATATCCCTGTTGCCAATATGAGCCAGTTCATGGGCAATAACCGCTTCCAGTTCGATCTTCTCAAGTCTATTTATTAAACCCCTAGTAACCACTATCACTCCGTGTTCAGGGTCGCGACCAGTTGCAAAAGCATTGGGCTGCATCTCTTCCATTATGAAAAGTTTGGGCATCGGAAGACCAGCCGTGATTGAAAGATTCTCGACCATCCTATAAAGCTCTGGTTCATCATCCTTCTTAACCAACTTGGCATTACTAATAGATAGAACTATCTTATCCGAATACCAGTAGGAGAAAAAGTTAAGGGCTATCGCCAAAACAACTGCAACTAAGAGTATGATCTGGGATTGGAGAAAATAGGATATTATCCAGCCAATCCCAATCACTATCAAAGCGAAAAAGAAGAGATAGGCCCACGTACGCCTGATATTGGAATCGGATTGAGTGTAAAGATTTGGCATTGGAACTAAAAACTAACTTTAACCGGATTTCTGGCCTCAGACTCCTCCAACTCAAAGAATTCCTTCTTCTTAAATCCAAAAGATCCAACTATTAAGTTATTGGGAAAAGATTCAATCTTAATATTAAAATCTCTTACATTGGTGTTATAAAATCTCCTTGATGCTTGAATTTTATCTTCAGTATCCCTTAATTCACGTTGAAGTTCCACAAAATTAGCCGAAGCTTTAAGATCTGGATAATTCTCCGAGACCGCAAAGAGGGTCTTGAGGGTTCCCGATAACATATTCTCGGCCTGGGCTACTTTTTTGGGATCACCAGACTGCTCTGCATTCATAGCCGCAGTCCTCGCATTAGTCACATTCTCCAAAACTCCCTTCTCATGAGCAGCGTATCCTTTTACTGTTTCTATTAGGTTGGGAATCAAATCATACCTTCTCTTAAGTTGAACATCTATATCAGACCAGGCCTCATCAGTCCTGTTTCTTAATTTAATCAATCCGTTGTATGTCACAACTAACCAGACTGCAAGAACCGCTAACACTAACAAACCTATTTGCCAAAACTCCATATTGTTATTCTTAATTTTTAATCTTGATTAAATGATATAATATTTCGGCCAACTTAGCAAGAGGAAGACACCCTTATCGGGTGTCTTTCTATATCCTATAACGCCTCTCGTTAGTATCCAGACATTCCCATTCCTCCCATTCCAGGCATTCCTCCTCCCACAGGCAAGTCCTTACCTTTCTCTTCCGGTTTATCAACTACAGCGCATTCGGTAGTTAAGAGCATAGCGGCAGCCGATGTGGCATTTTCTAAAGCAACTCTTACCACCTTCTTGGGATCAATGATTCCTTTTTTTATAAGATCCTCGTAGATCATCTCGTGGGCATTGAAACCAAAGGACCCTTCTCCTTCTTTTACTTTCTGAACTACAACTGATCCGTCAATTGCGGCATTCTCGGCAATCTGCCTAATTGGAGCTTCAAGCGCCTTTTTCAAGATGTTAATCCCAGTCCTCTCGTCCTCATTAGAGACCTCAATATTATCAAGCGACTTTATCGCTCTTAATAAGGCGACTCCTCCTCCAGGGATTACACCTTCCTCTATCGCGGCCCTGGTAGCGGCCACTGCATCATCGGCCTTGTGCTGTCTGGCCTTCTGTTCAACTTCGCTCACTGCGCCAATCTTAATAATAGCGACACCACCCGAAAGCTTGGCAATTCTCTCTTGGAGTTTTTCCTTATCATAATCAGAACTACTATTTTCGCTCATCTTCTTGAGTTGGGAAATCCTCGCGTCTATATCCTCCTTCTTGCCCCTTCCTTCTACTATAGTAGTGTTCTCTTTATTAGAGATTACCTTCCTAGCCGATCCAAGCATCTCAATTTCAACATCCTCAATCTTCATACCAAGATCCTCAGAAATAACCTGGGCTCCGCATATCGTCGCAATATCTTGGAGCATCTCTTTTTTAGAATCACCGAATCCGGGGGCTTTAACAGCCAAAGTATTTAGATTACCTCTGAGCTTGTTGACAACCAAAGTCGCAAGGGCATCGCCTTCAACATCGTCAGCAATAATAATCAATTCCTTCTTGCCGACTTTAGATATCTTTTCAAGAATTGGAACTATTTCGTTAACCGAAGATATCTTCCTGTCCGTGATAATGATGTAGGGGTTCTCGTATTCCGCCTCCATCTTCTCCATATTAGTCGCCATATAGGGAGAGATATATCCTCGATCAAATTGCATACCTTTCACAATCTCTTTCTGGAGACCAAAGGTCTGGGACTCTTCAACTGTAACAACGCCATCCTTTCCGACCTCATCAATCACCTCAGCAATGAGGTTTCCCATTTCAGTATCCTCAGCCGAAATAGTCGCCACTTGAGCTATTTCTGATTTCTCCGATATTACCTTGGCCATCTTGGCTAACTCTTCAACCACCAACTTAGTACCCCTTTCTATTCCTTTCTTGAGAGCAAGCGGATTCGCTCCAGCAGTGACATTCTTCATTCCTTCAGATACTATCGCCTGAGTCAATATTGTAGCAGTAGTAGTCCCATCTCCAGCAGCGTCATTCGCTTTAGACGCAACTTCCTTTATTATCTCCGCTCCAAGATTCTCTATTTTATCCTCAATTTCAATTTCTTTGGCGATACTTACACCATCATTAGTGATAGTCGGCGAACCAAATCCTTTATCCAAAATGACATTCCGCCCCTTAGGTCCGAGAGTAGTCTTGACCGCATCAGCCAATTTATCTACCCCAGCTTTTAACTTCTTCCTCGCCTCTTCGTTGTAATATATTATTTTACTCATCTTTTTTTTGTTTATTCTTCAATTACAGCCAAAATATCCTCTTGTTTGGCAATGAGATATTCTTTATCATCGACCTTTATCTCTGACGGTCCATACTTAGTAAAGAGAACTTTCTCTCCTTTTTTTAATTCCACGGGAACAATCTCTCCCGCATCATTTCTCTTTCCTGGCCCAACGGCAATAACTGTCCCTTGTTCAGGCCGATCCTTATCAGCTGTCTTAGGAAGAAAAATACCCCCTTTCGTCTGTTCGGCCTGCTCAACTGGCTCAATTAAGATATTATCCTTTAAAGGTTTAATCTTCATAATTTTATCTTTTTTAATTTATTATTATTGGCAAACTCGACCTCTGAATGCCAAATCTAATACCTATTCTATTCAAAAAAAAAATCTTGTCAAGTCTTG
>CAZIZF010000028.1:0-1312 GCA_964543755.1 uncultured Candidatus Saccharibacteria bacterium
AAATCTCGTGATTGCGGGATGGCGACTCGAACCTCTTTTGTGTCATAATGAAGACTCAATAACAGAAAATCGGGTCCTAATTAAAACAGACGTTTGACACTCTCGGTATTTCACCAAAATTACTTTCTGTATTACAAAAACAAATTGATAGAAGTTCTAAACTTTCGCTTTTGGAGAAAGTTTTTTAAAATAGTAGGAGAAGATAAATTATGGATTTAAGGAATATAGCTATAATAACTCATATTGATCATGGTAAAACGATTCTTGTTGACGCTCTCTTGCGTCAAGCTGATAACAAGATATTTAAGAGTTGGTATTATGAATAATATTTTTTTATGAATATACCGAAAGTAAAATTTGCTAACATCTCATTACTTGAAGAGGTTAATTTAATTTACTGATTTTTATTTCCAAATGAGTGGGATTGGGGTGGATACATAGTAAGGAAGTATCCTGAAATTAAAGAAGTTTTTTTCTAGAGGTTATTATGCACAAATCTTACCATTTTTTATATATTTAAAAAAAGAAAAAGTTATATCCCAAAATGGATAATGAAAAATTTGAGACGTCGTATATAGAATGGCATCTAAGTGAAATAATTGTTCTGATTGTCTTAAATGATAAGAAATTTTTTTGAACAAAAGCTATGAAGTTATTAAAACAAACAAAAATTTGTTTGATTTTTAACAGTCCTTAAATTATTCCTTTCCATTTTTTACATTTCTGCTAAAATAGAAGAATAAAATTATAATAATGAATAATAGTAAAAAAATTGTTGGTTGGATGCTTTTATCTCTCGGTGTGATAATAATATTTTGGGCTCTTTTTACCTCATACAGTATCTTCACTGGAAGGACAAATCCTCCGGAACTATTTCAAACGAGTGAGGTTATTTTGTCGGATAAATCTGAAACCCTTACGACTCAGGAAGAATTGGAGCGAGAAATGGAGAGAATGATAGGTGAGCAAATTTCCGGTATGATACCGAAAGGAGCGATGACCGATATTCTAAATCTTATGGCTTGGTCAATAATGGCTGGAATAATGATCTTTGGAGGAGCTCGCATTTCGGAGATTGGAATAAAGCTCATAAAGATATGATAATAATCGATTATGCCGCGCACGATGCTAAGATATTCAATAGAAAGATTTGATGCAGCGGAAAGAGCTCGGTTCTTGAATCTTTATTCTTCACATGTTAATTTAGATTAAATCTGTATTATACAAAATGATTGAGTTAATTATCTTTATCATACTCATATTTGATGCTATAGCGGCTAACCTTATCGCTTGGTTTGGTAGTCGTTGGTGG
>CAZIZF010000028.1:1412-4143 GCA_964543755.1 uncultured Candidatus Saccharibacteria bacterium
TTTAACCAAATAGCAAGGCAGGTATTCTCGCTAAAAAATAAAGCCAAAGTAATAATCGTTTCGTCTGGAGCTATACAATTCGGAAGAGAGGCGATGGCCAGAAAGGGTTTTAATATCAACCTGGAAAAGAAAATCCTTTCTGGAATAGGGAGCAGACACCTTATCAACGAATGGGGCAGAGCTTTCTCTCGGCATGGTATGGAGGTGGCTCAAATATTAGTCACCTACGCTAATTGGGAATCTATAGAAGAGAGGAAGAGTATTAAATCATCAATTTCCAAGTGTTTAGAAATTGGAATTATCCCTATTATCAACGAGAACGATGTTGTTGCTCAAGACGAAATTTCTTTAATGGAAAAAGGAATAAGCGAGAACGATCGTCTTGCTAGGATGGTTGCATTACTAGTAAGAGTTGATGGAGTACTTTTTCTGACTGAACCGGATGGAGTATTGGATCGTAAACTACAGACAATAAGAAGAGTTGGTAGTGAATACCAACTTGAACTGCTCGGAAAGTCTAATTTTGGGTCTGGTGGTATGCAAGCCAAGATTAAAGAGGCTGTCATTTGCCGCCAAAAAGGGATAAAGAGAGTTGCGATAGCAAATCTTAAAAAGGACACCATTCTTAGATTTGCTGTTGGAGATTCCGTCGGAACCGAAGTAACCTCCTGATTGTTTAGGGGAATTTTTTTATGCTATAATCAAAAGTATATGAGATATTTTGAGGAGATAGAAAACAGGGTTTCAAAAGAACAGATTATAAGCCGAATATTGGAATATGGGGAACGTTGTGAGCGTATCGATCCAGTTGAGTTTGAAAGTATCTATTCCCCTGAAGAGATAAGAAAGGATCTTGAGTGTCTAGCCCATGCCGAAAAAAAGATAGAAGAGTATAAACAGGGATTAACTTCTTATGAAAGAGAGATATATGAGATTAACGAGGAGAGAGGTAAAGCTTTTGAAATTCTTTTAGCGGACCAGATATATAATGGAGAGTGGTTAGGTTCGAGCGCTGTACCAGTCCGAGCATCTCGTTTTGATGATGTTAAAAATGGGGTTGATATAGTTGTTGAATTTGATCGTGAAGATGAAGTAGAAAGGATGGCGCTTGTTGTTGATGCTTCAACATCATCTGATGTTGGTTATATGGAGAGAAAAATAAAAAAGAATATTGAAAAGGTGATTAAAGGGTCTTTAGAGGTAAAATACTTTCAATCGGATATAAGCGACGAAAATGGAGAGTATTTTAAGGGCAAACTTGAAAATCTGATACCGGTCGTAATTGGCGCTGATCGTCAGAATATTAATGAGATTTTTGATATCTTTTCTGAACTTATAAGCTTGGAAGGTAACAAAGATGATGATTCTAAGAGTAAACGGCAATGGTTAAGGAAAAAATTATCTAATCATCCAATTCAAGATCTCTTTCTCAATCAGATAGAGACTCAGTTGAAGATCTATATTTCCATCTTGAAACGAGAGGACAAACCGACGGATGATATAGAGATGCTCTTGGGTGTTATAAAAGAGGTGATGGAAGAAAAAAAGGAGATTGATTTTTCGGAAGAGATTAATAATGATAGAGTCCTTTGTAACATCCGAGCAATATGCGAAGATCTACTAAATGAGAGAAGTAATATCAAGGGCGTTAATTATTAAAGAGAATAAAGTTCTTCTATGCAGAAGGAAGGGAACTGATTACTGGTTTCTCCCTGGAGGTCATATTGATTTGGGAGAAAATGGAAAAGATGCGTTAATAAGGGAACTTAAAGAGGAGAGGGGTTCCCAAATAAAGATATCTGCTTTTGTTGGTGTTATAGAGAATTTTTTTGAACAGGATGGTGAGGAGATATATGAGATAAATTTGATATTCCAAGCCGAAGAATTAGGAGGAATTGATGAGACAACCAGTAATGAAGATCACCTTGAATTTAAGTTTGTTAAACTAAGTGAGTTTAAGAAAGAAAAGATTTTACCACTTGTGGTTAAGTACGGAATTGTCCAATGGATTCAAGATAAAAAACCGTTTTATCTATGTACAATGTTGAAAAGGTAAAGGAGGTTATAAAACTATTAGTTGAAGACGAAGGTTATCTTCTTAAAGATATCGCTTTTGAGAATGAAAAAAAGATGACTTATCGTAACAATTGATTCCGATAAACCGATAGCTGTCACTGAATAATCTCATCATCTGGAATATGATAGAGTATATCACAAAAGCATCTATAGTATGGCTCATCGGTTTTTTTCCATCTTTAGAAATATATATTGCAGTTCCTATTGCAATTATAATGGGACTAGATTATTACTCAGCAGTAATATGGTCGGTTTTTGGTAACTATACACCCGCTATTCTCATTCATTTTTTTTATGACCAAATAGTCAAAAACGAACGGATTAATAGATGGTTTACGAAACTAACCTCAGAGAAATTCAAAAAAATAGTTGATAAATACGGATCTTATCTTGTCCTTATTATAACTCCTTGGATAGGTATTTGGGTAATGATTATTACTATGAAGGTCTTTAAAATGGATAGCAAGAAGATTCTGATATATTCATTTATAAGTATAACTGTCTACGCCGTGGCTATTGCAGCGCTTATGGCCGTGGGTAAGAACTTTATTAGTTAAAACAAAAATTTGATAATTTAGAGAAAAAATAGTAGACTGTAATTAGCACATTAAAAGGAGGTGATTCATTTGATAACGATTTTTCGGGCAAGATTTTG
>CAZIZF010000029.1:0-3773 GCA_964543755.1 uncultured Candidatus Saccharibacteria bacterium
GTGGGCGTAGATGGAATTGAACCATCGACCTTCCGCTTATAAGACGGATGCTCTAACCTCTGAGCTATACGCCCGGTATTACTTGCTTTTCTTGACGCTTTGAGATATAAGCTCTTCAAATTCTTCTCTCTCAATAGTCTCTTTCTTAATTAACACCCTTGTTATCTTTTCCAATAGATCCCTGTTCTGGACCAATATCTTTTTCGCCTTGCGTTCCGCATCTAGTATAGCTTTTGCTATTTCCTCATCTATTTTTGAGGCAATTTTCTCGGAGTATTCATTTCTTTCAGCCAATCCCTTGCCCAAAAATATCGCATCACCTTTCTTACCAAAAGAGATTGGTCCCAATGAAGACATCCCAAATTCCTTGATCATTCTCTTTGCTATTTCAGTGACCTTCTCGAGGTCATTAGATGACCCGGAGGATGTCTCATTATATATGAGTTGCTCTGCACAATATCCTCCGAGTAAGGCGGACATCTCGGCTGAGAGCTCGGACTTAGTCTTTATTCTTCTTTCCTCTTTTGGCATCTTGATGATATATCCGGCGGCTGTACCCCTCGAGATTATAGATATCTTTCTTACTGGTATTGATTCTTCAAGAAATGATGAGACTAGAGCATGTCCGACCTCGTGGTAAGCACTTACTTCTTTCTCCTTTTTTGAGAGAAGACGACTTTTCTTTTCGGGCCCTAATAAGACCTTCTCTATTGACTCTAAAAGATTCTCCTGAGTTATAACAGACTGGTTTTTTCTAGTTGCGAGTATAGCGGCTTCGTTTACCAGATTTGATAGATCCGCCCCTGAGAATCCAGGTGTTCTTTCCGCAACTTCTCTCATCTTGACATCGGGCCCTAGAGGTTTATCCTTGCATTGTATCTTAAGGATATCTTCTCTATCACTGATATCAGGATTATCCAGGACGATTATTCGATCAAACCTTCCCGGACGAAGAAGTGCCGAATCCAGGACATCAGGCCTATTAGTTGCGCTTATAACAATGACGTTGGTCTGTTTTTCAAAACCATCCATCTCAACGAGAAGCTGATTTAATGTCTGTTCCCGTTCGTCATGACCTCCACCGATTCCGGAGCCTCTCATCCTTCCGACTGCATCTAGTTCATCAATAAAGATAATGGCTGGTGTGTTCTTCTTGGCCGTTGCGAAGAGGTCTCTAATTCTGGCCGCTCCCGTTCCGACAAAGAGTTCAACAAAAGTTGATCCTGATGTATGAAGGAATCTGACGCCTGCTTCGCCAGCTATGGCGCGGGCGAGGAGGGTTTTACCGACTCCAGCTGAACCAACCAGAAGAACTCCCTTGGGTATGCGGGCTCCCATAGCGTGAAACTTCTCTGGATTCTTTAAGAAATCGACTATTTCTTGAAGTTCCTCCTTAACTTCTTTAAGTCCAGCCACATCGCTCAGGGTTGTCTTATTCTTTTTTTTGTCTTCTGCGCTAAAGAGTCGGGCTTTTGACTTGGTGAATTCCATTGATTGTATTCCGCCTCCTTTGGCCTGCTTAAACATATACCAAAAGAAGAGAATAAAAAGAATGAGGGGAAGGAAGGCAATGATGAAGAATCCGAGCCATGTCCAATCATGGGGCTTCTCAATAGATATATTCACAGTTCGGATCATCTCGGTGGATACTCCGTGATTAGTCAGAGTCTCAGAAAGGGAGGTCTCAATCTCCTTTTGAGACAGGAGTTTATTTCCTTCACGGTCTATTATTTTCAAAGAGTTTCCTATAACGGTTATCTCTACTATTTCGCCTTGATTTATCTTCTCTGCTAAAGCGCTTAAAGATATCTCTTCGGGTTTTTCTTTATTGGTTGCCGTTAATCCGAATAGAATCGCCAAAACAACAAATATGGCGATCACTGCTACTATATTTTTTGCAAGGTTATTCTTCATATAGGTATTTATATCACAAAAGAAGTAAAATTCAACATCTTGATTTTGGTTCCTTCCTAATATATACTCTTTACAAGCTCCCGTAGCTCAATTGGACAGAGCAACTCCCTTCTAAGGAGTAGGTTACACGTTCGAGTCGTGTCGGGAGCACGTGGTGGGCGTAGCTCAATGGCAGAGCACTGGTTTGTGGTACCAGTGGTTGCGGGTTCAAATCCCGTCGCTCACCCCATTTTCAAATATTTTCTTCAAGCTCAAGAATTATCTTTATAAACCTCTTGCCTCGAACGACCTTAAGCTCTATCTTGTCTCCAATTTTGTATTTTTCAAGAATATCAGAAAGATAATTTTCTTCAGTTATTGGAATTCCATTAATTTCTGTTATAATATCAAACTCTTTAAGCCCAGCTTTCGCAGCGGCGGATTTGGGAATGACAGCCTCTTCTCCGAGCCTCTCTCTGATGATTAGAGCACCATGTGATATAGCGAGCTTGTTTTGCTCGGCTATCTGTTTATTAAGAATAATATACTTAATACCTAAGAACGGTCTCTTTATCCGCCCGTATTTCTTAACCTCTTCAAGGTCAATGGCGGCGTAGTTTATCGGTATCGCGAATCCAAGGTTTTGTCCTCCCATAACCATAGCTGTATTGAGCCCGATTACTTCTCCCTTCATATTAATCAATGGCCCACCAGAATTACCTGGGTTTATAGCGGCATCGGTTTGGATTAACCCCTTTAGCCGTGTTGACTTTTCCGAGAATTCTGAGCGGGCGTTTATTAATCGCGAGAGTCCAGAGACTATTCCTGCCGATACTGTGTCATAGAATTCACCCAGCGGATTACCGACGGCAATGACTTGTTCTCCGAGGAGTATTTTTGACGAGTCGCCGAGTTTTAAGAAAGGAAAATTGTCTCCCTCTATCTTTAGAATTGCAATATCGTTTATCTGATCTCTTGAGAGAATCTTTGCCTGGTATTTAATAGTCGGTTCCAAAATTACCGAGTAGATTGCCTCAGAGTCCGCAACGACATGAGCCGAAGTAAGGATAAGGCCATCCTTAGAAACAATAAATCCTGAACCTCCCCCTATCTTGGTTTCTATCTTTTTAGATCCCTTGATCTTGGGTATACTTAATTCGGGGAAGTTATAGAATCCATCTATCTCTGGGAGGTCTCTCAGTACGGCGATGGTTATTACTGCTGGGCAGACCTTTTTGACTATCTCTGTTATCGGCATTTCTTTATTCATCTTCTTTATTATATCAGTATAGAGGATTGTCATCAAGGGGAAAAAATTATATACTCCTGAAAAGCCCTCGTAGTTTAATGGATAAAACGGCTCCCTCCTAAGGAGCAGCTGCAGGTTCGATTCCTGCTGAGGGCACCAGAACAGAACTTGTTTCCGCCTTTGTGTACCTCTTCACAATTTCGGTAACAGTTTATAGACTGTTACCATATGACTAAAACAACCAAACAAGCAATGACCAGTAAATGACTTTTGGTAGTTCAAGAGTATGAGCTGATTAAATAAAAGAAAAGTAAAAAAACTTTAAAAAAGTTGAGAAAATCTGTAAAGCTTTCAAGGTTCATTGCAGGGATATCAGGAAATACTATGAAAGGTAGATAAAATCAGGAAAGGATATTGAGGCTTTACTGCCCCAGAAACGAGGACCAAAGCCAGGAACTTTGAAGATTTTAAGCAAAGCAGAAGAAAGAACAATTATTGCTATTCATCGCCGGCTTCAAGCTAATGAGTTTGAAATCTATCATCTAATCAAAGAAAATCCTCATTTCAAAGTCCATCCATCTGTTTCTACTATTTATCGCACTTTTAAGAGATATCCTCTAAACAAGAAAAG
>CAZIZF010000030.1:0-3710 GCA_964543755.1 uncultured Candidatus Saccharibacteria bacterium
ATATATTGAATCTCCTCTTCTAAAGATATCCCAAATCTCTTTTTGACTTTTTCTTTTATCAATACAATGAGGTTTTTCACATCATCTGCTTTGGCTTTTCCGACATTAATAATGAAGTTTGCATGGAGAGTAGAGACCATCGCATCGCCCAACCTCTCCCCTTTCAATCCGCATTGCTCTATCAAAAAAGCAGCTGGAATTAAATCGCCAAACTTTTCAATATCCGGAAGTTTTTGTACAAGAAGGTTTCTTTCATTATTGTTAATAGAATGACTCTTAAAGATACTTCCAGCCGAAGGTTCTTGGGGATGCTTCTCCTTCCTATAATTCAAACATTGATCAATTTTCTCTTTCATCTTCTTATAGTCACCCTTCTTAAGCTTCATCTTTGCCTCTAATATAATCTCATTATTTTTTTTAAATATACTCTCCCTATATCCAAACTCACACTCATTATTACTTATAGTTCTCTTTCTTCCGTTCATATCCATAACATCCACCGCAATGACCAGATCTGAGATTGAAGTGCCAAATGCTCCAGCGTTGCCTCGGATCGCTCCTCCCACTGTTCCGGGAATACCAGTCGCCCATTCCAGCCCGCTAAGTTCCCGTTCAAGACAGAACGATGCTAAAAAAGGAAGAAATACTCCTGAATCGGAAACAACAATCTCTCCATCTAATGAGATATCCTTACTAGAAATCTTAATTACAACTCCTTCGTAGCCCTCGTCTGATACAAGCATATTACTACCTTTTCCTAAGATCAAAAACGGAAGATTAAACTCCTTGGATACCCCAATTGCCCACTCCAGCTCCTTTTTATTTTTAATCTCTATAAAATATTTAGCATCGCCCCCGATACCGAAGGTTGTGTATCGGCTCAAAGAAACATTTTTTTGTATCTTCTCATTATTCATCTAAATATCTCTTAAGAATCTCTTCCCATTCAGGATTAATCTCTAATGCCTCATTAGCCTTTCTTTTAACAAGCTCTGAATCCATTATTATCTCATCAGCGACTTTCAACATCTTTAATTGAGACCTGATATCGCGAGGTTCCAGCGCCACCGCCTTCTCAACTAAAATAAAGGACTCGTTAAATCTCTCTTTCGCTAAATCAGGTTCACCAAAAAGGATATGGATATTTCCCATATTAACCTTCGCTTGAGCTAATTCCCAATACCCTTCTGGCCTTCGTGGGCTTATCTCTATCGCCATAGTCAAAATCTCTTTTGCTGTTACAACTACTTCTCTTGCCTCTTCTTTATTACTAAAATCGCCTTTTATCAGTTCTTGTAAAAAGCGGTAATTATAGTATTCGTTATACATCCTGCCTGTAATCCAATAATTCTTGAAAATCTTGGGAGGACTGGCAATATTTTTTTCCAGCTTGTCAATTATAAATCTCATCTTTTCAATAGTAGCTTCCCTCTCCTCTCCTTCTAATTTGTCCTTTGTGGTATTCATAATTAATTTTTCAGAGATAGAAAATATCGTAGCATCTTTGTTAATCGGATCTTTTAATGCCTCTTGATAACGATCAATTGTCATCTCCACTGGAGCTCTCAACACAAGAGACGCACTTAGATTTGCCCTATAAGAGGAAAGAACAAATAACTCCAAGGTAATAATAGTGATGATGATAAAGATTCCTGGAATTATTATCCGCATTGATGACTCTGAATTATCAGAAGGTTCATTTTTAGGTTTGAGAGAAGCCGCAAAAGCTAGCATGACAAACATCAACATGAAACTACTTATCATATCAAAGACCGTAAGATTTTGTATAAAATAAGCGACAAAAAGTGATGTAAATATGGCTGGCGCCCAAATATCGGTTTTTCCTTTCCAATACTCTCTCCAAAAAACAAAGAGCGCCGCCTTAAACATTAAGAAAAAGAAAAGCGTTCCTAGTAAACCGATGGTAACTAAAGAATCAAAGACTATATTATGCGCTCTGTCAAACCATACTTCACCGCCATCTAATACCACTAATTCCGGATTAAACTCTTTCTGAAAAACCAAGGGGAAATTCTCCAACCCCCATCCCAGAACTGGTCTCTCTTTAAATCCTTCCCATGCTATATCCCATACTACAAATCTGGCCGACATACCGCGTAAATCTTCTATCTTTTCTCGGACAATACTTCCTTCTACAAAAGCAAAAACACTAATAAAAAGCGTCAACCCGATACCAGATATTATGAGAAGGCGAGCAGCCCATTGAATTATTTTACTTCTTTCGGTAAATGCAAAATAGAGGAGGAACAAAAGGAAGGTTCCAGCCAGAAGAGCTCCTTTCATCGCTCTTCCTCCAGGATTAAGAAGTATTGCTGAAGATATTATAACAAAGCTTGTTCCGTAAAAGATTTTCCAAGCGTCTCTGGATTTAAAAAAAGCGTAGAGACAAAAGAAAATAGCTACCAAAAGATAACTCCCCATAAATGAGGTATTACCTAAAGTGGATCCATTTTGAAAATAATGAGATAATTCAATAATTCCAAAACGATGAGCTATACTTATCAATGAAACAATAGAAGCGATTGAAGTTATCCAACCAATAAGCCGCATCCAATCCTTCTCTCCTTTTATAATAGACGATAAAACTAAAAAGAAGGCAAAAAGATGGATATAGGTCAGAAGTCCCGACATCCGTTCATAGTTTGACCAAAAACTATGAAAAGGATCGGCTCCCAAAATTGTGCTCAAGACTAAAACAATAAAAAAAGCTCCAACCGCACCAGTTACTAAATCAATCTTGGGACGGTATCTTTTATTTTTTATTGCTAAAACGATCCAAGCAAAAAAAGCTACCTGAGCCATAGCCATAAAAAAGAAAGCGCGAGGAGCGGCAAAAGGAAAAAGTGCCTGCAGGTCAAATATTAATGGAACAAAAAGGGATAATATAATCGCAGTCCAGACAGTACTCCTTAAATATTTTGTACCCTTGCTCTCGTAAATCTTGTCTTTCTTTTTACCCATTTCTTTTATAGGAAGTTGTAAAATAATATTCCAAAATACTCATATATCGCTAAATCCGAATTCCTTAAATTCCTAGATTTTGGAAAATAACTAAAGATGGTGTACTCCCCTCTTACTCTGAAATCGGTTGGGGCAGGAATTGGATTAGCGCCAACCTTCTCAAACTCTCTCATTGATCTTTTCATATGATAAGCCGAAGTGACTAGAAAGAATGGTTCTTCTCCAATCATCTTAGTAACATTTCTTGCATTCTCCCAAGTGTTCCTTGATGTCCCTTCAATTGATATATTTTCCGCTGGTATTCCCCTGGCAGTAAAAAATCTTCTAACACCCTTCGCCTCTTCACTCTTTGGATTAGTGGGATCTGTTCCAGATATTATCACATGAACTCTCTGGTCATTGAGATGCGCAATCCTCAAAACCTCGCTGGCCCTCAGAACATCACTTTCCCTTCCTCCCAAAAGGAGTACCATCTTGTCAGCGAATTGCTCTTCTGTCTTAATCGTTTTGTATTCTTTTTCAAGCGGAGTTAAGAGTAAATCAGCAACTGGAGTTATTGAAAAAAGATAGTATAAAGCTAGTCCAGTTAATATGACTATTCTTCCAATTTTAAGATTTTTTTGACGGAAAATCAAAAGTACCCCAAAAAAAATTATTAGTGGTATAAAGGCGCTAGGAAGTATTAGTTGTTGAATAAAATCAAGGAAAGTCACAATGTAATTCTAGCA
>CAZIZF010000031.1:0-3558 GCA_964543755.1 uncultured Candidatus Saccharibacteria bacterium
AACAGATACCACCGTCTCAGCGACATCTTGCGACCCAAAGACCTAAACGATTAAAAAGGTTTTCTGTCCAAAGAAGTCGCCTTCCACAACAGCAATACCGATATCGCTGTAATTAGGTCCTAATATATTACTCTTATGATCAGGCGAAGCTATCCAAGCCCTGTGAACATCTTTAGCGTTAAGAAAACCCATAGCCAGATTCTCTCCCGCATATCTGTAATTGTAGCCAACTACGCCGAACCAGTACCAAGGAGATGTCCCATCTGGACTCCAGTGGGAAAAATAGTTCTTCTGCAACATATCTTTGGCCTTAAGCTCCGCTGCCTTAATTAATTTCTGATTCTCATTAAGCGGTTTAAGACCAGCCGCCATCCTCTCATTATTAGTCATCTGAACCAACACTCCCCTAGTTATATCAGCAAAGTATGGAGTCTTTGGTAATAATGTGAAATAGAAAAGCCCAACAAGCTTGAGCAATACCAAAACTAAGGCGATATAAAGAAGAAACTTTCCATCTAATAAAGTCGGCCTATAATCATTATCCTTACAGGGAAATATGAATAACTTTATCTTTTTTATCATATATATATTATAACACTAAGTTTTGGAAAGTCAAATCACAGCATCTCTATCTCAAAGGTCTCAGGGTTAATTTTAAACCTACTCCCTTTATTTATACTTCCCGATATCAACGCTGAAGCCAGAGGATTCTCTATCTTATCTTGAATAACTCTCTTTAATTCCCTGGCACCAAAGGATGGATTATAGCCGAGATCTACTATCTTCATCTTGAGTTCATCTGTCACCACAAATCCTATATTCCTCTCTTCAAGATTCTTAACCGTCTTTTTGAGAAGTAATTGAGAGATGTCTAAGAGATTTTCCCTGCTTAACGGAGAAAAGAGAACTACCGCATCAAAACGATTAATAAACTCTGGTTTAAAGACCGCTGTTGAAAAGAGATGATTTAAGAGTTCTTCTTTCAATTTACTCCAATCCAACTCTTTCTTAATATTATTTAATATCATCTCAGATCCTGCATTACTGGTGGCGATTATAATGGAATTTTTAAAATCAACCCTCCTTCCCATCCCGTCGGTTATATGCCCCTCATCTAAGACCTGAAGAAAAAGATTAAGAATATCAGGATGAGCTTTCTCAAGTTCATCAAGAAGGATTAAGGAAAACGGGTCCTCTCTTATCTTAGTCGTCAAGACTCCCTCATATTCTAAAGAACCGATCAATCTAGGTATATCGTTTAAGTTTTGAAATTCAGACATATCAATCCTTATCATCTTCTTTGCTGAACCAAAGTAAACTTCAACTAAGGCTTTGGCGGTCTCGGTCTTACCAACCCCAGTTGGTCCAAGGAAGAGAAATGTACCCATCGGCTTGGTACCCAATGATATCTGCGAGCGCGACCTTCTTAGCGCAGACGCAATCTCTCTTACTGCCTCCTCTTGATTTATCACTTTTTTATGTATTAAATCCTCAAGATTCAAGAGTAGATCTTTCTCTTTTTCCTCCATCACTCCGACTGGAATATTTGTCTTGCGAGATATTAACTTCGCTATATGTTCAGGAAGTAAAACATCTTCTTTTGTTTGAACTAGATAAATTATCGCTTCATTAAGAACCTCTATGGCTTTCTCTGGAAATGGTTGCGAAGTTAGATATTTGGAACAATAGTTGACTATCTCTTTAATAGCCGGATAAGATATCATCTTTTTATGCTTGTATTCAAGTCTAGAACTCAAGTTTTGAAGAAGTCTTATCACTTCCTCATTTGATATCTCCGATACTTCAATCTTCTCAAAGAGCGAGATGACTGAAGAACCATCTTCCAATCGCCGATAACCAGCATAGTCAGTTATACCGATGACTTGAAATTGTGAAACGGAAAGATAAGGAGCCAGTATGCCAGAGATATCTACTCTTCCAGGTGCAGAATCTTCACCCAGAAAATTATGTATATCAGATATCACTAATATCGTATTGCCCGACTCAGCTACCTCTTGAAATATCTTTTTAAGGGCCTTTTCTATCTCATCGCAACCATCAACGCTAGCCAAGAAGGAAGAAACATCAAATTCTACAAATCTCTTGTGATTGACTCCAGAAAGACTCTCTCCATAAAAACTCTTTCTTGCTAATTCATAAATCAAACTCCTCCTCCCAACACCAGACTCACCAACCAAGAGAATATTATTTCCTGCCTCTCTAGAAAGAATCCTCTCTATGGCGTTTACCTCTTCTTTATGGCCAATTATCTCAGGAAACCCGATCTTCTTGAATTTGTTCGTCCAATCAATAGAATACCTATCAAGAAGGATTGTATATCCAGACGCCCAATCCTTAGCCAGAGATCCTTTTTTAACAAGGTTTTTCCATTTCCAGAATTTCTTCCTATCACTTATCATCTTTTGAGTTCTATAAACCCAATTACTCAAGTTCCTTATATCCCCCTCATCAATTCCCTGATTAGCAAAGAGATTTCTGAGATACTCATGATGTTTAAATGCAGAGACTAACAGATCATTCTTTTTTACTCTTTTACCATCTCGTTCAGCAGTCTCCTTTATCGCTCCAAAAATAATTCTCCATATCAATTCAGAATCATCATCTTTAGAGCTCTTTAGATACCTCCTCACTTCCCTAAGATCCACTCTCATTTTTGAGAATATAAAATTGAAATCGGGATCGTTAAATAGGTGATAAAGGAAAAGATTCGCGGAACGACCTTTGCTCTTGGAAAATGCTTTGGCCACTTTATAGCTGAAAAATTCAGCTAGATTAACTTTATTCGGTTCCTCAACAGCACGGATTATCTTAGTTGATATCCTTGGATGTTTAACCTTCATATCAAAAAAGAGACAGAACTGCCAGAATAGAAGCGATAATCCTAAGAATAGGAAAGTGAGCCCTAGCAAGATCTCACTTGAAAAACCAGCTATACTTGCAATTATGCTTGCGAGAAATAAAAAGAATGATAACTTGCTTAGCAGGTTCGCTTTACCAAAGAAAGGATTACGACCCATTCTTACCGCTTTAAAGATGGAAGTTCTCTCTGGCTTGAATATGTAGTCGGTTTTCATAGTATAAGCTTTAATGCGATTGTAAATATGAGTGTTGTTATGAAGGGAAGAATAATCCAAAGAATAAGTAATATCGCGCCTAAGATTAAGATAATAATTTCAACCATAACGCCGACAAATATCAAAAAGATTCTTGCTATCGCCCCCAAAAACCGAGAAATTGAATTTGAGATAATTACTTCAAAATATCTAGAAAAACTGATTGTTCCCGTATAATAACATCTATACTTGTGCCAGTACGAGAAGAGTGTTCTTAGAAGGAATGCTATTGAAAAAAACTTCAGATTAAAAAGAAGAATATTCTTCCAAGTTCCAACTAAAAAAAGGACAACATCAATGAAATGCCATTTAAGCCAAAGAAGAAATATATTCTTTTTTACTATATCTCTCATTAAATTCTATTATACTGCATATTTAAAAAAATGAAACTTGAAAAAAGCTGGATAAGCTCAGATACATATTA
>CAZIZF010000032.1:0-3431 GCA_964543755.1 uncultured Candidatus Saccharibacteria bacterium
GTTTTTCATCTTCTTACTCTCCAACTCTTCTTCTCTATCTCTTTAATAATCTTTTCTTGGAAATGGTTAACCTCTTCTGCTGTTAGAGTTCTCTCTCCTCTGAATGTTAGACGAAGAGCTGTACTCTTTTTTCCTTTGGGAATCCCCTCTCCTTGATAGAGATCAAAGAGTTTAATTTCTTTGAGTAGAGAAATTTTGCAACTATTAATAACTTCCACTATTTCCTTATACAAAACATCAAGAGGTGTGATTATCGCTAAATCTCTTGTCATCTCTGGATATTTTGCCAATGGCTGATACTCTTTTTTTTCCTTGGCCAACTCTATTAACTTATCCAGATTTAATTCAAAGAGAGGAAAATTGAAAGTGGTATATCCAATCTTCCCTATTTCTGTTTTATTAGCAAATATAGAGGAAGATCTTGAAGAGTCTAGATATATCGTATTAGCAGGACCAGAATAATCAACAACAATACCCAGCTCTTCAAAGAGCATATCTAACAGACCTTTCAGTTGATAAAAAGAATCACCAGTCATAACCCCAGAGAGCGCTCTTTGTTCACTAGAGAGATCTGGGAATATCTTTCCTATCTCAAATATCTCTACACTATCAAAGAATTTACTATTCTCTTTCACATTATCTATAATATGAGGCACCAGTGAGGGTCTTAAATACTTCTGCTCAATGCTAACTGGACTTTCAACTTCAATTAAGTTGCGATAATTATATTTCACCGCCTGCTCTTCACTAATAAAGGTGTGGTTATAGACCTCGGAGAAACCAGCCATCTTGAATAACTCTCTTATCTTTCCTTCCCAAAAGAGATTATCGTTTCTTTTGGGAGAAGTGAGATTAACTTTTGGATATCTTGATGGTATCTTGTCATATCCGATTATTCTTCCTATCTCCTCTATCAAGTCTTCTTGCAGAGAGATATCAACTCGCCTAGTTGGTATTTCAACATTAAGTAGATCTTCTCCTTTTTCTTTAATTTTAAAGCCAAGCGATAAAAGTATCTTCTCTACTTCATTTGTGACATCTATACCCAACAACTTATTAGTTTTTTCTAGGGATAAAGATATTATCTTTGGAGTAATCTTTTTAGGATAAAGATCAATTATTCCTTTCGGCTTACCGCCAGCAATCTCGCCTATCAACTCTGTAGCTCTATTAATAGCTGTCCTGCATAAATTGGGATCAAATCCATGTTCAAATCTTATAGAAGCATCGGTTCTTATCTTTACCTTTGCTGATCCTTTTCTAATGACTTTGCGATTAAACGAAGCCGCCTCAATAACTATATTCCTCGTTGATTCCGATACCTCTGCTTCTTTACCTCCCTTGATGCCGGCAATACCGAGTAGTTTTTTTTCATCAGCTATGACAAGTATCTCTTCATTCAATTCGCATTCTTTTCCATCAAGTGTCATTATCTTTTCTCCCGCTTTAGCTCTTCGGACAATGATTTTTCCAGATATCTTGTCCATATCAAAGATATGAAGAGGTTGGCCTGTTTCAAGCATAAGATAGTTAGCGATATCAACCACATTGTTTATGGACTGCACACCACAAACCTCCAGCCGTTCTTTTATCCATTTAGGAGATGAACCAACTTCAATTCCAGTCATTACTTTAGCGGTATAGCGAGGACAATCACTCGTATCTACGATTTCCACTGAAATTAAGTTGTCTATCTTTTCTGATTCTTTAATTTCAGGCTCTTTAAATTTAAAACCAAGAATCGCCGATATCTCTCTTGCTATGCCGATATGAGAAAAACAATCTCCGGCTCTATTGGGAAGAACATCAATATCAAGAATCCAATCATTACCTATCTCCTTTATCTCCTCCACTTCAAAGAGTTTTGCTGTTAAAATATTTGAGAGTTCCTTTGGTTTTGGTATCTCTGTATCAAAAAACGATTGAAGCCAATTATATGAGAATTTCATAATTAAAATTGCTTTAAGAATCTAAGATCTCCTTTATAAAAGAGTCGGACATCGTCTATCTTGTACTTCATCATCACTACTCTATCCCAACCTATACCGAAAGCAAATCCTTGCCATTTTTCTGGATCAATACCAGAATTCTTAAGTACATTGGGATGGACCATCCCAGCTCCCATTATTTCTAACCATCCTGTTTGAGAACAGACAGAACAACCCTTACCTTCACAAGCTGAACAATTCATATCAATTTCAAACGACGGCTCGGTGAAAGGGAAAAATGAAGGACGTAATCTTGTGAATACTTCTTTTTGATAAAAAGAACGAAGAAATTCCTCTATTATCGCCTTAAAATTAGCGACCGATATATCTCTGTCAATCATAAGTCCTTCAATTTGATAAAAATTGACTTCATGAGAAGCGTCTGTTGCTTCATTTCTGAACACCCTTCCCGGAATAATAATCCTGAAAGGAGGCTTATTAGCCAACATATACCTCACCTGTACAGGAGAAGTATGAGTTCTCATTACCTTCCTCTCTTTTTGAGAAAGTGATTCTCTATCATTCTGTTTGATAAACAAAGTATCTTGCATTTCTCGGGCTGGATGATCATCAGGGAAGTTTAAGGCGTCAAAATTATGCCATTCATCCTCCATTTCTGGACCATCAGCTACCGAGAAGCCGATACCCTCAAATATCTCTTTCACCTTATTGATACTCTGGGTCAACGGATGAATATGCCCAATCTTCGGTCTAACTCCGGGAAGAGTAATATCAAAGAAATCCTTACTCGCAAAATCTTTCTTGTCTTTTCCCCTCTTTTCTTCTATAATACCAAGAAGGAATTTCTTTATCCTATTCGCTTCGGCCCCCACTTTACTTCTTTCCTCTGGGCTCATCTCTTTCATCTTCTGAAAAACAAGAGAAAGTTCTCCTTTTTTTCCTAGATATTTTTTATAAACAAAATCAAGCTCTTTTTCATTTATTAAAAGCTCAATCTCTTTTTTTATTTTTTCCTCCAGTAATTTTAATTCTTCTTTCATTAAGAATAATTCTAGTCCAAAAAACTATAAACATCAAGGTTTAAAAAAAGCACCCTTATTATCAGAGTGCCTATACCAACAACAGAGGTTATTCATTTTCTTATTTCGATTATCATATTCTTTGCTCTTCTGATTAACTTTTTTACACTCCTTTCTGGAACAGCCATTCTTTTCCGTGAAAGTTTCTTTTTTTTAATTGGGATAACCACTACTTTGGTCTCGTACCGAATGTTGTGAAAAACTACCCCTCGGTAAGAGCTTTTCACTTCAATTTCAAAAGGATCTTTCTTGTCAGGAAAAAAAAGAAGAAAGTCAACTCCGGGACTATTTCCCTTTCTTTCATATCTAACAATCTTCCCCTCACCCTGTAATTCTATGCAAGCACGCTCAACAATGTTCTCTGCCATTTTCCCTTTCTTGAATCGATTCATTAAATCTCACC
>CAZIZF010000033.1:0-3387 GCA_964543755.1 uncultured Candidatus Saccharibacteria bacterium
CTAAGCAGCATGTTTTATCTCTACGACATCGCCATCGCGAAAAAGATATTCTTTTCCTTCCGTCCTTAATAATCCCAGACGCCTCGCTTCAGCCATACTACCAACATTAACAAGCTCTTTCCAGTTAATAACTTCGGCTTTTATAAAATTCTTCTTGAAATCAGTATGTATCGTCCCAGCAGCATCTGGAGCCAATAAACCCTTCTTTATTTTCCAAGCCCTAACCTCCTCCGGCCCAACAGTAAAAAAGGTAATCAGTTCCAAAAGCTCATATGCCTTCCTTATTAGTTCATCAAGCTTGGTCTTTTTCGGTAATCCCAACGCAACCCTCTCATCTGAATCAAAATCAGAATACTCAAATTCACTCAAAATATCAGCTGACAAAACCGGCCATCTCCCCCTCCCGAGAGAGTCTTTGAGTTCTTTGAGAATAAAATCCTCCTTGCTATTTAGAAGATATATCTTGGGTTTCAAGGTCAAAAAACGATAAGACCTCAATATCTCGCCTTCCTTCTCGCAAAAATCTATTTCAGCAAGAATCTTTCCCTCCTCAAGTATGCCCTTCGCCATCTCTAAAACCGTCATCTCAGCGACCGCTTCCTTGCTATGCGACTTAACATCCTTCTTGAGTGAGGAGATCCTCTTTTCAATCGTCTCCAAATCTTTGAGCGCTAATTCCGTTTCTAAAAGTCCCGCCTCCTCCAAAGGATCAACTTTGTTGCGTACACTAATTATATTACTATCTTCAAAAGCCCTGAGAAGATAAATAATGAGGTCTGTCTCTCTCACATTGGCTAGAAACCTATTCCCCAAACCTTCTCCTTTACTCGCTCCCTCCACCAAACCAGCAATATCAATGAATTTTATAACCGAAGGGATCGTCTTTTTCGGATTTACTAAAGCCGTGAGCTCGTCAAGTCGCTCATCGGGAACAGAAACGATCCCAATATTGGGATCTATTGTACAAAAAGGATAATTGGATCTACCCACCTGGTTTTTGGTTAGTGCTTGGAATAGGGTTGATTTCCCAACATTAGGAAAACCAACTATTCCCACGGATAAGGACATTATTTTTTCTTCTTAAGTAATTTTACTACCTCTTCGCTCGCCATCACAGGCCTCTTGTCATCCAATTCTTTTATAATCATCTTCAATAAATCAAAGGGATGACTCTCTACAAAATTTCCCTCTATTGTAAAAACTATCCTCTTCTTCACCTCTGAGGATAACTTCTTTATAACTATCTCCTTTATATATTTAGGAGCAAATAAATAAATAGCTTCGGAAGAGTTTTTTTGAAAAGTTTTTTCTATTCTGGTTGCTAATTCTTTACTGAATTTCATAAGAAAATCCCGCTTATTATTCTTAAGAACCGAACCCGATCCTTTTACGCCGATGAAAAAACCTTCCTTATCGGAGTATGTTGGTAACTCCATTTTGAAAGAATCAATTGAATCAACTTCTCCCTTGTAAGCTCTTAATATCTCAGCTGAACGGCTTCCCGCAACTACAATTAGAGATCTTTTCGAAAATTGAGGTAATTCTTTTGATATTTGCATAGTTTTTTTATTGTATTCCTCTTTAAGCAAAAACGTAATCAAGCAACTTTTTATTTAGGTCTCCACCAATAATCTTGACCTTAACCTTGTCTCCCAATGAATACTTCTTCTTATTCCTTGAGCCTGAGATGGAGAAGTTTTTCTTATCTAGAACGTAGAAATCATCACTCATACTCTTTAGTCGTATTATTCCCTCGGCCCGTGTTTCAATATCCTGGATATATATGCCCCACTCAGCTACTCCAGATATAATGCCGTTCCTAACTTCCCCGATCCTCTCCATCATATACTCCGTCTGCTTTAGAGCGAGTGACATCCTCTCAGCTGAAGCTAAATCACCCTCTCTTTGAGAGATCTTCTCAGATACTTCTTTGTAATAAGCTCTTTCTTCGGCAGTCGGCGACTTGCCTTCCAGTTTCTTCTGAAGAGATCTGTGTACTAGAAGGTCTGCGTATCTCCTTATCGGCGAAGTGAAGTGGGTGTAATGTTGTAAGGCCATAGCAAAATGACCTTTATTAATAATTGAGTAAGCCGCTTTGGCCATCGAACGAATGATGACCGACTTGACCATAAATTCCTCATCCGTGCCACTTATCTTCTTTAAAAGCGCATTTAGGTCCTTTGACGAGACGGTGTTCCCGCTAAACCCTATCTCATGGCCAAGCTTTTTAAGAAAAGTGAAAAGATCTTCTAGAGAATCCTTATCTGGCTTCTCGTGTATCCTATAAATACACAATCTCTTGCTTTTTTTCCCTCCGATAAAAAGTGCTACTTCTTTGTTAGCGAGAATCATCAACTCCTCTATTAATTTCTGGCATTCCAGTCCTTCTTTAATATATATCCGAGTCGGACGTCCTTTAGTATCAATCTCAACTTGAACCTCGTCATAACCAAATTCCAACGAACCGGCTGCAATCCTCTTCTCTCTCAATTTCCTGGTCATAGACATTAATCTTTGCAATTCCTTCGTATAAGGGCTTTTTATTTTTCCGTCTATCACGTCCTGTGCTTCCTGATAGGTAAACCTCTTATCAGAATTAATCACCGTCTTTCCAAACCACAAATCCTTAATATCACCTTCGCGTGTCATCTTAAAAATCACCGAAAAGGTAAGTTTATCCTCGTTAGGATTCAAACTGCAAATATCATTTGAAAGCACCTCAGGAAGCATAGGTATCGTTCGGTCAACTAAATAGACAGAGAAACCTCTCTTTCTGGCTTCCTTGTCAAGTATACTCTTTTCAGTAACCCAACTGGCGACATCGGCAATATGGACTCCAACCTCAAAAAGATCATCTGATAATTCTTTAAACGAGATAGCATCATCAAAGTCCTTAGCATCAGCCGGATCAATTGTGAAGGTTAGTACTCCTCGCATATCCCTCCTTTTAACAGCTTCCTTTTGGAAAATCTCCTTATATCTATCTTTTATCCTTATTGATTCCTTCTCAACATTCTCGGGAAATCCAACCTCAAAACCCTTCTCAAGCACAATAGATTCCATCTCAACATCGTGATCACCCTTTTTGCCGATTACCTTCAAAACTCTTCCTATCGGATTCTTCCTCGGATCCTCCCATTTAACCATCTCGGCCAATACCTTAATCCCGTTTTTAATCTCCGGTCTCACATTAGGAAGAAAAAGAGAAACATGTATCTTGTGATCATCAGCAACCATAAAGGCAAATTGATTACCCTTCCTTCTATCTATTGTCCCAACGAATTTAGTCTTCTTTCTCGTGATTACTTTAGTAACCTCACCGTTCGGTTTTTCACCTTCAATTCTCGGAGCGATAACCACCTCCACCTCATCACCGTTTAACGCGGT
>CAZIZF010000034.1:0-3387 GCA_964543755.1 uncultured Candidatus Saccharibacteria bacterium
TGAATATTCAGTGCATGACATAGTTTCTATTGGTTTAAGCCCAAAGAGATTACAAGGTATGATAGAATGTGGATATTTGAGTATCTATGATATTCCAGAAGACTTTGAATTAACTAAAAACCAAAGAATTCATGTAGATGTTGCTCAAAAAGGAATAACTATTAACAAATCAGTGGAAATTAATGAATTATTGAAAAAGATAGAGTATCCACTTTTCTTTTTAGATTATGAAACCTATCCAGTAGCAATACCGATATATGATGGATGTAAACCATATATGCAGATCCCATTTCAATACTCATTACACATTCAAAGAGAGCCAGATGGCGAGTATGAACATACTGAATTTTTAGCGGAAGATGGAAATTCAAATCCTATGGAACTACTTACAGAATCTTTAAGAGATATTATTGGAAACAAAGGTAGCGTTATTGTCTGGAATAAGATGTTTGAAAGGAAATGCAATGAGAATATTAGCGAGGTATATCCAGAGTATGCAAAACTAATGGCGAATATTAATGGAAGATTGTTTGATTTAATGGATATATTTCAAAAAAACCTATATGTACATAAAGATTTTAAGGGTAAGTATTCAATTAAAAAAGTATTACCTGTACTTGACCCTAAATTAAGCTATGAGGGGTTGAGTATAAGTGATGGATCAATGGCGATGGATTTTTGGAAAAAGATAGTTTTTGAAATAAAAGACGAGGCAGAAAAAGAGCAGATTAAAAAGGATTTATTAGAATACTGCAAACTAGATACTCTGGCGATGGTTAGAATATATCAGTTTTTAAGGAGATAAACATCTTTTTAGTTCCTATTATAATAGGTACTGAAGATAGATTTTATAGATAAAGTCAAGACAAAAGCAGTATTTATGAAAGATGCCGTATTTTATCTTTTAATCTATTTTCCTGTATAATACTGATTAAATTGATTCAGGAAGAATATCTCCAAAACGCCAAAAAATTATCTTTATAGCTAAAACAAAAAAAGCAAAGATTCATATTACAGAAACTTCGTTGAATTAACATGAAGATAAAAAAAGCAGTATTTGTAAAAGGAGTGGTCGGCGACGACTATGGAACGAAGGGTGATTTACCTCATATCGCTTTCTTTGGACGATCTAACGCTGGAAAGTCAAGCTTGATTAACTCTCTAACTGGAGAGAAAAATTTAGTGAAGGTTAGTAAACTTCCCGGCAAGACACGAGAAGCCAATTTTTTTCGCATCAACGATGCCTTTTATCTGGTTGATTTCCCTGGATATGGATATGCTAAGCTCTCAATAGCTGAGAGAAATAAGATAATTAAGAGGATTTTTTGGTATATAAAATTATCTAAGAATAGACCAAAGGCGGTATTTTTAATTATTGATGCTAAGGTTGGCCTTACTGTTTTAGATAGAGAGATGATAGAAATTCTTCGCGAGAACAATCACCAGATAATTGTTATCGCAAACAAGATTGATAAATTAGGAAAAGTTGCTACTGAGAATCGACTATCTGAGATTCGGGATGAGCTTGGAGATATACCAGTGATGAGTTATTCCGCTAAAACAGATAAAGGTAGAGATGAATTAATAGAGGTAATTGCTGAGCTTATAAAATAAAATTATGACAAAATTAAAAGAGATAGTTGATTTCTTAAACAAACATTTAAAGAATGATGAATTTCAAGATAGTTCTTGGAATGGTCTTCAGGTTGAAGGAAGGAAAGAAGTGAACAGGGTTGCCTTTTGTGTGACTGTCGGAGTAGAGGTCTTTAAGAAAGCCAAAAGTTAGGGAGCAGACATGATCGTCGCTCATCATGGTATATTCTGGAAAGAAGTCAATCCGTCTATTACTGGGTGGATGAAGGATAGAGTAGCTTTCTTAATAGAATTCGAACCAACTTTACGGTAGCACTTCTTACAAGGTCTTTGAAGTGATTTAAAAAAGAAGTAGATCTCTTTATGGCCGATATCTTTGAGGTTGTAAGAGATGCCAAAATTAATGTCATATTCGCTGGACATTATGTCACTGAGACAATCGGGATTAAAACTCTTTCTGATCTAGTAAAGGAGAAGTTTAGAATTGAGACAATTTTCATTGATGCTCTGACTGGTCTTTGAGTACATTTGACCCCAGCCCAAAAACTGCTAAGATGGGGATTAGTAACCTCATCAGAAAAATAATGTCACATCTGGTTTTTTATAGAAAATACAGGCCGCAGATCTTCTCTGAGTTGATTGGTCAGGAGCATATTATAACAACTATAACCAACGCCATAGAGATGGATAAAGTTTCTCACGCCTATCTCTTTTGTGGCCCAAGGGGTTCGGGAAAGACGACTGTGGCTCGACTTTTAGCCAAGGCTGTTAATTGTCAAGAGAGGAAGGGCTTTGAACCCTGTTGTAAATGTTCTAGTTGTCTTGATATAGCTAAGGGGGTGGCGGTTGATTTAATTGAGATAGATGCCGCTTCGCACGGGGGAATTGATGAGATAAGAGAATTAAAAGAGGGGATTAAGTTTACCCCAACCAGCTCTTATAAGAAAGTATATATTATTGACGAGTCCCATCAATTAACCAAGGAAGCGGCTAACGCCCTTCTTAAGATATTAGAGGAGGCGCCGAGCCATGCGATATTCATTCTGGCGACTACCGAGGTACATAAAATGATTTCAACCATCATTTCCAGATGCCAAAGGTTTGACTTTAGAAAACTAACTGTGACTGAGTTAGTTGAGCGACTGAAATTAATCGCCAAGAAGGAGGGGATAAAGATTGAAAAAGAGGCCTTGGAGCTTATTGCTCTGAATTCGGAGGGAGCGGCAAGAGATGCCGATGGGTTGCTTGGTCAGGTCGCCTCGTTTTTCCCTTCAGGTAAAGATATAATTAAAGCCAAAGAGATTGAGGATCTTTTAGGATTAGTTGATGTCGGACTGGTTTCTAAGATGACCGACATCATCCTTTCTAAAAACATAAAAAGGGCCTTTGGATTCTTAAATGAGCTAGGGGACAGGGGTAAGGATATTCAGGAGTTTGCTAAGATGATGACTAACTATCTAAGAAAAGTAATGATAGTGAAGATAATGGGAGTGGAGACCGAAGAGAAGAGGAGCCCAATTATGAATTCCATTCTTGCCGGTTTGACTAATGAGGATTTTGTTAACTTGAAAAGGCAAGCAGAGAGCTTTAAAGAGGAAGATCTAAGAAAAGCATTAAATCTCATGATTGAAACACAAAACAAAATGAAGTATTCTCCTATTACACAACTTCCTCTAGAGCTTGCAATTTTAGAAATGATTAGTATAAACGAGTAATATTTGCCGGGTGGTGTAATGGTAACACGCCTCGCTTTGGACGAGGAGACTTTTAGGTTCGAGTCCTAGCCCGGCAGCT
>CAZIZF010000035.1:0-3339 GCA_964543755.1 uncultured Candidatus Saccharibacteria bacterium
TATTACCCTCATAAATGACCGCTGATTGTCCCGGGGCTATTGCTCTCTGTGGTTTTTCAAAAGAGATTTTAATTATCCCATTGTCAACTATCCTAGCCGGAGACACTTTATATCTATACCTTATTTGAACACCAGCCCTAAAAGGAAACTTTGGTTTATTAGATATCCAGTTAATATCATCTATTTCAAGATAATCACTCTCAAGATAAGAAGGATCTTTACTGATTATGAGAAGATTTTTAGTATAATCTTTTTTAATAACAAAGTAAGGTCCCCCGGAAAGACCAAGTCCTTTTCTCTGTCCGATGGTATAAAACCAAAGACCAGAGTGTTGTCCGATTACATTTCCCTTCTCGTCAATAATATCGCCCGGTTTCTTGCCGAGACAATCAGAGAGAAAGCTTTCTAAAGAATTATTAATAAAACAAAGATCAGACGACTCTTCTACTCCCAAAAACGGAAGTTTAAATTTATCAGCCATCTCCCTCACCTCATCTTTATCATAATCAGCCAGTGGAAAGAGAACCTTTTTAATCTGTTCTGTCTTTAACTTCCAGAGAAAATAGCTCTGATCTTTTTCCTTGTCTTTAGCTCGGTAAATCTCTCCATTCTTAATCCTTGCATAATGACCAGTCGCGACAAAATCAAAACCCATACTCTTTGCCCTATCAAGAAGAAACCCCAATTTAATCCTCTTGTTGCAATTAACGCAAGGGTTGGGTGTCCTTCCCTTTCTATGTTCACTGATAAAATAATCCACCACTTCCTTTTTGAATTGATCCGTAAAATTGAAAGTATAAAAAGGAATATCTAAAATATCAGCGATAGCTTTAGCTCTCTTCTCTATTAATGGGTTATGAGGCCATAGCCTCATAAAAACACTAGCAACAGAAAAACCTCTTCTTTTCAGAAGAGCTGCTGCTACCGAACTATCAACTCCTCCAGAGATTGCGACCAAAACCCTTTTATCCATCTTCGTTTTTTTGTTTTTCTCTATGTTATTATAGTAAAATTAAATATTCTTGAATAAAGAATTTTTTGTTATAATTAGTCATAATAGCAGTTTTGGCAGATTATTTGTTAGTAAAAGAATTCAATCTTTCTTAGCATTCTATCAAACCGTTACCAAATTGGTTAGCAATTATAACTTAGTAGATCTCTCCTCTAAAATCCCCTTATCCCTCTCTATCTTGTTGTGCCTCTTCTTTAGATCTTCCGGAATCTTGCGATTGTTTCTGGAAAGATAATCATATATACTCTCAGCCAGCGCATCAGCGGCCAAAACAGAGCAATGAAGTTTTGTTCTAGGAAGACCTTTTAAAGACTCTGTTATACTATTTCCATCAATCCTCATCGCCTCTTCCAACTTCTTACCCTTAGCTAATTCAGTAACTATACTACTGGTAGAGATAGCTGCGACACACCCAAATGTCTCATATTTCAGATCCTCAATAATCTCTTCACCAGCTTGGTTTTTACCAACCTTGATATAGAGATGCATTACATCCCCACAGACTATATTCCCAACCTTTCCAATCCCATCGGGGTTATCAATCCTTCCCATGTTCCGAGGGTTCTGGAAATGATCCATTACTTTTTTGTTGTATAAACTCATTTAAATGGAGATATTTTTCTTAATTTTTTAACCGCTTCTGGCAAAATCTTAATAAAATAGTCTATTTCCTCTTCTGTTGTCCACTTACCAAGAGATATTCTGAGCGATCCATGAGCTTCCTGCTGTTTGATTCCAGTTGCCATAAGAACATGGCTTGGCTGAAGTTTATGAGACGAGCAAGCCGAACCGGTTGAGACAGCAATGCCAAAGATATCTAACTGCAAAACCAGCGACTCTCCTTCCAGACAAGAAAATCGGACATTGATATTATTAGATAATCTTTTTTCAGGATGACCATTTAATTCAACGCCCTCAATCTTCATAATCTCATTAAGCAACTTATCTCTTAGTTGAGATATTCTCTTATCATCGTCCCCCATCTCTTTAAGAGATATTTCGCAGGCCTTGGCAAAGCCGACTATTCCTGGGATATTAAGAGTCGCTGACCTCATATTTGACTCCTGACCACCACCATGAAGTAAAGGATCTATCTTGACTCCCCTCTTAAGAAATAGGAGGCCGACACCTTTCGGACCATACATCTTATGAGCGCTCGCGGTCATCATATCAACATTCAGCTGCCTAATATCAATGGGCATCTTTCCTAAGGTTTGAGTCGCATCAGTGTGAAAATAGACTCCTTTTTCTCTACATATCGCTCCAATCTCCGATATTGGCTGTATCGTCCCAATCTCATTTGAAGCATGTATTACGGAAACAAGAATAGTATCTTTTTTTATAGCATCTTTAATATCTGAAGGATCCACTAAACCAAATTTATCAACACTTACTCTGGTTATATCAAACCCTAATTTCTCAAGCCAAGCAGCGCTTTCTATTATACAAGGATGTTCAATTGCGGATATTATAATATGCTTTCCACGGCTAGCATTAGCAAAAGCGATACCTTTAAGAACAAAGTTATTACTCTCAGTCGCTGACCCAGTGAAGATAATCTCTTCCACCCTAGAGCCAATCATTCCAGCTATCATCTTTCTGCTTTCATCCAGAGCCATCTTTGCCTCCTGTCCGAAAGAGTGAAGAGATGTTGTATTGCCAAACTTGTTGTTAAAATAGGGTTGCATTGCGGTACTTACCCTGGGATCAACCCGAGTTGTCGCCGCATTATCCATATATATTCTCTTCTTCATCTTATTCTTTTATTAAATTATATAGAGTCATAGAATCTATAGTCTTATCTATTGACTTTTGAAGTTTCTTCCATGCCCTTATACTCCTACAAGACTTCTTTCTTGGACATTCACCTTTAATACATTCAATCAAAACCATCTTTCTCTCAAGGGCCTTCATTATCTCCCCCACTTTTATCTTTTTTGGCGATCGAGCCAAAGCATAACCACCATGAACTCCTTTTTTTGATATTATAATCCCCGACTTTTCAAGCTTAGAACATATCTTCTCCAGATAATTAAAAGGTATTTCTTCCTCTTCAGATATCTCTCTTAAAGAAAGGAATTCAGCAGACTTGCTTAAACAGATCATTGCCCGAAGTCCGTATTGTGATTTTTTTGATATTCTCATAAACACCGACCAATATGGTCGGTATTAAGTATAGCAAAAATCCTATTACTGTCAAGTGATTGAAAAAAGAGTCTGTTTTTGGTATCATCTCCTCACTGCCGCGGTGGCGGAATTGGTTTACGCGTACGACTCAAAATCGTATAGGAGTAATCCTGTGTGGGTTCGAGTCCCACCCGCGGCAC
>CAZIZF010000036.1:0-2981 GCA_964543755.1 uncultured Candidatus Saccharibacteria bacterium
TTTTTAATAAGTTAATATCAAATAATTCACATCTGTTTGTGCCCGGGGTGGGACTCGAACCCACATGGAGAAACTCCACACGGTTTTAAGCCGTGCCTGTAAACCAATTCCAGCACCCGGGCATTATTTATAAAGAAACTGAGGCACGGAAGGGATTCGAACCCTCGGGTAACGGTTTTGCAGACCGCCGCGTTAGCCACTTCGCCACCGTGCCCTCTATATCCCCACTATCTTTTCTTTTTCCATCAGATAGGCAACAAGAATATCTCCTTCCTCTACCTTCACATCACCCTCATATGATATACCACACTCCTCTCCCTGTCCAATCTTCTCAATTTCCTTAGGTCCTCTTCTAATTTCTTTGATCTTTCCTTTTCCAATCTGCTCTTCCTTATTTTCAAAGTTTAGTCTCATAACCTCAAGTTCCGCCCCTCTCTTTATTTCCCCTTCAAGAACCTTACATCCAAGAATCTGATGTTTTTTTTCATGAAAAAAAAGTGTTAAAACCTTGATCTTTCCAAGATCACTCCTCTCTATTCGAGGAGTGATAGCCATCTCCATAACCTTTCTTATCTTCTCTATCAACTCATAGATAACATCAAATATCAAAACCGTGACTCCATCCCTTTCAATTATTAAATCTACTTGTGGCATCTTCTTAACTCTAAAACCAAAGATGATTGCATTAGCCGTCTTGGACATCTTAACATCATTCTCACTTATATCCCCAACCTCCAATTTTAATATATTAAGAGCTATCCTTTCTTGAGGTATCTCCGATATCATCCTTTCAATAGCTTCTAAAGAACCAAGAAAATCCGCCTTGATAATAATATTAATCGTTTCAACACTAGAAACAATATCCTTCTTTAAATCGTCCTTCCCTGACTGTTTCTCTTTAACAAAGTTATTAGCCAACTGTACATCTGAGAATGACTTAAACTTGTCTCCTACTGAAGGCACGTTAGTAAAACCATATACTATCGCCGGCATAGACGGCAAAACCTCATTGATCAAATTACCTTGAAAATCACTTATGCTCTTCACCTTACCAACCACAGAAGAAGTAGCGATGACATCACCTTTCTTTAATATTCCCGTTTCCACTATCGCTGTGGCTATCGGACCCTTTAATGAATCAAGCTGCGATTCAATTATGATTCCCGATGCTGGTAAGGATATATCTGCCTTAAGGTCTTCCATCTCCGATATAAGCAATATCATTTCAAGAAGTTCGTTTATATTCTCTTTGGTCTTAGCCGATACGGCAACACTCGGGGTCTTTCCTCCTATCGACTCAAGGTAAACCTCCTCTGATGCCAGTTGCTGGGTTATCTTATCAGGATCAGCTTCGGGTTTGTCAATTTTGTTGATTGCGACGATCATCGGTACCTCCGCCTTCTTAATATGGGCTATCGCCTCCTTGGTCTGAGTCTTCACCCCATCATCGGCGGCAACCACAAGAACTGCAATATCAGCAACTCTGGCTCCTCTGGAACGCATAGAAGAAAATGCTTCATGACCCGGTGTATCTAAAAAGGTTATCTTCTTAGATTGATGGTCAATCTCGTAAGCACCTATGTGCTGAGTAATCCCACCTGACTCCTTTCCAGTTATCTTTAAATCCTTAATTGCCTCCAAAATTGACGATTTCCCATGATCCACATGTCCCATAATAACTACTACTGGTGGACGAGTTATAATGTTTTCGTTCATACTTCTTTCTTACTAATAGCTATCTCTATGGCATCCTTCTCTTCTTTTATAAGGGGATAGTTGGAATTACCCTCCTTTATTGCCTTACTGTAGACGTTGCTACCTTCCCGGGAATAGAATCCCGTGATGACTACTCCGTTCCTATTACCGTCAAGTATTGCTATAGAGAAACTCTGATCGCCTCCAATATCAGAGAAGGGATTAAAACGAACAACTCCAATTCCCTGAATGGTCTTTTTTTTCATTTCTTCTATTTCAGCTTCAAGATCTTTCACCTTTCTCTTAAGGTCATCAAAAGAGGCAAGTATCTCCCCTATATTTTCTGGTTCCTTTTTTTTCTTTTTGAAAAACATATCTTTGCGCTAATATGCGGCGGGAGGAGGATTTGAACCTCCGGTGACTTTACAATCACAATTGTTTTCGAGACAATCCCGTTCGTCCGCTCCGGCATCCCGCCCTCTTGTTGAATAAGCTGATATAATTATGAATATACCATTTGTTAGGATAAAAATCAAATAAAAGAAAAAAAGAGGAAAACCCTCTCTTTCTTTGATGTTTAGCTCCACTTGTTTTTTTTCTTTTTAGGTATGAGTTAAATAATTTTTAAAATCTCTATAGATGTCAACGTCTGTTTCTCAAGGTCCCAAAACCAACACCAAAGACTAGTAATATCGAAACAAGTATGCCAAACCAATCACCAAACCGTGTATAAATCGTTCGTTCTTCGGTTGTAAAAGTTTCTCCAATAATTATCTCTCGTTTATTAACCCCACCCATGACACTAACCCGTCCGTAAGGATCAACGATTATAGAGATGCCAGTAGTTGTACCTACCCCCAATAGCTGGTGTACTCGGAATAGTTAATAATCCTAGTCCAATTATAGCTATAACTGACCCCACCGCTATTATTACCGATATCTTAATCTTTTTTTTCTTGCCACTAATGAATAATCAATAACGCTAGCCCGACATTTGCGAGCATAATTATGAAGCTGAGGCCAGGGAAACCAGTTATACTAATAGTACTGCCAATGCTTTTATTGATACAGATAACTTCTCTTGAAGCCAAATTCCTAATTCAATCATCCAAACATAAACAAGCACCCACGAGAACAATAAGAAAATATCCTAATATAGGTGGAAATATGTCCGGATACCAATTATGAACAGCGACTGACTAAATAATGCCAAAGGGGAACGCAAGGATAAATATTCGTTTTTTAGATTGTCTATGAAGCACCACTAAAAGTGGTACAAATGCCAC
>CAZIZF010000037.1:0-2979 GCA_964543755.1 uncultured Candidatus Saccharibacteria bacterium
AATACATTTTGTTATTTTTAAGTAAAACTTTCAATAAAATAGCAAATTTTTCAATTATGAGTTATACTACAAGCTATGAATAAAGAAGAATTATTTTCCGGAATAGAGAAGAAAGTAAGAAAAATAGGAGAATTGGAGGATTTCAACGAAGAAGAGATTAATCTACTTCTTACACCAAAGAAAATCAGCTATTCAGAACTTGATATTAATGGTATTAAGATGCCTGCTTGGCGTATTCTTTTTAATAATGCGCTTGGGCCAGGAAAGGGAGGGATAAGGTTTCATCCCGATGTGAGTGAAGACGAGGTTAAGTCGCTCTCATTCTGGATGGTGATAAAGAGTTCTTTGGTTAAGACACCATATGGAGGGGCGAAGGGAGGGGTTAAGTTTAACCCTAAAAAGATCTCTGAAGAGGATCTTGAAAAGATCAGTAGAGAATACATAAAGGCTTTTTATAAAAACCTTGGTCAGGATAAGGATATACCGGCTCCTGATCTCTATACTAATTCACAGGTAATGGCTTGGATGCTGGACGAGTATGAGAAGCTAAAGGGTTGCCACGAGCCTGGGATGATTACTGGTAAACCGATAGAACTCCAGGGTTGTGAACTACGAAATACTGCCACAGCCAAAGGCGGATTTATTATCATTAATAAACTAGTAGAGAAGATAGGAATTAACAAGAGTGATTTGAAAGTAGCGATCCAGGGTTTTGGTAACGCAGGTTCTAATATTTTCAGAATGCTTCATAAGGATGGCTTCAAAGTTGTTGCGGTTAGTGATAGCAAGGGAGGAAGATACAACGAAAAGGGATTGGACATTGATGAGGTTATAAAAACAAAGAATAATTCGGGTTCGGTCGGTGGGGATATTAAGAATAAAGAACTACTTGAGTCTGATGTAGATATTCTAATTCTTTCAGCCATTGAGAATCAGGTGACGGCGGAGAATGCAGATAGGATAAAGGCCCGATATCTGGTGGAGATTGCTAATGGTCCAGTTGACCATAATGCTGATAGGATACTATTTGAGAGGGGAGTAATTATTATTCCCGATGTTTTAGCTAATGCCGGTGGCGTCATCGCAAGCTATTTTGAATGGGCGCAGAATAGAACTGGTAATATATTAGATAATAACTATTTAGAGAAAGAACTCTATAGAAGGATGATTGATTCATGGAAAGAGATAATGGCGATTTATGAAAAAAGAAAGGATATAGATTTAAGAACGATAGCCTATATAATCGCTCTTAAGAGGGTTTTGGTTGCGGAAAGACTAAGAGGTAATATTAAAAGAAGATGAATAATAAAAAAAGAAGATATTCATTAGTGATTGTTGGTGCGGGACCAGCTGGATTGACTGCTTCAATTTATGCTTCTCGCTACAAACTGGAGCATATAGTTATCGGGGAGACCTTGGGAGGATTGGCTTCTGAGGCGCACAAGATATGTAATTTTCCCACCGAGAAAGAGATATCCGGAACTGAATTAGTTGAGAAGATGAGAGATCAAGTGGAGTCGATGGGAACTTCAATTCTGATTAATAGAATTATTGATATCTCTAAAAGAGAAAAAGGATTTGAATTAAAATTGGATAACGGGGAGGTCTTTCTAGCCGATACGATCATCTTGGCTAGCGGTACAAAACCTAGAAAATTAGAATTACCAGATAAAGAGAAATATCTTGGAAAAGGTATCTCATATTGCGCAACCTGCGATGCTATGTTTTTTCGAGATAAAGTAGTTGCGGTTGTTGGGGGAAGTGATAGCGCCAACACAGCATCACTCTATTTAGCAGAACTAGCAAAGAAGGTTTATCAGATATATCGGGGGAATAAGTTGCGCGGAGAGACGATCTGGATTGATAAAGTTAAAAACCATGACAAGATTGAGGTTATTTATGAAACAGAGGTCGTTGGATTGAAGGGCGACAACAAACTAAAAGAGATTGTTTTAAGTCAAGGCAAAGAGCTTGAAGTTGAAGGTCTTTTTATTGAAATAGGCACAATACCAGATCGGGATTTGGCTGATAAATTAGGGCTAAACGTCAATGAGAGGGGATATATTAAAGTGACGAATGACCAAAGGACGAGTATGGAGGGTGTTTGGGCCGCTGGGGATATCACATCGGCTTCAAACAATTTCCGTCAGATAATAACGGCCTGTAGTGAAGGGGCGATTGCGGCAGAGAATGTTTTTTGTTTTATACAAAAACAGAGATAGAAGACTATTTGGAAACCTTTCTTAGTATTGAAAAAAGGTCGGCTTGGCGGTTATTGGAATTAAGGATGATAATAGCGGTAGGTTTGCCATTAATATTAAAGACTGAGGCCAATGTCTGACGAGCTTGCGGCAAAAAACCAGTCTTTCCTCCAATAAAACTAGAGAGGGGATAGAAGTTGTTTGTGTTCTGGAATTTTAATAATCTTCCCCTTGGATCAGGAAGCCAGAAATCGTTATTTCTGGTGATAGTGAGTAGTTCGGGGTGATGCTCGTGTATGTATGATATCATCTTAGCTAAATCTTGGGCGGTTGACTTGTTTGCGGGGTTTAGTCCGTGGGCATCATAAAAGATGGTGTTATTCATCCCAATTTCTTTAGCTTTTTGGTTCATAAGGGCGACAAAAGAACCTCGTCCCATAAAAAAGGAAAGCGCCTCTGAGGCATCGTTCGTTGATTGGATTAAGCTCGCCTTGACGAGATCGTTCATAGTAACTTTTAGTCCTGGGAAGAGCACAGGACTACCGCCTTGAGGTCTTAGCATCTTTTGTGTAAGTACAATCTCTCTGTCTTGAGGAATATTTTCAATTGCGACTATAGACGACATCAGTTTAGTGATGGATGCGATGGGATAGGTTTGGTCGGCATTAACTTCTGATAGGATAGTCTGATTGGAGAGACCAATAGCGATATGAGTAACCGAGGTTTTCTGTCTGAGAGTGAAGTTTCTGATCAGATCTTGAATGACCAAAATCTCCCT
>CAZIZF010000038.1:0-2932 GCA_964543755.1 uncultured Candidatus Saccharibacteria bacterium
GTCTTCATTATGACACAAAAGAGGTTCGAGTCGCCATCCCGCAATCACGAGATTTATTTATATGTTCACAGTAGCGCAGATGAATCTGAATGTCAAAAAAGCCTGTTCTAAGCAAGAATTCTTTGCTATAATCAGTCATGATAAAGGTTATTACTGATGTTATAAACTAAAATATGAAAAAAGATTCATTATTTATTCTCCCTTTTGACCATAGAAGCTCATTCCTCGCCAAGATATTTAATATCAAAAACCGAAAGCCATCAGATGAGGAAATCAAGAAGGTTAAGGAATTCAAGGAAGTGATATATATGGGATTTAAATGGGCTGTAGAAGAAGGTGGAATACCTAAAAGTTCAGCTGCTATTCTAATTGACGAAGAATTCGGCGAAGAGATTATAAAAGACGCTATCGCCTCCGGATACACCACTTGCATATCTACCGAAAAAAGTTGGCAGAAAGAGTTTGAATTTGAATATGGAGACGACTTTATTGATCATCTTGATAGATATAAACCCTCATTTGCTAAAGCTCTGGTAAAATACAACCCCGATGGAGATCAGGACCTAAACTCCCGACAAAGAAAAAAATTGAAAATACTGAGCGACCTCTGTAAAGAAAGGGATTACGGATTCCTCCTTGAATCACTAGTCATCGCAACCGAGGAACAGATGATACGAGTTCAGGGAGACAAGAAACGATATGACAACGAACTTAGACCTAAGTTGATGGTAAAGATGATAAACGAAATAAGAAAGGACGGGATAAGTCCTGATATCTGGAAAATTGAAGGATTGGAAGATCCTGAGGATTATAGATTATTAATAGATGCCATCGGTACCGATGCTAAAGCCATAGTGTTAGGTCGTGGGGCTGATGATGCACAAGTAGAAAAATGGTTAACAGCTGGGGCTAATGTCAATGGTATCATCGGTTTTGCGATAGGAAGGACTATCTTCTGGCAGTCACTGATGGACTACAAGGAAGGAAAGATAGACAGAGATATTGCTATAAAAAGAATTGGAGAAAAGTATAAAAGATTCTATGATTTTTTTATAAAAACAAGTAATAAAACGCGAGGTAAAAGAGAATCATTGAACCAGCAAAAGTAATCCATGTTATCATCCTAGACTCGGCAAACCAGATCTTTTTAGTAAGTACCGCTCCCGTAAAGATTGCTAATTCAATAAACATATAAAAGAAGAGATACGCTAAAATATAGAGGGAATATACTAGAAAGGATAGTTCTCGCTCTATCAAGATACCAGTAAAGACGACAGGTAAACCAATTGAACAAGGAAGTTCCACAATCGTGATGACAGCAGCAAAAAGCATTACACTTCCAATCAAGGAGAGTGTCTTCTTATTCGGTGCCTCAAAAGAATCTCTGAGCTTTTTCGTAATACCAGAAACCATTTTAGAACCAGATGCCTGACAGGTCGGTCCATACTTAAAGAATCTCCAGAACTCCTTAAGAAAGTAGATAGCTCCCCCTAAGGACGCAAGTCCAACAATAATCCTTAATATCTCTAGGTGTCCGATCAAGACCTTAAGTAAACCTCCCCAAATAAAGACCAAAGACCCATATATTACAACCACTGTCAGAATGAAAACCCCTCCGTAAAGAAACATCTTCCTTCTGGAATCAAGACCCATTACTATTAATAAAACGAAGGTGAGCGCCCCGATAGAACAGATATTAAAGCCATCCAAAGATCCTAATAAAAAAGTAATGAGTGGTAAAGACCAATCACTTAGATTTAATTCTATATTCATGAATGGTATTCTTATAGGACCTGTGTCAACCTTCACAGTCTCCCCATCCAGGGCTTTTATAATAAGATCTTCATGATAGGACGTAAATTCCCAGAATTGAAAGAAGTTATCGCCAATAGAAATCGTTGGGGCTATTACTCTAAAATCATCAATATTATGCTTCTCAGCAACTTCATTTAATTTATCAATGTCACTTATTGGATGAATCCTTAGCTCCATATGAGGATAGTCATCCTCAAGTCCCTGTATAAACTCCCTAGCATCCTTGCAGACTGGACAAAGCCTATCATCAAAAAAATCAACAATTATCGGCTCCTCTTGAGCTATCACCGGAGGAACAAACAAAAAAACAGCCACCACTAAGACGAGGGTCATTAAAAGAGATTTTCCTAAATGGTTCATATCTTGCATCCTGTAAATTCAGCTAAGGCCTCGGGTGTCCTTGGCCCATCATAAAGCACACCGTTTATCTGTATCTCCGGAACATAATTGGTCTGCATCTCTTGAGCACATCTCTCTGGGTCATCTGCGCAATCTACATAGATTGGCATTATTATCTCAAATCCACCAAACTGATCAGCAAAATTGATACAGAATGGACAAGTATAGGTGCTAAAAACAATCACACCCTTTTCTGCTAGACAGTTAACTAATAAAGCATAAGGATCTTCTTCCTCATTGACAACGTTAACCGAAAGATAAGGATCTTTTTCTTCGTTAACGCTATTAACTGAACTGATAAAATAAAATGCACCGGCTACTGCAATTATGATAATTACAAAGATTATTAATCTATTCTTCATTTTGAAATGGTTATTTTTCTTTTTCTATAATAGACCTAGGAAACATTCATGTCAATCACTCCGTATCGTAAAAGATTGTTTTTTTAAAAAAAAGAAAAACCTCTTAATAAGAGGTTTTTAAACATATCTGTTTTTGAGGTCATTATAGACCTTTTGAGTGGAGGAAACTGGTTTTATTTTTTCAACCAGATCCTTCTTTTTCTTCACTATCGGCCCCCTTTTTATAAAAGGAGATTTCATCGGATCCCCGTACCCAAAATACGGATATATCCTCATAACTATCACCCTTCCCTCTTTTAAAAAGATCTTTAATATTCTATTAATACAAATAATCCTATCTTTTGTCAAAATAGAAA
>CAZIZF010000039.1:0-2830 GCA_964543755.1 uncultured Candidatus Saccharibacteria bacterium
AACTTCTCTTTAGTCTTTAATATCTGTTTAGCTGTAATCTCTATCTCTACCGCCTGACCTGTAGCGCCTCCCATCACCTGATGCAGCATAATTTGAGAATTAGGTAAGGCAAACCTCTTTCCTTTTTTTCCGGCTGAAAGAAGAACTGCTCCCATTGAAGCGGCTAGCCCGACACAGAGAGTAGAGACATCCGGCTTAATATGGTTCATCGTATCATATATCGCCAAGCCGGCTGTTACAGAGCCACCAGGGCTGTTGATATAGAGTTGGATGTCTTTTTTGGGATCTTCGCTAGAAAGAAAAAGTAGTTGGGCAATTACCAGATTAGCTGTTGTGTCATCAATCGGACCAGCCAAGAAGACAATCCTCTCTTTAAGTAAGCGAGAATAGATATCATAAGCCCTCTCCCCTTGGGCTGACTTTTCCACAACCATTGGAACTAAATTCATAATTCTTCTTCGTTAATTTTAACCACCTCTTCACTCTCCAAACCCTTGACATCAATCCTGCATCCAGTAAGTTTAGCGGCCAGTCGTACATTCTGTCCATCTTTCCCTATAGCTAAAGAGAGTTGGTCATCTGGTACAATAGCTAAAGCTCTCTTTTCCTCCGTCATCTTAACTTCAACCACCTTAGCTGGAGCCAAAGCGCTAGCTATGAACTTTGCAATTTCGGGATGATATTCAATAATATCTACCTTTTCACCATTAAGTTCAGAAATGACCGCAGAGACCCTGGTCCCTTTCTGGCCAACCACCGCGCCTATTGGGTCTATCCCCTCAGCCTCGGAATAGACAGCTACCTTGGTTCTACTTCCCGGTTCTCTTGCGATACCCTTAATCTCAACCGAGCCAGCCGAAACCTCGGGTGCCTCCAACTCAAAGAGTTTTTGGATTAATTCAGGAACAGAACGAGAAAGAAAGACCATCGGCCCCTTATTCGTCTCTTCAACTTTCCTTAGAAAAACCTTAATCCTCTGTCCTATCCTGTATGATTCTCTAGGAACCTGATCATCTCTGCTCAGGATGCCAAGCGTCCTCCCTATATCAACAAAGACATTAGAACCCTCCACTCTTTGTATTATCCCTGGAAGAACTTCTCCTTCCTTGGTCTTATACTCCTCAAGGATCATATCTCTCTCAACCTCCTTTATCTTCTGAAGAATTACTTGCTTGGCGGTCTGAGCCGCTATCCTCCCAAAACTCTCTTTCTTTTCAAGGGGTATCTCTATCTCATCATCAATCTCCGCATCCTCTTTGATTTCACGAGCCTCATCTATCAAGAGATGCCTCTCGGGATTGAATTTAACCTCATCATCAAGTATCGTCTCATCAACAACCAACTTAACAAGAAAGAAATTAACTTCTCCTGTCTTAGGATCCATCTTCGCCTTAATCATCTGTCCCTTCTCCCTGTATTCTTTTTTATAAGCCGCGGCAACCGCTGTCTCTATTATCTCAATGACCTTCTTCTTCGGTATATCCTTCTCTTCCGCCAGTTGAGCAACCGCGGAAGTAAATCCTTTCATATCCATAAATTCTTTATTATTACCCCCATACTACTAGTATCCAATCATAGTGTCAAGAATATGGGGGGTCAGAAAGACCTCTACCAGAGACGCAATTAAAAGCAACGGCACTATCACTTTCAGAAAGAGCCATAATGCTTGAATTAATTCATCTTTAAGACAATCTCTTCTCTTGAACACTATCCATCCAAGATGTATTCCAGCGCCTGCTCCTAAAAGAAGAGCCGGTATCTCAAAGATCCCATGAGGAACTATCCCGGCTAGAACCAGCGCTAAGCCAAAATGCTGCGCAATGAGACCAATCAAGTATCCATTAAGCAGGAGAAAGAATATCGGAAAGATTGAAAGTAAGGTTCCGAGAAGAATCGCAGCTAATATCTTAACGCTGTTGTTAAGGAATATAAAAAGAACCAATTGCCATTCTTCCAAAACCATTAGTTTTTCAACTAAAGGTTGTAATTCTGACAGTAAAACCACCCCCGCTGATGGATCAAGAAAAGAATGAAGTATTCCTAGGAGTATCGCCAGAAAGAATATCGCTGCAGCAATAATAGTACTCTTTTTGATAGACATCTTATTCAAAAAAAACCTTAATCAACTCTTCAATCTTAATAGTTGCGACACCTACTACTTTATCAGCTCCGCCGTAATAAATAAAGACCTTTTTATTAATAACTACCGTGCCACAAGGAAAGACCACATTTAGAATATCACCCCCTTCTTCATAGCTCATTTCCGACTCAAAAATTGGGTCATCAGTTCTATTAATAATCTTGGTTGGACCTTTTAAGTTAAGTAAAACCGCTTCAACAGTAAAGAACCGATAAAAAAATAATCCTTGATGTAGGAATAAAACAAGAGCCAGCCATATTTAGTCTTGATTGGAGGAGTTCCCATTTCAATATGATCTCCTGGTCTGCGTTGTAAAGGTAAATTATACTTTTAAAAATTTTGATACCATTTTTTCCAATAATCTTCAGACTAAATCTCTTCTTCTTTATTAAAAGAGATTAAAGATATCTTAGACAGGGGTCTATCAGTATGAACGGTTAAAATAGCTCAGATCTTTCCTTTTATCTTTTCGAGAAAAAGAGCCATCGCTTTGGCATTCAAAGGAGTGACCAGATGCTTTTCCTGAATTTTCTTTAAGTCCTTACTGATTGCCAGTCCGACTTTAATGCCTTTAGCGCAAAAGGGGAAAGTTGAAAGGGCGGTATAGAAGATGTAATGCTTTCCTTTAAATTTTGTTACTTTAGGATTCTCACAGCCAAATTCCTCCCAACTATACTCTGGAATGATGAG
>CAZIZF010000040.1:0-2355 GCA_964543755.1 uncultured Candidatus Saccharibacteria bacterium
AAATAATAAAGGTGTCCATAGTTCAGCGGACAGAACGCCGGCTTGCGGAGCCGGAGGTCGCAGGTTCGATTCCTGCTGGACACACATGAATCTTTCAACTCTCGTCACAACTATCCCCTATATCGGAGAATTTTATCAAAAAAAATTAGCCAAGTTGGGAATAATAACAGTTGAAAACCTATTACTTCATCTCCCTCATAGGTATGAAGATTTTTCGGCATCGGTAAGGATAGCTGATATTAAACCGGGAAAAAACTATACCGTCAGGGCAACCGTATTAAAGATTGAAAATAAGAGCGTCTTTAAGAAAAAAATAGTACTAACTCAAGCGAAAATCAATGATGGAACCGCTACCATAGATGTTGTCTGGTTTAATCAACCCTATCTCATCAATTCAGTATCTAAGGGAGAAGATTTCTTTTTTTCAGGAAAAGCTGGTAATCGCGGAAAGAAATTCTGCCTCCTTAATCCAATTATAGAAAAAATCTCAAAACAACCGATTCATACCGGGAGGATGGTTTCAATCTACCCCGAGACTAAGGGACTCTCCTCTAAGTGGTTAAGATTCGTCATTAAAAATCTCTTGGACAGGGTGAAGAATAGTATTCCAGAGCCACTACCAAGGAAGATATTAGAAGAGTATAAGCTGATGAAGAAAAGTGATGCCTTGAAGGCAATCCATTTTCCATCATCACCTAAGGAAGCCAAAGAAGCCAAGCGACGAATATCTTTTGAACAGATATTTCTTATTCAGCTATCAGTGTTAGAGGAAAAAATTAGAATCTCTCGAGAAAAGACCTCCTCTATTCCAATCGACGTTAAAGCGGCTCAAAAACTAGTATCGCTACTCCCTTTTAAGTTAACCGATGCTCAAAGAAAATCAGCCTGGCAAATATTAAAAGATATGGAAAAAACTTATCCAATGAACCGGCTACTTGAAGGAGATGTCGGATCCGGAAAGACCGTGGTCGCCGCAATAGCGATAGCTAATGCTATAAAATCCGGATACCAAGCGGCCTTCATGGTTCCAACCGAAGTCCTAGCCAAGCAGCACTTCAGTGAAGTATTTAAGATACTAAAGGGATTTAAAATGAATATCGGACTCTTAACCGGAAAAGAGGATAAATACTATTCTCATAAACTAAGAAGTGATTCAATTGAAATCTCTCGAAAGAAATTGCTTGAAAAAGTATTAAATGGAGATATTGACCTGCTTATTGGGACTCATACCTTAATACAAGATAAAGTTAAATTCAAAAATCTAGCACTAGTCGTCTTAGATGAACAGCATCGATTTGGAATTAAACAGAGGAGAAAGTTGGTCTCTCGTGAAAAAGGAGAAGAGATAAGAATTCCCCATCTGCTGTCAATGACTGCTACTCCAATACCAAGAACGCTCGCCTTGAGCATCTATGGAGACCTGGATCTCTCTCTAATTGACCAATCACCTAAAGGGAGAAAAAAGATCACAACCAAAATCATCCTTCCTAAAGATAGAGAAGTTGCCTATTCTTTTATTCAAGAGGAGTTAAAGAAAGGGCGACAAGCCTTCATTATTTGTCCCAGAATAGACTCGCCTAATGATGAAGAAAAAAAATCAAGATGGTCTAAGGCCAAGGCGGTCAAGGATGAGCACGAGAGATTATCAAAAGATATCTTTCCTGGGTTCTCGCTCGGTCTGATGCACGGAAAATTAAAGATTAAAGAAAAAGAAAAAGTAATGAATGACTTTAGGAGAAAAAAAACCGATATCCTTGTATCCACATCAGTAGTCGAGGTCGGAATAGACGTGCCTAATGCCACAGTAATGATGGTTGAAGGGGCGGACAGATTCGGACTCGCCCAACTCCATCAATTAAGGGGAAGGGTTGGGAGAGGAGACCATCAATCCCACTGCTTCCTGATACCGGAATCTTTCTCGGATAAGACAAAGAAAAGATTAAACGCCATACTAAAATCCAATAATGGTTTTGAGCTTTCGGAGAAAGATCTGGAATTAAGAGGTCCGGGCGATTTCCTTGGAAAGAGACAATGGGGAGTTCCTGATACGGTTATGGGATCGCTGGGCGACCTAGAACTAGTACAATCAGCCAGAAATGCCGCCAAAAACATCTTAGAAAATGATTCATCATTAAAGAGACATCCTCTCTTGAGGGCCAAGGCAAACGAATTGAGAAAAAAAATGCACTTGGAATAAGAAATCAACCCTCATTAGGGGAATGGGGGTTTTTATGTGGACTATGATTCACGCTGTGACCTTAAAACAAACCCGACAAGACAACTTAATTAGATGCTTTTATTTGCCGTATTCGTGCCTTTTTAATGACTCCAAATGGAGTACTCCGCTTTTCTTGT
>CAZIZF010000041.1:0-2126 GCA_964543755.1 uncultured Candidatus Saccharibacteria bacterium
AAAATATCCGAATTTCTCCCTTTTTAGGGTTTAAAGTAGGAACAGCTTGTTATCTATTTTATGACCTTTATCATATTTACCTAAAAGAAAAACAGATTAAAGGAGTATCAATTGAATCATTTAATTCTTGATTGAGATACAAAAAAACCTTACCCTCAGACTATTTACATAGTACCTAATTTTTGATAGGATAATGATATTAATTCAATCGCGGGCGTCGTATAGTGGCTATTATGACAGCCTTCCAAGCTGTAGACGTGAGTTCGATTCTCATCGCCCGCTCGTTTAAAATAGAAAACTCCTCTTTCAAGAGGAGTTTTCCTTATTTCGCATATTCCACAACCCTCCTTTCCCTTATTACACAGACTTTAACTTCACCAGGATACTTCAATTCATTGTGTATTCGGAAAGCAATCTCCTTGGCTAAGTTTCTGGACTGAAGGTCATTAATCTGATCTGGTTGAACAAAGACTCTAATCTCTCTTCCAGCGGCTATAGCGTAGCTCTTATCAACTCCCCGGAAAGAGTTAGCTATATCTTCCAGATCGGATAACCTCTTAAGATAGTTTTCAATATTATCCTTCCTTACCCCTGGTCTTGAGCCAGATATTGCGTCAGCAGTCTGTACTATTACCGCTTCAATACTTTCATAAGGGTACTCTTCGTGATGAGACCTAACCGCGCTTATAACGTCTTCTTCAATTTTAAACTTTTCCAATATCTTTGCTCCTATCTCGGCATGAGATCCTTCAACTTGATGATCAAGCGCCTTCCCTATATCATGCAGTAATCCCGCTTTTTTAGCGAGTTGAACATTGACTCCTATCTCAGCTGCCAACATAGCCGCTAAAAAACTCACCTCTATTGAATGGAGAAGAACATTCTGGCCATAACTGGTCCTGAATTTTAATCGTCCAATAAGTTGGATTAGTTTTGGATCTAGACCTACTATTCCTACCTCATAAACAGCCTGCTCTCCCGCATCCTTAATCTGCTTAGTTATCTCTTTATTAGCCCATTTAACAGTATCCTCTATTCTGGCTGGCTGTATTCTTCCATCTTTAATCAGCTTTTCAAGAGCTGTCTTGGCTATCTGCCGTCTTACAGGGTCAAATCCAGAGATGACTACTGCATCTGGAGTATCATCCACAATTACCTCAATCCCAGTCAATTTCTCAAGGGTTCTGATATTCCTCCCCTCTTTCCCTATTATCCTCCCTTTTATCTCATCTCCTGGAATACTAACAGTGCTAGTTGTTATCTCTTGAGTCTGATCAATAGCGCATCTTTGAATAACTGTTGAAAGTATCTCTTTCGCCTTGAGTTCATATCTCTCCCATCCATCTTTCTCTATCTTTCTTATCTTAGCCAATATCTCATCGGCATTCTCTCTCTCTACCTTTGCTATCAATTCCTTCTTAGCATCTTGCATGCTTAGTTTTGCAATCTCCTCAAGCCGAGAATCAATTTGATGCTTCGCACTCTCTATCTTTTCTTGAATAATCTTTTGCTTATCTATTTTTTGGTTAAGATCTCTTTCTTTACGTTCATAATCAACATATTTCTGATTTAGAAGATTTTCCCTCTTTAAAAGTATCTTCTCCCGTCTCAACATCTCAATATTACGCTCATCGGTCTCCTTCTTTGTCGACTCAATTATCTGCGAGGCCTTTTCAGAGACCTCCTTCATTATTCTCCTCTCTTCTTCTCTAGCCTTCTCAATCTTCCGTTGAATTCTAGCCTCTACAGTATTGTAGTTTCTTTTAGCTATTAATTGTCTTGTGTAATAGCCCAAAAGAGATCCAAACACTAAAATTGCCACTCCTGCCGCAACTAGAGTGATATATGACATATTTTTGTCAAAGCTTAGTAATTCAACATAATTACCACCTCAAAAGAGATCAGAAAGATCTGATCTTTGTAGTTTTCTATTAGGAATTTTATGTTGAAAATCCAAGATTTGTAGTTTAATTTTTATCTTGGATTATTCTAGCAACACTATTAGAAAAAAGCAAGAAGATCTCCGGCAAAGCTAAAGATTCTTTCTCTAGTAGTCACTAACATCTCTCTAATTTTTCCGAAAGGAACTATCTCTTTCCAATCGGGGAGAGGTACTCTAACACTGT
>CAZIZF010000042.1:0-1976 GCA_964543755.1 uncultured Candidatus Saccharibacteria bacterium
ATTAATTATTTTTAAATATTTCTATCTTAAGGAATCTTTCTTGAGCGTCCTTTCCATCTAAAACTATCTGTTTAAGGCAATTTAAGATTTTAAACTTTTCAAGATTATCGCCTAAAAGTTTCGTTATTGGTGCAAGAGAGACAATTCCTTCGCTTCGAAGTTTTTTCCCATTTTTTAAAATAATATTTCTACCTGTGGCTAAGTTATAAGAAGAACTACTCCAACCTGTAGCCAGTAAATCGCCCAAGCCAGCTAATCCTTCAACAGTTTCTTCTCTTCCACCTAATATCCCTACTATCTCTTTCATTTCTTGATATGACTGAATCGTAAGATAACTCTTAATATTGGTTCCAAAACCAGATCCATCAGCTATGCCAAGGATAAGGCTATAGATGTTCTTTAGAACAGAGCAAATAGCCAGGCCACGAAAATCATCAGAAAATCTAATTCTTAAATTAGTATCTTGAAATAAGTCTTCAATTCCTTTCTGCCATTTTGTATTAGATAAACTAATTATCCCTGCCGCTGGTTGGCCTAATTTTATCTCTTCTGCTATCATTGGGCCGACCAAAACTCCATAGTCAGCTCTATTCTTTAATTCCTCCTTCAGAACAGTCTCCATCGTTTTAAACGACTTCTCCTCTATGCCTTTAGAAAGAGTAATCACTATCTTTTCTTGCCCATCTCTACTGTTGTTATAAATCTTTTCTGCTACTTCTCTGTTCGCCCATGAAGGAATGCATAGAAAAATAATTTGGGCGTTATTAATCGCACCAGAAAAACTTATGGCTTTTTTAGACTTCTTAGCATCCTTGTCCCATAAATCTGGATTTACTTCTTTTTTGTTCAAAACGAACTCTATCGCTGTGCCAATTTCTCCGGCTCCAATAATTGTAACAGCTTTTTGTTTTTTGTTATTTATCATATATTTATGTTAAATTTATAACTATCTAAATGATGCTATAAAATATGCTTTTCGTCAAAGTTTTTCGCAAAAATTCAATCCAAACCAGTTGTGGAAAACTATAACAAAAACTATTGACATTTCAGAAAATATAGGACATTATATGAATATCCCCTGCAAAGGGGTTTTTATAATGAGTAAAAAGACAAAAAGCGAATCCTTTTTCCAAGGAATCTCGCTAAATATTCTGGCTATCTTAATAACCTCGGGCTTGATGTTTATTCTCCCTGTATCGGCGGAAAACAAATCTGCTGTAATGGATGAGTATTCTGAGTATGAAAAAAACGAAATTGAAGATAGGTTTCTGGCTTTTCACAACAACACCTTATCTCCCTTTCATACCTTCTCGGATGAAGAAGAGCTTGTTGTGGTAGAAGAAAGAGAATACAGAGTTGCTCGAATTCACCGCACAACCATTACCGCTTATTCAAGTACAGTTGATCAAACCGACTGCACTCCTTTTATAACCGCATCGGGATCATGGGTTGAAGATGGAATAGTTGCAGCTAACTTCCTACCTTTCAATACCAAAATTAGAATCCCTGAGTATTTTGGAGACAAAGTTTTTGTGGTTAAGGATCGGATGAATAAACGCCATAACAACAGAGTGGATATCTGGTTCTCTACGAGAAAAGAGGCAATTAACTTTGGTATAACTCAGACCGATATCGAGGTTCTTGAGGAGAAATAAGGTGTTATTAAAACTCCTTTTACCCGATATAAGATTTATTGATAATAAAGATTATCGTCTTCAATTCCTTTTTTAAACTTTTAAGAAAACTTTGGTTATAAAGCCCGTTCTTCTTAAATTCTTTAACTACCTTTTTTGGATTTTTGGTCGGAAGGATATGCAAAAATATCTTCCTCTAATATCTGCTTAACGCAGAGCTTTTTCGGTTAAGCGCTGATATTCTTTTTTAGATATAGTCATATTAACCACATTAAAAATAGTAATCTTTTTTAATAAGTTAATATCAAATAATTCACATCTGTTTGTGCCCGGGGTGGGACT